>CAZRWP010000003.1:0-75127 GCA_964603945.1 uncultured Pseudomonadales bacterium
GGATTCCTTATCTTGGGGCCGGCTTCCCGCTTAGATGCTTTCAGCGGTTATCCATCAGTAGTGTAGCTACCCTGCGCTGCGCCTGACGGCGACAACAGGAACACTAGGGACTACCTCACCCGGGTCCTCTCGTACTACGGGCAAATTCCCTCAAGAATCCAACGCTGACAGAGGATAGAGGCCGAACTGTCTCACGACGTTCTGAACCCAGCTCGCGTACCGCTTTAATGGGCGAACAGACCAACCCTTGGGAGCTTCTACACCCCCAGGATGCGATGAGCCGACATCGAGGTAGCAAACCGCACCGTCGCTCGGGACGCTTAGGTGCGATGACTCTGTTATCCCCAGAGTAGCTTTTATCCGTTAAGCCCGGTGACTTCCACAAATCACACGAGGATCACTATAACCAACTTTCGTTTCTGCTCGACTTGTATGTCTCACAGTCAAGCACCCTTATACTATTGTGCTTACAGTCCGATTTCCATCCGGACTAAGGGTACCTTTGTACGCTTGCGTTACTCTTTAGCAAGCAACCTCCCCAGTTAAACTACCCATCAAACAGTGTCCCCCTGGTCGATGCAGACCAGTCGGGTTAGATTTTCCATAGAAAGCGAGCGGTATTCCACTGACGATTACACACAATGTGGCAATCTCCCGCCTATACTCGACGACTCCCTATAGAAAAACAGTGTCAAACTATAGTAAAGCTTCATGGGGTCTTTTTGTCCTTCTGCCAGAAGGCCGCATCTTCACAGCCATTTCAATTTCACCGGTCACTTGCTCAAGACAGTTGTAGGATGGTTACACCTTTCGTGCAGGTCGCCAATTATGCGACAAGGAATTTCGCTCATTCATCAGATAATTCTGATACATTTGTTATCCGCCCAAAGGGCGAAAAGTGCGCGATTTTGCACCTTCCCTATGTCGCCATAGGGATCGGACTATATCTTCATTCGCCGATTCTTCCGAAGAAGTTTCTTTGAAGTCCCACGTATAGTCTCTGAGGATTCTTTTTCCATCATAGAAAAAGTCTTTCCTGCTGATTGTCTGCACCGAAGAGATTTTCACTTGGCATATCTAAGGATAGATATAACCATAGTACTCTCGGATTCTCAGAGTTTCCAGCATTTGGTGGGATTTTACTATGGCAGCGATTTCTACCATAGAACAGTTATAGTTACTGCTGCCGTTCACCGGGGCTTCTTTTGCAAGCATTACAACAAATGTCGTAACACCCACGCCATTAACCTTCCGGCACTGGGCAGGCTTCAGCCCGTATACATCCTCTTTCGAGTTTGCACAGACCTGTGTTTTTGGTAAACAGTCCCCCCACAATCTCTCGCTGCGCCCGATCCATCGCTGAACCGGGAGGGCATCTTGCGAACGTACGCCCAGCTAATTTGCCGAATTCCTTAAGCAAGTTTCAACCGCTCTCCTGAGTCTTCTCGACTGGACCACCTGTGTCGGTTATCGGTACGATTCCTCTCTTTCTCGTTGCGAAGCTTTTCTTGGAGACAAAAACCACTCTGCTCGCGACCCTAAAAGGGTCACTCGTATTAACAACTCAGATAAACGCCTGTACGGATTTGCCTATACAGACTGCTTTGTTGCTTAAACTACAGTAACTTCATCACTGCGCCAGAGTATTCTCGTCCCGTCCCTCCCCAACTCAAACAAAAGAAAAGAGGACCGGAATATTAACCGGTTATCCATCGGCTACGCCCGTAGGCCTCACCTTAGGGTCGCCTAACCCGCACATGACGAACATGGGTGCGGAAACCTTGGTCATTCGGAGAGGAGGATTCTCACCTCCTTTTCGTTACTCATTCCGACATTCTCACTTGTGATCGCTCCAGCAGCTCCTTACGGGCCACCTTCAAAGCACACACAACGCTCTCCTACCACTTCCGCGTATTCTAAAAGAATCGCGAAAATCCAAAGCTTCGGTTATCTACTTGAGCCTCGTTACATTTTCTGCGCCATTGTCCTCGGCTAGTGAGCTGTTACGCTTTCTTTCAAGGATGGCTGCTTCTAAGCCGACCTCCTAGGTGTCTTTGGACAATGACTTCATTTACCACTAAGTAGATATTAGAGACCTTAGCTGTTGGTCTGGGATGTTTCCCTCTCGCCTCTGGAGCTTAGCCCCCAGATACTGAGTCCCGAGAAACACAAATACGGTATTCGGAGTTTGACTGCGACTGAGGAATTACTTCCCCAGGCCGCGACCAGTGCTCTACCCCCGTATTGCTTAACTCGAGCCTATACCTAAATATATTTCGGAGAGAACCAGCTATCTCCCGGTTCGATTGGCATTTTACCTCTAACCACACCTCATCCAAGCACCTTTCAGCGTACACTGGTTCGGCCCTTCAGTAGGTTTTACCCTACCTTCAGCCTGGGCATGGTTAGCTCACCGGGTTTCGGGTCTACACATGGCCCCTAAGCGCCCTATTCAGGCTCGCTTTCACTCCGCCTCCGTCGTGGCAACGACTTAGACTTGGGGACACATATAACTCGTCGGATCATTCTTCAATAGGCACGACATCACCCGTCTGCACAAGGCAGGGGGCTCTGTCTGTTTGTTAGTCTATGGTTTCAGGATCTATTTCATGGGGTCTTAAACCCTTCTTTTCACCTTTCCCTCACGGTACTCGTTCGCTATCGATCAAAGCATGTATTTAGCCTTGGAGTGTGGTCACCCCAGATTCAGAACGGAGTTTGCCGTCTCCGAACCTACTCAGGTAGCTCCTAGGATTGATTTTCTTTTCGCGTACACGACTATCACGTTTTATAGTCACTCATTCCAAAGTGTTCTGCTAAGAAAATCTTTCCATATTGGAACCCCTACAACCCCACCGAAGTGGTTTGGGCTCTTCCCTTTTCGCTCGTCGCTTACTAAGGGAATCTCTTACGTTTTCTTTTCCTCTGCGTACTTAGATATTTCAGTTCTGCAGGTTACCGAACCAACAAAAGTTGGAACTACCTCCTAAGAGGTCAGGTTTCCCCATTCGGACACGACCGGATCACAGCTTCGTCACAGCTTCCCGGTCACTTTCGCGGTGTAGCGCGTCCTTCATCGGCATGCTTTGTCTAGGCATCCACCATAGACGTTAGTTCATATACTGATACACACGATCAGTCAACATGAAATGGCTGACTCATATTCAGCCTGGCAATTTGCATCGTAGCCTATTAGTTACGACGCAAATAATAAATTTGCATTGAATTGCAATAAAAAGATCTCCACTTGTTCACGAGCGACCTGATTTTAGTTTGGCCAAAAACTTGGTTTAAAGCCGCTACTAAAACTTTAGTCTCCTGGACAAGCAAACTCGGCATGAAAACGACTTGGCTCATTAGCCTCGTCCCTTCCATGATTTGTGATTTGATATTTGTAAGTAAATACCCATTCCTTTTGAGTCGCTTGGAATATGGAGTATAACATAGTTTCCGCCGAGAGCAAGTTGAGAATATGAAGGATCATCCTTGCCCCTCCGCTTGCCTGGAAGGATCATCCTAGGATGATCCTTCTCGAGGAAACCAAGGGCAAGGATGATCCTTCATTGTTCTTTTTTTGTAAGTTTCTCTTGATAGCTTAACTTTATGCCATCCAAACACTCCATCAAGGACTTCCAACCTAAAACCTGGTACCACGTTTATAACCGTGGAGCTTACAAAAATCTGGTTTATCGAAATAAGCAGGATTTTTGGGTTTTCAGGAAGATGGCTCGTAGCTGGATCAGAAAAAATCCCGGCAGAATAAAAATTACACCTTTTGCTTTGCTTGAAAATCATTTTCACTTCAAGCTATATCAGGAAAATGCCGGTGACATGACGGAGTTCATGAGATCAATCGGCACGAGCTTTGGCATGTATATTTCAAAAAAGCATGATCACTCCGGTCACGTATTTGAGGGGATTTATCAAGCAATTTTACTACCGGATTTTCGGGATCAGCAGAGAGTTCGCAAGTATATTCTTAGCAACCCGATTGAGGCGGGTTATCTGAATTGGGAGCATGTCGGCGATTATATTTAATAATCAGTTTAATCACGACTGAATTGCGGGGAGTTCAAATAAAATTTAGAAAAATAACATAGCAATTTTAAATTTGAAGTCAAAAAATCACGGAAGTTCGTTCTTTAGCCCAGTTTTGGCGCCCATATGTTGAACAACTGAAGAAGCCTGGGCCTTACCCCAGCTAATGGCTTCAGGGGTGAGACGGTCGTGCAGGTAGGCAGTTACCATGCCGGCCGTAAAAGCGTCGCCGGCGCCAGTTTCCTGAACAACTTTGACTGGATCAGAAGTATATTTTTGCCAGGCATACTTTTCGTAAAAACGACCACCTTCTGGTCCATTGGTGACCACGACCGTGCTTCCAGCTGTTTCCAAATCATAGCCAGCCTCAATCAGCTGACTGGCTTCAATTTCGTTAACCATAAATAAAGTTGGGTAAATTTCATGCAGGTGAAGCTCACCATTAGCCATCGAGTCCAACTCAGCTCCGCCAGGATTCCAGGAAAAACGAATTCGCTCTTTTTTACAGTGCTCAGCTAAGCGCTTGACCAGCTCCACATTGCCAAGCGATGAAATGTGAACCCAATTAGCCTGCAATCTGTCAAATTGGATATCTTGGACAGTTAATAGTTTGGAGGCGCCACGCGCCGTAACAATGGAACGCCCACCCTCACCAGAAACCAATAAGGCGGAGATGGCGGTTCGTTCATCAGCCTCCTGAATCATCATAGAGACATCAACATTCTCCGCTTTTAACTCTTGCAGAATAACTTGAGCCGGCAAATCCTGACCCATTTCACTAATCACAGCCGCTTTAAAACCCAGTCTGGCAAAGGCCACGGCCGTGTTGGTGGCACCGCCGCCTGACTGCATGGCAAAATCATCAACATTTAATTTGTCGCCATAGGGCATGCACAGCGCTTTTTCGGCCGTGATGCCTGCCACTTCGTCAACTAGGTTAAATTTGCTTGATTTTAGAAAAATATCTAATGTGGCAGAGCCGACCGAAATCGTGTCAAACATTACTCCATTCTATAACACGGTCTTTAGCTATAGTACCGGCTGGCACTTAATTGTTAATTTTTTATAACTGAGATTTGGTCGTAGCTGATAATTAAACATAGTTGAGAAGTTGAGAATTGGTCGCCACTGAGAATTTGCCTTAACAAAATATCTAGTCATAACTGAGAATTGGCCAAGCGATCAGTTAAACCAAACCTAAAGTGCCGGCTCAGGCATTTCACTGGGCGGATTGTCTTGTAATTCTTGCTTGGCGGACTGCAATTCATCTAGAGCAGACAGCATTTCTTCAGTTGAATTAACGATGCGGAAAACTTTCATCTCCACTTCTTCAATTAGAAAATGCTTTTGTACCATGCCCACAACCTCGAACCAAAAATCGCCATACAAGATAAACGGCTTGTGTTGTCCGTAATAAATATGAGCCAAGAGCCAGATTAAACCCCATTCGCTGATGGTGCCGGTGCCACCTTTAAAAACAACAAAGGCATCAGCTTTGGCGATGAGCATGCCGATTCTTTCCACATAAGTCTTGGCTTGCAAAGTTTCATCGGCCTGATTGTCACTGGCCGTACCTTCAAAGTGCGGCGCGTTTTCTGGCGCGTAAGTAACAGTCAGCGTTTTACCGCCAACTGCCTCAGCGCCGGCGGTGGCGGCCTGCATTACTCCCGGCCCGCCCCCGTTGACAATAGTGTAACCGCGTTCTGCCAGGCGGCGCGCCGCCTCGCCGGCCGCCACACAAACCGCGTCGCTTTGCTCTAAATCAGCTGAGCCAAAAATAGCCACACTGTTAATTTCAACTTTTGGACTGAGGCCTTGTTCTATAACTGCTCCGATTTCTGTTGTCTCATCAATCATTTTGCCTCCAATAATTCTTCCCACGCCTGTTGGCGGTCAGGTTTTTGCAGATACGAACCAACCACTACTTTGTCGGCACCAGCTGATAAAACTAAAGGAATTGTTTGAGGATTCATGCCAATATCAACCATAATTTCAAAATCCAGGCCTAGAAGCTCCTTGGTTTCAGCAACTTGCTGGACTTTTTCCAATACTTGATGGCTAAATTCCTGTCCTTGCGAGCCTGCCTTGCCTCCCATAATCTGGACAACTTTAAGCTGATCTAAAATTTCAGGCCGAATTTCTTCAAATGGTGTATATAAATCCAGGGAAAATCCTGGTTGAAAATGGCTAGCCACCACCTCATCTATAAACTCTGACTGCGAATGCAATCTCTCCACCTGGGCAATGATGTTCTTAATATTACTGAGACCTACAACTTCACTGACAAAATCAATTGGTTCATTTGTCATTAAATGCAGGTCAATTTCCAAATCAAAGAGGCTCATGCTCATAAGGAAATTGGGCTCAATCGTTAATTCCGGCATAAATTCGCCATCTAAAATGTCGATTTGAATTCGCTGAGGCTGTGGCTCCAGCTTAGCCAAAGCCGCAATTTCGGCCTGCACAAAATCATAATTGTCGCTGAGAATACCAGGGATAATGTTCTGCATAGAAGAATTCATCCTACCATAACAAACGTTTTATCTGCTTTAGCTGATAACTGTACTTGTTTTTTGCTCATCGATTTGCCCAATCTGTTCTAGGCGCCGAGCGTGGCGCTCGCCGTCAAACTCGGTTGTAAAAAATATTTCAGCTATCTCGCGCGCTAAGTCTGGCGACAAATGGTCGCCTTCTAAAACTAAAACATTGGCGTTATTGTGCCTGCGCGCCAAACTTGCTTCTTCCAGATTTCGACAGATAGCCGCCCGCACAGATGAAAAACGATTGGCCACCATGGCCATACCCACGCCAGATCGGCAAAGCAGAATTCCCATAACGGTTGGGTCTTGGGTTGGGCTTTCTGCCTGATCAGAAATTGGCTGACTGACCCGCTTAGCGAACTCAGGATAATCATCTTCTGGATTCAATTCGGTCGCCCCACAATCCGTAATTGAAAAGTTTTCCTGACGCAACCAATCAGCTAAATTTTGTTTAAGTTCAAACCCGCCATGGTCACTGCCTATATAAATGTGTGTAATCTTCATTTATTCCCTTCTGTAGAATTTGAGTTAATCTGAGATTGAACTGCACCAAGTTGTTCAGCTCGATTTGGGTTAATAAGACCAGCTTGACTCATGCCTGGCTGGCCAAGTTTATTTTCTCCAAACTGGCCGACCGGTGAAAATATTCCCTCCCATTCTCTAGTCTGAAATCCCAAGGCCTTCGCCTCTTCTGATCTGGCTGAGGCAGAACCAGCAAGCGTCAGAACCGGCAACTTGAGAATTGCCCGGGGATCTTCCTGCCAAGCTCTCATTAACTGCCAGAGTTGATCGACGCGGTTTTTGTTGGCTGGATGATCAAGATTAACCTCAGTAAATTCAATAGACCGCTTGGTTAAAAAGTGACTGGCCATTACACCGCGCGGACAAGTATCAGAAGTGTACAAGGTATACATTTAGTTTATTCTAGGGTTCTAACTTGATTGAGTCTAGTTGTGGGTAATAGTTGATAGAGCTTAAAACCCGAGCTCAGCGCGCGCTGACTCACTCATTGACTCAAGGCTCCAAGGCGGGTCAAAGGTTAATTCAAGTGAAATGTCGGTGTTGGGGTCAAATGCTTGGGCGGGATCATCATTGGCCAAATCAGCTAAGGCAGATCTAATCATATACTGAAAGGATCCGGCCAGCGGGCATCCAGGCGTGGTTAGGGTATAACGGATTTGCACCATTACGTGGCCATTTTGCGTTTGATCAGGCGTCAAAACTTTAACGTCATAAATTAGGCCCATAGCCACCAAACTAAGATTTGTTTCCGGATCCATAACCTGGTTTAGCCGCTCGTAAATTTGTTCGGTGGTAATCATATGTTGATAAATCTCAGTGCGATTAGGCGACTTTTATTTTTTCCATTTCGGCTAGCGTGGTGATTTGCTCAACTGACTTGTCATCGCGAAACTTTACCAGACGAGGAAACCGTAAGGCCAAACCGGCGGTGTGCGTAGGAGATTGGGTAATTTCATCGGCGGCTACTTCTACCACAATTCCGGGCGGTAGCATAACGTCTGGCGTTAATAGATCGGGGATTTCTACTGATAAATTGGCTGTATTGGCGGAGACACTTCCGCGCTCAGCCAGCACATCATCAGCACGCTGTTTCATCTCTCGCCATTGATCGTCGGTCAAGCCGGTGCCAATCTTGGCAATAGTTACCAGGTGATCTGATTTTTCATTCTGAATGGCGATTAAAAATGCCCCTAAACCAAAAGCCGTCCGCTTGCCGCGACCATAATAATAACCAACCACCACGGCATCAATGGTGTCGGAAAGTTTAGCGGTTGTTCCTTCAGCTTCCTTAAATTTAACCCAATTGAAAGCTTTGCGACCGGCCTCATAATTGCCCTGCAGTTTTTTAACCACTACCCCTTCATAACCATTTAACAACTGCTCTGTATGAAACTCACGGAGTTCAACCGGATCACTAGTTTTGATATAAGGCGACAACACCAAATCAGCCGAGCGAACTGAACTCAAAATACTTTTTAGCTTGGCTTTTCGTTCTTCCAGCGGGAAACGGAGAAGTGATTTTCCATCCAGATACAATAGATCAAACACAAAAAAGCGCAAAGGAATTTCCGCCATTACAGCCTCAATATCATGCTTGCGCTTGCGTTTAATTGTCTGCTGAAAAACCACCAAGCCGTTGGTGGCCGGATCGTAACCGACAGCTTCGCAGTCCAAAATTACACTTTGCGCATTTATATCCTCCAGCAAGCGCTTGAGCTCCGGAAACATTAAGGTGTTTTCTTCCAAATTACGGGTAAAGGTGTGCAGTTCTTGCTTGTCAGCGTCCCAATGAATTTGCACGCGCGTACCATCGTACTTAGGTTCTACAAAAACCTCACCCATCTTGGCGATCATTTCCTGAGAGGTTTTTAACCTATCCGCCAACGCAGGAATTACTGGCACACCCAAAGTTACGTCGAGTTGGGCGGCGGCTTCCAGGCCGCCGCCTACCACCTTTTCCGCAATAGCGCCGATATCTGGATGCCGCTGGTAAGTTTGATCCAGCACCGCCCGATGCGATTTGTCGCCAGATAGATACCAAGACAGTGCGTCTAACCAGGTTTTGTCAGAAAATCCGAGCCGCAAATTGCCTAAAACAATGCGCGAAACAAACCGCGACGACAGCGGATCTATTTGTTTGAACAATTGCGCCAATTGGTACACTTTTTCTTCCTGACTCCCCTCGCCTGAAGTTTGTGTCAGCTCAATCAAAAAGTTAAAAACTTCTAAAACATCTAGATTCGATTTTTCAGAATTATCCGCATAACTTTGGTTAGTAAATTGCTCTTTTACCTCCTGAGCCAAACTTCCAATGTCTCCCAACTGTTTATAACGCTTACTTAGTCGCTTGAGTTCGGTGGGATCGGCGCCAGCATCACCAAATAATGATTGCCCTTCACTGGGATGTAATTGAGCCAGCGCTCTTAACATAAAAGCAATTCCGACATTAGTCTGCGGATTAGCATAGACCGGACCCAGCTGACCCAAGCTTAGATATAGGTAAGGTTTTACTTCTGATGGCTCCGCCAAATCAGGCTGAAGTTGTTTTAAAAATTCCGCCAGCAGAGCTGTTTGTTCCAACTTACTACTTGTAGCCTCTAGCGGCTTTAATAGTTTTTGAGAGAATTCTGAAAAAGTCATACCGTTAGTATACCTGGAAGGTTGATGAAAGTAGGATCATCCTTGCGTTTAGTTTCCTTGAGAAGGATCATCCTAGGATGATCCTTCCAGGCAAGCGGAGGGGCAAGGATGATCCTTCCAGGTTTAAAAAAATTAAACTGCCACATCGGTCAATGAATAAGACACACCCTTGGTCACACCATGTTTGCGAATTAGGCCCTTATCCATCAGGTCTTTAAGGTCACGTAAAATGGTGTCGGTTGAAACCATCGGCAAAATCTCATTTAAATCAGATGAGGTGACACGACCTTGCTCTTGCAAGTACTCCATGATAATCAGCTGACGCTCGGTTAAAGCTACCTGCTGGCCAAGCTTCTTTTGCATGCGGAAATCCTGTGACAGTTTTAAAACGGACTGCTTAATTCGGTCAAGCTCAATCGCCAAACCATAGGAAAAGTATTCCAACCAGTATGTCATGTCATTATTAGGACTTTCCTGAACTGACTTGATCGCTAGGTAATAGTTTTCAATGTCGTTGTCAAAGTATTGCTCCAGAGAGAAAAACCGCTTAACGTCATAGCCTTCGGCATATAACAAGGCCAATGCCATAGCGCGGGACATGCGGCCATTTCCCTCAATAAACGGATGGATATTCACTAATTCATAATGCATAACCCCAGCTCGAATAATCTTATGCAAACTTAAAGAACTAGAATTATTGATCCAGCCCAAAAATTCACTTATTTGCTGAGGAACCTCTTCCGGAGCCGGCGGTCGGTAGGCCACTTGACCACTTTCCACACTGCGAACAACTACTCTTTGGGTGCGGTAAACGCCACATTGTTCAGGCGGGACAATTCGGTGCACCGAGATTGAGTGCAAGGTTTTCAGCATGTCTTCGGTGTAGACTGGCTGACCCTTGAGATTCTTACCCCAGTCATTAATCCAATCCAAAACCGCTCGGTAATTCAGCACTTCCTGAATGTCGCGCTCCTTACCAACTACACCAGCCTTGCTGGCTACTTCATCTGGGCTTGTCCCCTCAACTGAGAGGACTCTTTCTGCTTGTTCTTCGCTTAATTCATTACCTTCCAGGCGAGTGCCATGATAAACCGTTCTAACCTTGGCTTCTTGCTGAAATTTCATTTCCCAAGCTGGCACAATTGGCGAGTGACGAATTACTTCGCGAGAGGCCTCGATACTGGAAATGTATTGAAGAAGATTGTGTGATATCTGAAATTTTGGTTGATACATGGGTATATTTTCCTCCTGCAAGAGAATATTTTAAGTCCTGATGTGAAGGTGGTCGGCGATCACATTAGGTCTTCGGGTTAAGTATCACCTTTTATTGCAGAAATTGCAAGGAAGAGTTGATTCATGCCGGAATAAATCAAGAATAGATTTGGCAATTTGATAAAAATTGGATTAAGTTTTATTCACTGACGACATTAAATTAGCCCAACTTAGGGGCAGCTGATTAACTAAATCCGAGGTGTTGTACATCGCTCTACTCTGGGTATATAGCTGATGACCAGCTAATTTACAAAGATAACTACCCACAACCGCCGAAGCAAATGGCTCTGATTTGGCGGCCAAGCCTGCCACCAAGCCAGCTAGAACATCGCCAGTACCACCCTTGGCCATGCCGGCATTTCCGCCGACCACCGCCACAATCTGCTGATTATTCCAGATCAAATCAGCCTGTCCTTTAATTATTAGATTGGCGTTGTTTAGTTTGACCGAGACCGCCAACATCAAATCCGCTAAATCTGATGGGAGAAATTTATTTAAATCTTTCCGCTCAACCAGCACTGGCTCCAGCGACTGCTCTTTGCCAAATGCCCACACTCCCAATTCTGACTGCACTTCTTTAAGCTGATCAGCAAAATTTGCCAAGGAAGGCGAAAGTCTTTTAGTTAAATCGGCTAATTCCCGCTGATGAGGTGTCAAAACACTATTAGGTGGTAACCAGCTAGGCCGAACAACTTGCAAGGCGCCGGCATCAATTACCCAATGCTTATCAGGAAAATGCTTAAGCACTACCGCTGTAACAGCCTGAGTATCAAACTCCCAGTCCAGCTCATTAAGATCTTCCCAGCGCAAACTGCTCATCTTTTCCAGCTTGAATCTGGAACGAAAATCGCGGCGCATACCTGGACCCAACAAAACGCTGTCAGCTTCCTGCAAATAATTAGACAAATCCAATCGCCTAACCACCACTCCATCCTGAATCCCGATTTTTGCCTCCTGAATGATTTCATTATTTTCCGCCACTGAACTGTAAAACGTCATGTCAACAATGCGCGAGATAACTTGAAAGCTCCACTGACTGGCGGCGTGGAACAGATCGCTCCCGCCAATTATTAGAGTGCGACCATTGACTCCCTTATGAGAATCGGCTGGCGGTTCGTAAATCTGTGCAAGATAAGTTTGAATCACCTAACTAGTATAAGTACAAAACCGAAGAAGTTCTACGTAGGGCTGAGTTTGGGGGGATGAGTTTTTTGTGGAGGGGTAAATTTGGATCGGTTGATTTTGAGGGGACTGAGTTTGTGGGTTGATTTGGGCGAGTTGATTTTGAGGGGACTGAGTTTGTGGGTTGGCTGAATTTGAAGTCTGAATTTGGCTTGGCTGATTTAGGATTGGCTGATTTAGGGTTGACTAATTTAGGATTGGCTGATTAGGCTGTTTTGGCTTGGTTGAGGATTTCTACATCTAGACTCACTTGTTCAGGCACTTCTTGCCCGGGGACAGTCGTAACAATTGCCTGAATTCCCTTGGTAGCTTTCAAAAGGTAGCGACAATTTTCATCATCCAATTCTGAAAAAACATCATCTAGAAGCAAAATCGGATCTTCACCAAGTTTTTCCCGCAAATACTCCACTTCTCTTAATTTAAACCAAAGCAAGCTGAGGCGTTGTTCACCCCTTGAACCAAATGTAGTAATGTCGCGCCAATCGTCGTTGCGCTCAATCATAATTCGCCAGTCATCTTTATGCGGACCTACTAATGTGTGTCCAGCCGCCACTTCCTGATTGGCATACTGACGCAGACGGGCTTCAGAAATTATGGAGTGATCATACTCAAGCTGATATTTTTCACGAATCCCCGGATCAAGCTGGAGCCAGTTGAGATAAGTTTGGCGCTGATCATGAAGGTAGGTGCCGTTTTGGATTAGCAATCTATCCCAGTAAAAAAAGTCCTGACGAGTGGCTTCATGGTCGCGTAGTTGAAGGATTAGCTTGTTGCGGCGGCGCAGAGCTTGCTCATACTGCGTGAGCGCACGACGGTATTTGGGATCCGTTTGAGTGAGAATATCGTCCAGGAGCTCGCGGCGTGCCGCTGGCCCCACCTGAAAAATCAACATATCCTCTGGCGTGAACAGCACAGTCGCCATCTCGCCGACAATGTCGGCGCGCCGCTTCCCTACCCCGTTAATTTTGTAGGTGCGTCGGGCAGTTTTCTTGCCTTGCAGTTGGCCGTGAGTCAGGACTTGCTCCAGCTCCACCTTCTCACCGCTCTCATGAAGAGAGGTCGATTTGAGGCGCGCCAGGTCAGCTTGCCATTCAATCAGCTCCTCGGTTTTGCCCGTGCGCCAACTTTTACCGGTAGACAATAAGCGAATCGCTTCGATTAAATTAGATTTACCAGAACCATTGGGCGCAACAAAAACATTGAGGCCCGGCTTGAACTGCCAGACCTGTTCCTCAATTGATCGAAAATGCTGAAGCCACAGCCCTTTAATAAGCATCTGGGCATAAGATATCACACCTGGCATTGTTCGCCTCAATCTGGATATAACAGCTATGCCCAGATCACACCCTTGTCTTTTATTAGTTTTTAGACCCTAAACTTGCCCTAATTTAACCAAAAAAACTAACAAAAAATCTTGAAATATTAGAATTTTGACAAGGGTTCAATCTGGAGATAATCACTATATCCAGATTGAGGCGAACTTGTTTAACGCTTAAGCACGGCCATGAAAGCCGATTGCGGAATCTGCACCTGTCCGATTTCTTTCATGCGCTGCTTGCCGGCCTTCTGCTTTTTGAGCAGTTTTTCGCGTCGGGTTTTGTCGCCACCATATAGCTTGGCGGTCACATCTTTACGGTAGGACTTAACGGTTTCCCGGGCGATAATCTTGCCACCGATGGCGGCTTGGATCGGGATCTCAAATTGCTGGCGGGGAATTGTTTCTTTGAGTCGCTTCGTGATGGCGCGTGCAATCCTATCAGCTTGTTCGCGGACCACGATTTGCGACAAAGCCTCTACTTCTTCGCCATGAACCATAATGTTTAATTTAACGGCGCTTACGGACTCGTAGCCGGTAATGACATATTCCAAAGAGGCAAAACCGGAGGAAACCGACTTCAGTTGATCATGGAAATTCACAATTAGCTCCATTAAGGGAATTTTGAATACGGCTTTTACGCGGGTGCCGACATCAGCAACTTCCTGCAAGCGGCCGCGATGATCTTCAACTAACTGCATAACCGTGCCCAAATACTGGCGAGGCGTAAAGATCGTGGCCTTAGTGATTGGCTCACGCAGTTCTAGAACCTGACTGGGATCCGGATATTCACTGGCATGATGAATTGTTTCAATTTCATGATTGGTCAACTCTACTTCGTAAGGCACCGATGGCGCGGTTGCCACTAGATCTAAATCGAATTCTCGCTCCAGGCGCTCTTGAACAATTTCTGCATGCAAAACTCCTAAAAAGCCGACCCTCATGCCATTTCCCAGGGCAGTTGAGTGAGTACCGGTGAATTGTAAGGCCGCGTCATGCAGGCGCAGTTTGTTAATCGCTTCTTGAAGCAATATAAATTCATCACCGTTGGTTGGATACAAATCCAAATAGACCATTGGTTGAGGAATCTTGTAGCCCGGCAGTGGTTTTACCTTATCCGCGTTGGAAGCCTGGGTGATGGTGTCGCCAACCTGCACCATGGCGACATCCTTGAGTCCGGTAGCAATATAGCCAACTTCCCCAGCCTTGAGCGACTCAACCGAACGGCGGTCTGGGCCAAAAAAACCAATTTCGGTGGGGGAAAATTTGTGATGATTGGCCAAGAGGGAGAGAGGCGCGCGCCGCAGTTCGCCTTCGATGACCCGCACGTAAGCTATCACGCCCTGATGGACATCATAAAGCGAGGTGAAAACCAGGGCGCGCGCCGCCTGGTCCACCGGCTCTGGCGCCTCAGGAATTTTATCGACTATCACTTCAAGTAGGCGGTCAACATTGAGGCCTGACTTAGCTGACACCTCAACCATATCGCTTTCATCAAAGCCAAATGTCTCCATTAGTTCTAGCGTCACACTTTCCACGTCGGCGGCCGGCAGATCAATCTTGTTAACAACCGGAATAACTTTTAGGTTTAGCGCCTTAGCTTTTTCATAATTAGCCAGCGTTTGGGCTTGAATACCTTGAGTCGCATCAACCACCAACAAGACTCCCTCGGCGGCGGCCAGCGAACGCGACACTTCGTAACTAAAGTCAACATGTCCTGGTGTATCAATTAAATTTAACTGATATCGCTTATTTGTCCGAGGATCCTGCCAATTCATGCGAACCGGCGCCATCTTAATAGTGATGCCGCGCTCCTGTTCAATCGGATTTGAATCCATTAGGCGCTCGGAAAATTCACGTACGCCAATCGTGCTGGTCGCCTGCAACAGGCGATCCGTCAGCGTCGTTTTGCCATGATCAATATGAGCGATAATCGAAAAGTTACGGATTGACATGATTTGCTTGATATTCTTTTAGTTTTTCCCGATATTTATATTAATACTTCCAGAATCACCGATTATACCTTGAGTAATGATTATGAGATAACAAAGGATCATCCTTGCGCTTGGTTTCCTCAAGAAGGATCATCCTAGGATGATCCTTCCAGGCAAAAGGAGGGGCAAGGATGATCCTTGTCCATTATTATGACGCGAATGAATGATACAATTTCCGCAGACTATGACTTTGTCAAAATTCATCCGCCGATCAACTTTAACCGCAACTGCCTTAACTTCATTGCTAACTGCCTCGCCTGCTTGGGCGCAAGGCGCTTGGGAACAGGGTCGCTGTGTTACTACGGTTCAAATGGGCGAGAGTGCAAATGCTGTAACAAAAGAAGTCGCCACCTTTAGAGGAATTGAGTGCTTGCTCGCCAATGTTTTAAATGTGGCCGTCACTTTTGTTGGTCTAGCCGCTTTTGTCATGATTATTTATGGTGCCTTTTTATATTTAACCAGCGGCGGCAGTAGCAAGGGCACTGAGGCCGGCAAGCAAGCCCTGACTTACGCCATCATTGGTATTGTCGTGGCTTTAATGGCCTTCTGGATACTCAATCTTATTGCTACTTTCACCGGTGTCAGCGGCATTTTAAACTTTAGTTTGTCTCTAGATTGAGACTTAAATTAATCAGCCATTGTCCACCTCGCTCTCTTGTGTCTCTCGAGATTTCACGTACAATAGTTTTACATGTACCGGTGGCTATTTAAGACCATTTCCTTTTTATTGGCCGTCACTTGGCTGGCGACAAATTTGCTAACTCCGGTGGCAGTTTTGGCACAGGCTGATCCAGAAGACGATGAAACAACTGAAATCGGAGGCGCCACCTTCAGTCGAGATGACTTTGAAGCCGCCATCAACTCACCTACTCCTAACCTGGCAAATACAACTGCTTATGTATTAACCACGATCAGTGTAATGTTGGTAAATTCAGTTAGCCCATCAAAGTTGGTGCAAAACCCAGATGGCGCAGCAATACCAGGAAGTACCCACTACGCCTCCTCCACTCCAAGAACTCTCGACAACGCTCTTAATAATGGAGGTTTAATAGGCGGTGTCGCTTTTCTAACCGCCGAGTTGGTTCGCAATCCTCCAGCTTCTGGTTCAGAATACATCGCATACATCATGCACGAATCTCCACTGATTCCGCAAACAGCTTACGCTCAGGGGTTTGGAGTTGGCTTTGGCGCTCTAAGTCCTATTCTTAGTACTTGGGCGGCTTTTAGAGATGTAGCTTACTTTTTATTAACTCTGATTTTCTTGACGATTGGTATTTTGATTATTTTCCGCAAAAAAGTCAGTGGCAATGTAGCCGTAACGGTGCAAAGTGCCCTCCCCCGTCTGATTATTACCTTAATCTTAATTACTTTTTCCTACGCTATTGCCGGCTTCATTGTCGACCTGATGTTCTGGGCTATTTATTTTGTGGTGATAATTTTTAGTAGTTTACTGAATGAACCAATAGATTTTAAAATCGCCAGCGACCCTACACTACGAGAATTTGCCCTAGACACCAATTTATTTACCATTTTATTCCAATATGTAATTGCTGGAGGAGCCGGTAATGCGGCAAATGCTCTATCAACAATAGTAATGAAAGCTTTAACGGGCATTCCTTTCCTTGGTGGAGATCCAGGATCGTGGCTAGGAAGTATTCTTAGTTTTGGTTTAGACATTTTATTTACCCTAATAATTGGTGTCGCCATCCTAATTCAATCATTCCGAGTCTTCTTTCAGCTTCTAATGTCCTACGCTGGATTTGTAATTAATGTCGTACTGAGCCCATTTGTCCTTCTCCAAGGTGCAATCCCTGGCAAAGACCCCTTTATGAAGTGGTTAAAAAATCTAATTGCCGGCTTAGCTCCCTTTGTCGTGGTGGTGTTTATGCTATTTATGGCCTTCACCTTGTCTGGTAAAAACACTAAGCCTGGTGTTGGCTATGATGTAAACAACCCCAGCACAGCAGGCCTGCGACTACCACTTCTATTAACTGGTGATGTCTCAGGCAATGGCATCATGGGACTCTTAGCCATTGGCTTTATCATGCTATTACCAGAAGCCGTAAATATGACCAAGAAAGCTCTCGGCGCCTCCGGCGGACCGCTTGATGAGTTCAAAGACAAAGCTGTAGGGAACTTCAAGCAAGGTTGGGAAGGAAATAAGTACGTTCCAGGAGCTAAAACAGGTCTGCGCAATATGGCCGCTGGAGCTGGCGCCGGCATGGCGGGTGGTTTCGTAGCAGGCGACAAATTGTCTCAAGATCGTAGTCGACCGGTCAGGTGGGCTGCAAAAGGTGCCGGTGCTATACTTGGTACTGGCCTCGGCGGGGCATTCGGAGGAGCATACACAGCTGCCTCTCCGCCTTTAAAAGTGATTAATGAAAAGATTTTAAAACCAGTAACGCCAGTTGTTTCTCGCGTCAACAAAGAAGGCGTTAGGGTTAATGAGTTTATTGAGCAACAAAGAGCAAGAAAGCAGCTTGAGAGAGACGGCGAGCGACAGGAGGCTTCCACAAACAGAACCAGTAGTGGTGAGCCCGTTAATCCTTCACAGGGAGGTGGGGCTGTTGCTCCATAACCATTTAATTAAATTTGAAACTTTTTTATAACCTAATTATTTTTCTGACTGAAACAAACCCATTAAGGTCTTTCCTGAATTAAATAGCTCTCCCCATGTGTATTTAACACCCATAAGCTTGAGAAGTTTCATAAATTGAGCCTTGGTAAATAAGTTTTGTCCCTCGATGTGTGGAAGTTCTTTCTCAACTGAGTCAATCCAGCCCTCTTTGTGAGCAACTCTCAATATTTTCTTAAATCCAGTCACCAGGGGACCCACCAGCACACCATCAAAATTACGATTACGATACATCTCTCGAATTTCAGCAGAAACTATAATACCAAGTAATAGATAGTCTTCTGGACTTAACTTTTCGATAACATCCCCCTCATACGAAGCCATTGTCATCACTTGTGTAAATTTATGCTTAACTAACAAATCTTTTGGATTAACTATTGGACCACCATTTGGCGGAACAACTGTAAATACCATTTCTTTAACCCCATCATCTGCTACATGAAGAGCTGAAGAATTATACCTCTTGTCCCTCTTCATCTCATCTGGTATCCAATAAGCCAGATCTACTGGTTCCATTTGAATAAACAAGTGAGAGCGTACGAGTAGTTCTTTATAATCACCATCTCCAGATGAATTTGTAGCACCTGGTTTTTTCACAATTATTCTTACAAACTGGCCGGATTTCAAAGCTTCCTCTTTAGACACACCCGGATTAATTGGTTCTCCGGCTTCATCATACATCATCCAGTAAGTGTCAATTTTTCTGATCGTATCAATTACTTCAGCTGCAAATCGCCCATTAACTTTAGCCGGCTGATTCGTTTTAAAATCCAAAGATCCCAACTCAAGCAGATTTCCTGATGAAAAACCATTCATGCAGCGCTTAGCCAAGGCAAACATATGCTTCATATGTCCAAGCCATTGATAAGTAGCATCCGGAGGTAATTGATCAAATGGAATGTCAGCCCAACTACGAGCATGAGTAATATGATCTTTAAGAGTTCTTACTACACCATGCCTATTTTTTAGGACAAAATAGTCAAAAAAGGTTAAAAAGAAGGATTGCATTAAAATTAGAGACTCATTAATAGAACCAGTTTTTTCATCTCTTTCACCATTTAGATACTTCAAGGCGGCAAGAATCGGATTCATCAAAATCTGCATTCTTTCAACACCTTCTGGAGATCCAAAGTTTTGTTTTTTTCCTTTTAGTCTCGCATCTTGAAAGTCTGCTTCTAATCCCAACTCACACATCCACTCAGCAAAGTACATGGCAATTGTTGAAAACGGATACATTGCCTCCATTGCACTTGAGGATAGTGCTTCTGCGACTCCTTTCTTAATAGATGGATCAAATTGATCATTAAAAGCTTTGGCTTCTTCATTGTTGAGACTTTCATTTTTAGCATCTAAGAATTGGTTTAAAGTACCCATAACGCTAGAACCATTTGGTTCCGATAATCCCCTTGACTCAATCTCAGTAATTTTCCTTTCCACTGACTCACGAATCTTCTCAGGCAATAATTGTGTAATAACTAAATTTCTTCTTGCCAAAGCCCTGGCAAAAGAATCTGATATCACGCTTGAAGTAGGTAAAACAGACCTCTTTAAACGCTTAGTTACCAATTGTTTAACACTATGAGTACCAAACCTGAAACCCGGTCTTAAGCTCGAAGGAATACTAGGTTCAATTATTGTATATTGATCTGAATAAGGAATTGCCATGTCAGGTGGTAAGCCCTGATCATTACGAATTTTTTGTTCACGCTTTTCTAGTTCATCAACACTGTTATATCCCCTCCCTCTAAGAAATACTTGTTGCAAAGCTATGCGTATTTGCTCGCCGATTGGCAAATTATCAGGTCCAAACTCTGACCCTTCTACCCAGCGATTTTGACTCTCAATATGGAGGGGCAATAAGAATCTATCATCAGCAAGTTCTGCCAACAATTTCCAAACAATTGGATGAAACCATTTATTCTCTCTTGCGTCAGAAGAATAAAATTCTTCATACTGTTCAACAGTTTTTGACCCCATTGCCCTAGTACCATCGGTTGCTAGAAGATCAAGCATCCACAAATACCCATTTAGCATTTCATCTTTAGCTATAAGTGCCGCTCCTCTAAATTCTGGGTCAACTTGCAAGTCATATGCTTCAATAACTTGCTTAAGCGTCATTTGCTGAGATGGAATGGCGCTAGCATCGACAGTTTCTGTAAGTGCAAATGCTATACCTCCAATAGGGGGTATAACACCTCTTTCAGGATCTCTCTGTCCAAAAGCCTTCTCCATTGCTAATGAAATAAGATGTCTATTAATAACTTCATACCGCTCAACCGGATCTTTTATTTCTAAAATATACTCAGCCCCATTTTGAACCAGAATATTTATAGCCGGATTGCTCATTTCGCGGTTTTTGCGCTCTTTTAACTTTGCCGCTTCTGCGTCTAATTTATCTGCTGCTTTTTTAGCAGCTCTTTCCGCGCGCTTAGCAAGAAGATCTGTTCTACGTTCATCGTAAAGTGCAGCCTTAATTGCTTCTATATCATTGGTATGAGCGGCATTATTGATAATCTCTAACAGCTGACGTTCTAAATTTAACTTATCTACATCATCAATAATTTTCTGTAGTCTTACCTCCAAGTCTGAATCTGTTATTCCAACGAGATCATTGGCTGCCCTCTGCTTTTCCAGGGACTTTTTTTCTGTGTCAAAGGTCAGTAGCTGATCATCAATCTCATTAATTCTTGACTCTGTGAGAGAAATGATTATCCTAACTTGATTGAGTTGTTCAGCCTGATCAATTGTCCTGTTTTCTATGTCAACAATTGTTTGTCGCAATAGTTCATCAATTTCCTTAAATTCAGGACTTAAATCTATGCTTCCTGCAGCTTTTCTCTTTGGTATGAACTTATCAGCCCACTCTTCAAATGATCTATTGACAAATAAATCTTCATCGTTCATTAGTTCGAGCAACTGATTTAAAAGTTTTTCCTCAATCAACATTTTTTCTTCTTCATCCTTAGAAATTCCAGGAACCGCCTTTTCGACCGAAATGTCTTTTATTCGCTGTCTAGTGGTTTCCCTGATTGTATTTAGCCTTACTAATTGATTATTTTCACTTAAAGCTCCTGACCTGGCCTGGTGAATTAATAATGCTAAATTATCAGTAATTATTCTAAAAGGCGTTCCTGCCTTCAAAATACCTGGGTGAAAATCAGGTGAAGCAATTCCACTTGCATCATAAGCAGCTTTATTCATTGCGATATCGCGCAGAAATTTAAATGAGGGGTTTATACTTTCAATCTGCGACATAATCAAGTTTATTTTAACATCAATCAACCAACACTAATCTTCTTTCTTAAAAGTAACTCTCGCGGACTGTTCCAAAAGATACTGAATTACTTCAGCAGACAAATTTATTGATTTTTTGTCAGGCAAATCCGATTTTTTGCCTTCAAGATTTTTTTTGATTGCATAAGCAACTCTTTCCTTAATGTCCTCAATAAGTTTGACTTTTTCTTCAGGATCCTCTGCCTTTTTAGGAGCGGATAGAAGATCTCGTACTTCAGTCTGCAAGTTGATCTCTTCAATTTTCTTTTCTTCTTTAAACAAATAAAGGTAAAACTTTTTTTTATCTTCTTCACTTTCCATTGAGGCTTTCAAGAATTCCATTGTTGTGTCTTCCAAATCATTTTTGGCTTCAACTCCATCTCTATATAACCTGTCTCCGTAGCCAAATCCTGATTTATCAACTGCAAATATTAATGAAATAAAATCACTTACACCGGGAATTCCCTCCGACCAGTCATCAACGCCTTTTTGCATATCTTTAAATGAAGAAAAAAATGAGGCTTGCTTTTCACTATCCCATTTTTCTGACAACCCCTGTCGAGCCACACTATCCTCAATCTGCAGATAAACTTCTAGCAAATGAGATGTCGTCTCATACTTAGATAAAAACCAGGCTGAGTGCTCTGAAAACAATTTTTTATCATTTTGAAGCTCCTCCCAAGAAAGTTGATCGTCTTGAGAGCCTGTTAAAAACAGTCTTTCGAGCTCGGCATGATCTTGAAAGCTTGTTAAAAAAGCCAAAGTATCTAAAGTTTGGTTTTTAAATTTTTCAACCTCAATATCCTCGGTTTCAAGCAGCATTGTTTTTGTTTGTTCTTGAATAATGGAAGAAATGCGATATTTTAATCTTCGAATGTTGTCTATTTTTTTATTGACATCCTCAGTTTTTCCTGAATCATCACTTTTTTCAACCTTTTGAAGATCGCTTTTAAATCTACTCTCAACTTTGTCTAAAAGCTGAGTAAATTCTGCTAGAGGGGGATTATCGCCGTCAAAGTGCTCTTTTAATAAGAGATTAACACGCCTTTCCAGTTTAAATTCTTCATCATCTCTTTTTATTCCCTCAACTAATTGCTCAATATTAAAATTCCCTACAAATTGCTCTGAATTTTCTTCCAAATCCTGGTTCTGAGGAAGATTGTTTTCATTTTCAGACCCAGTCGCTAAGTTGTCAGCACCTTTATCATTTCCATCATTCTGATTTTCAGGCTGAACCCGAGTTTCCTCTGCTTTTGCTCTAATGTCATCCATCGACATATTTTCACCAGCTATTAAAATCGAAGATTGATTGACTTCTGCCATACTTACACAGATTAGTATGGTTTTTGCTTATATGCAACTTTAATAACCGAGATTTTCTCCCCCTTGCCAACCCAACCCGATTGTGGATATATTGTGGATAACTTTACATGGAGGAGCTGAGGGTTTATCTGGAGGAGTGAGTCGCTAAATTCACTCACCTTTTCAACCGGCGACCTCAAGTAATTTTAAAACCAGCCTGCCTGAATTAGAAATTATTATGACAACTACTGAGCCTCAACTTGTATGGTCCGCAGTCTTACGTGATCTATCCAAATCAATGTCCTCCTCTAGTTTTTCAACCTGGATTAAGCCATTAAAGATTGAGTCTATTGAGGCAGTGGGAGATGGTCACGCCATAGTTAAAATTTCAGCGGCCAGTCCATATGTGGCTGAGCAAGCCGAAATGCGCTGTTATGCTCAGTTAAAACAGATCATTGATCGCTCTACGGGGCGTGCTTGCGATTTGACTTTTGATATTAGTGGTGGGGTGGGAAATACCGCTGTAAAAGATACTCTGTCAAATGAGAATGGTTCTCAGTCAAATACAATAGATGTTCAGCCAATTGAGGAAGAAGATGATAATCACTCCAATTTTATTAACCGCTCTAAAGCTGACAATAAAACCCATCCAACTTATCAAAACGCGCAAATTAATCCCAATATTAGTCATCAAACCGGCCCCAGTAATTCGCCGCTTTTTAGCCCGGACTCCAGTAGACCATCAAGACCTGGCTCTAAAAAATCCAGCGCAACTAGCGACGCCCCTTCTCTATTTAGTCAGGCTCAAATCCGCATTCCCACTGTTGACCGCCACAAGCTGGCGGCCCAAAAAGCCCATCTGCGCGAGGATTATACCTTTGACAGTTTTGCCGTTTCGGGCTCTAATGAAATGGCTCATGCGGCCGCCAGCGCCGTGGCGGCTAGCCCCGGGCAAGTTTATAACCCGCTGTTTTTGTGGGGCGGAGTTGGTGTTGGCAAAACCCATTTAATGCAGGCGATTGGCAATACTATTCTCAAAAATGATCCTGACACACCCCTTACTTATTGCATGGGTGAAGAATTTTTAAATGAGATCATTGGGGCAATTCGTAGTAAGCGTACTTTGGAATTTAAGGAGAAATATCGCCGGCTTAAAGTTTTACTAATTGATGATATTCAGTTTATTGCCGGCAAAGATACGGCTCAGGAAGAGTTCTTTCACACTTTTAACGCCATTACCCGAAGTGGTGGGCAGGTAATTATGACCTCTGACCGACCACCTTATGAAATTCATCCTTTAGAGGACCGTTTAAGAAGCCGGTTTGAGGGCGGCCTAACAATTGATATTCAGCAACCGACTTTTGAGCTTAGAACAGCAATTTTACTTATCAAATCGCAGAAAATGGGACTTGATCTACCAATGAATTTGGCTCAAATTATTGCCTCGGAGGTGGAGAGCACCCGTAAATTGGAAGGTGTAATTTACAAACTCCACAGCGCTCACCGTTTTCAAAACAAACCACTTGATGAACATTTAGTCAGGGAAGTTTTAGGCAATGAAAGCCGGCCGGTAATTTCAAGAAAAAAACTTAAACCATCTGCTATTTTACGGGCGGTAACGTCACATTTCCACGTCAGCGCCAGCACTCTCCGCGGCCCATCTCGCAAGAAAGACTACGTCACCGCCCGCCACATCGCTATGTACTTACTCAAATCGGAATTAGATGTTCCCTACGCAGAAATCGGCCATTCCTTTGGCGGGCGCGACCACACTTCAATTATGCACGCCGTTTCTAAAATTGAGAATGAAATGGCCGATAGCTCAATTATCAATCAGCATGTCAATGCGATCCGGTCTTCGCTGTCGGCAATGTAGTTTTTTTGCCCTGCCCTACTCCACCTCGATTTCCTGTCAACTTGATTCTAATTGTTATAAGAATGTTTGTTTTACCTGGCAAAATCACATCAAATTAGTAAAAAGCAATGGATATTGAACAACTCGGAGGATAACTAATTTTACAAAAAAGAAAGGGTGTCCAGATAAAAAATCGCATTTTACTCAATTGCCATAAGTTATTTTTCCACAACTTATGCACAATTGTGAATAAATTCGGTGGATATCCTGTGAGTAACCGCGGTAAAACTTATCCACTTCTCCCCATCAGCCATCATCCAAGAAAAAGTTATTCGCTTTTTAAATAAGTTATCCCTACTCCTCCACAAAAGTATCCACTGTCTGATAGAGTACACTCACACACGAAACAAAAACGAACTAGTTGAGCGGCGCCGGCGGAGTTTTACACTTGTTCGCACGCCTACTACTACTTCTACTAGAATATATATACATGAAGTTAATAATCGAACAATCCAACTTAGTTACTAAGCTTAATTCAGCAAGTAGGTTTACAGCTAATAAAAGCTCGTCTCCTCTTTTAAGCGGATACTACCTGTCAGCTTTAAAGGATAATCAATTAATTATTAGAACCAGTTCTGGCTCAGTTGTTTATGAAAGTCGCGTGGAGGCAAAAGTTGAGTCAGTTGGCTCCTGCGCAGTTCCGGCAGGTCTAATGCTCTCAATTATTAAATCTTTAGAAGCTGGAGAAATTGAGTTTAATCTAACTGAGGATAGCTTGGAAATCGTTCAAAAAAGATCCCGTTCACAAATTTCCATTATGTTGGCTGATAATTTTCCAGATCTTCATCGGGATCAACTTAAAGAAAAACTGGTTTTGCCAGTTGAGGAATTCGTTAAATATGGCCAGCGCGTTCTGATCGCCGCTAGTACAGATGAAACTAAACCGGTTTTAACATCCTTAGCGATGGAAATGTCTCAGCCGAATGCTTTAGTTACAACTGATGGATTTAGACTCTATCGAAATCAAGTTGACTTATCTCTGGACGAGGAAGGTCGGTTTTTGTTGCCGGCCAGAGTCCTCAAAGATTTCTTTGCCATTTTAGAAAAAGATTCAGCATCAACTATTACTTGCTGGACCGATTCGGATCGGCAAGAAATCTTATTTGACCTTGGTGAAACAGCTTTGCAGGTTAGCGCGATTCAGGGAGAGTTCCCACCATATCAGTCAATTATTCCGGATAACGTTGCTTTTTCACTGCAAGTTGATAAAGAATCTCTGGTTCAGCGTGTCAATCAGGCCATGATTTTTGCCCGCGAATTTTCATCCATTATTGTTTTTGACATGGATAAAAAAGACTTGGTAATTTCATCTCAAACTAATACTAAGGGGAAAACGGAATCTAGATTAACTTGTAACTCAATTGAGGGTGAACCGGTTCGTTTTGCTTGTAATGGCAAGTACGTCCAGGATTATTTAAACGCTACGGAAGCTGAAGAAATCAGGATTCAGGGTAACGAATCGTTAAAACCAGTTTTGTTTTCTGATGCTGAAAGCGACCGCGAGCTTTATCTGATTATGCCTTTTAAATTACAGGAGTAATTAGGTATTTGGTTAAACTCTCAATTAATCTCTAATTAATCTCTAAACCAGATATTAGAACTTAAATTTCCCATGATATAATTCCACCTCTATGTCAAAACGCACTTATCAACCAAAGAAAGCTCGCCGAGCCAGACGCCATGGCTTTTTTAGCCGGATGGCAACAAGAGCTGGTCGAGCTGTACTCAAGCGCCGCCGCCAAAAAGGCCGTCAGCGCTTGGCCGCTTAATATCAATATTTTTAGTTCATTTGTTTAATTTGTGTCTGCTTAATTGTCTAGTGACCGGGAATTTTAATTGTGAATAATGTCTAGAAAATTAAGAAGTTAATAGCCGGACAACCCATTTTATTTACTAGACTTAATTTAGCCTGAGTCAGTCAAAAAAAAATAAATTAGAAGCGCTATACTCAATACTCAGATTATGTTACCTAAAAACAGCCGCCCAAATTTGCGACAGAATACAGATTTTTTTAAAGAAGCTGAATCTTTGTCTAGCCGTCATTTGAGACTTTTGTTTAGACGGAATCCGGATGAGCAAAAACTTAAACTAGCCTTTATTGTTTCTAAACGTCACGGTGGAGCGGTTCAGCGCGTCAAAACAAAGCGTCAGCTGAGGCATGCGTCTATGGCTATCAAACAAGAACTTCCGGCACTTTTTGCCCTACCCTACTCTTCAGCCATATTAGTAAAAGGTCGTCCGCAAGATTATCAGCTATATAAACAGGAAATAGAACAGCTTTTAAGTAAACTGCAGAATTATTACTTAAAAAACACTGTCTAATTTTAAATTCCGAAAAAAAAAGACAACTAATCAAAAATTATGACAAATAAAACTATCTCTGAGCAAACAACTAATAAAGCTAATAAAACTAACAATTTCTTAAAACTATTTATTCGTGGCTATCGCCGGATTCGTCAATTAATTTTAGATCCACTACTCCACTCGGCTTTTGGCGCGGTGAGTCAATGCAAATATGATGAGAGTTGTTCTCATTACGCTGAGCGAATGTTGGGTGAGCATGCTACAATTCCGGCACTAGGAAAAATTGTGCGGCGTATCTGGAGTTGCCACAGCTAATTCTTCTCTTCTCCAAGCGTCAAAAAGTCAGAAAGCGAGTTAACGCATATGAATATCATTACAGAACCTCTGGTATGGTTATTATTTGAGCTGAATAACATTACGGGCAATATGGGATTAGCCATTATCGCCCTGACTTTAATGATTAGAGCCGCCCTACTCCCCCTGACTTTACCAGCAATGAAGTCGCAAAATAAAATTCGCGAGCTTCAGCCTCAATTGAATGCTCTCAAGGGTAAATTTGGCGATGACAAAATAGCTTTAGCCCAAGCCCAGCAAGCGCTTTATAAGGAAAATAAGATTAATCCACTTAGTGGTTGTTTACCCTACTTACTGCAATTTGCGGTTTTAATTGCACTTTACCAGGTGTTAAGACAATTTTTGGGCGACGACGCCAATGGCTTAACTAACAACACTTACTTTTTGGGATTAGATCTAACTCAGCGCGACACAACTTATATTCTGCCTGTTTTAGCCGCTGGAACGCAGTTCTTACTCTCTATGATGATTATGCCTGGCGCCAATACCAGGAATATCATTCCTGATGAGAGTAAATCTAAAAAAGCCAGAAAAGCCAATGAAAAAGAAGAAAGCATGGCTGACATGGCTGGCATGATGCAAAAACAGATGATGTATGTAATGCCGGTTATGACCGGCGTATTTGCCGCCACCTTCCCAGCTGGATTAGCCGTTTACTGGGTGACAACTACTGTTTTTAGTGTTGTTCAGCAATACTTTATCAGTGGGCTAGGGGGTTTGGCCAAATATATTCCGGGTCATAAAGAAAAGGATTTCACCGTTGAAACATTGGAAGCTGTAGCTGAAGAAAACAAATTGGCTGATAAATCAAAGGATAAAGCTGAATCTAAAGTTAAATCTAAGTCAAAAACTAGTGGCAAAAGCAAATTATTTAAACTCCCTAAAAAGTCATCCGGCAAGAGTGAGGTTGAAGCAGATTTCGCCTCTGCCTTTATGAAGGTTGCTGATACTAGTTCAAAGGGCAGTGGTGTTAAAACTAAGACAGAATCAGCGGTTGAGGCTGAAATTGTTGAAAGAGCGCCAGTGAAAACAAAGCCAAAAACCTCAACTAAATCAAAGAAAAAGACTGCTAGAAAAAGCAAGAAAAACAAGCGCAAGAACCGCAAGAAGTAAGCAAAAGGAGTTTATGACAGTACAGGAATATACCGATCAACTATTAGATCTATTACGAATCCAGCCTGAAAAAGTCGAGATCGTTGAAGAAGAGGGATATATTTTTGTGATGGTTGACGTCATTGAAGATGACGCTGGCAAAATGATTGGTAATAAAGGCGAAACTCTGTATTCACTTGGCCAGATAATGTCACTGACTTTTCAGGATCAGCTGGATGATAAGCGTATTGTGGTTGACGTTAATGACTACAAGGGCAAGCGAGAAGAGCGGGCAACCGAGATTGGTTATGAGGCCGCCGAGCGCGCGCGCCAAGAGCAGAGACCAATAGATTTGCCACCGCTGGCGGCCTATGAGCGCCGCGTAATTCATCAGGCTTTATCTGAAGAAGAAGGCATTTTTACCCGCAGTGAAGGCGAGGGTAGAGACCGACGCTTGGTAGTTTATCCAGACAGCTATAAGATAGACGCATGAAGCTAATTATTCACACCGACGGCGGAAGTCGCGGCAATCCCGGACCAGGCGCCAGCGGATTTGTATTTCTTGATGACAATGGAGATATTGTCTTAGATGACGGTGAATTTCTTGGTTCAACTACCAACAACGAAGCCGAATACAAAGCCTTGATTATGGCCCTGGAAACTCTGCTTACCTTTAATAATTTATCCAAGGTAGAAAGTCTAATTGTTAAACTAGATTCTAAATTGGTGGTGGAGCAGGTGCTTGGCAACTGGAAGGTTAAAGAGGAGAGATTGAAACCATTAGTGGACAAGGTAAGGTTATTGTTAGTTAAATTGCCGTTTCCTTATCAGTTGAAACATGTGCCGCGCGCTGAAAACCACCTGGCTGACGCAAAAGTTAATGAAATTCTTGATTCCGTAGAATAAATGCTATTAAATTCTCGTTAAGCTAGAACAGCATATTGCATTTTAGGGCATAGAACGTGAAATAGTTATTGACAATTCGGATTTTATTTGGTAGTATTACAATTCGTTATTCAAAGACCCTTATCTGGACACATCGGGCAAAATTCTCCAAAAATTAACTAAAAAAAACTCAAAATGTTTTCACACAATGGTAATTGTTGTTTTTTAATGTTTTGAGGTTTTTAGGGCCTTGCTTAACAATTGTCCCCACAACCCCTACACTGTACCTATGCGCCGCTACTTAGTGCAGGTAGTGGATGAAGAAGATTCTGCCAACGAGTCTTCTAAGTCCGGTGAAACGAAGATATTCAGTCCACAGCCTGTTCAATCTGCCCAGCCGGTGTCATCTGACACATCTAGCTCGTCCGGAAACAAGACTTCCCCGAGGCGATTTGTGGTAGAAACTGTCCGAGATAAACCACCTGAGCCAGCGCGGCCTAAACCGCCTCAAGTTAAATATCGGGTGGAGACGGAACAGGCGCCGGCGATTACGCAAGAAATCAATTCCAGATCCAAATCTAAATCTAAATCATTGGAAAATAATCTGAGTGATGAAAGTCGAGTAGTAGCTGATAAGTCACCTCAAATAGGCCCGCCATTCCCAAGCACACATCCATCTGATTTACCACCTACTGACTCACCAAATGCTGATTCACCAAATACTGATTCGCCACCTAATGATTTACCGCCCACTGATTTACCACTTACTAAAACGCCCGCCTCAGCTTCCAAACCCAAACAATCTCCATCCCCAGTCTCTGAGCCACCAGATTATTGGGAGTCGCGTCAGTCGGCGCTTAATAAACTTTGGCGTCAAGACAGGATTCGGGGGCTACCCGAGTCGCCAGCGGTTAAGAGGCCACGGCATGAAAGAGAAAATGATGTTAAACAAAGTTTCAAAAAGATCTCGCCGTCTAAGGCCATAAAATTGCAAAATGTTGAGCGTATTGAAAGGTTCTACCAAAATAGGGTAAAGCCAGCTGTTTTAAAGGCCTCAGCGCCTTCAAAGCCTGCTTTATGGCAAAGGCATCGTTGGTTGATTGGACTAAGTGCGGCGGTAATTTTTATTGGCGGTTCAATTTGGTTGTCAGTGATGGCTGTTAAAGCTGAAGTTTCCACGGTGACGGTTCAGGTTGAGTCATTGGCTGAGGATCTACGCCAGAATCGCCTTGTTTCAGCCAATGAGCGATATCAGATTCTTGATAAAAAGCTGGATCAGTATCAGCAAATTTACCGATTTATTAGACCGGCAGTAGCGGTGACTCAGGGATCAGAAAAAACGACTCACATTGATCGCCTACTCGAGGTTTCCGATCAGTCGCTGGAGATTGTTAACTCTGGCCTGGTTTTGTACGCCGATTTGGATCGCGGTTATCGTCAGTTTGTTGGCGAGGCCGAAGGCGAGAGTGTGGAAACCTTCACCCATTTGTCTGGTCAATTTGAGGGTTTGTTTACCCAGTTAGCCAAACTGCAGACCGAGCTATCTCAGCTAGGAAATCCGTATGAATTGGAATTGTTATCTAAATTAGATCATCAGATAAAACAAGAGTTGCCAGATTTGCGTAAAAGCGTATTAACTGCTCAAAAAGTTAGTATGGTTTTACCGGAGTTATTGGGTGAGGACTCAACTAAAACCTATTTAGTTTTATTGCAAAACAACGCTGAGCTGAGACCGACCGGCGGCTTTATCGGCTCTTTTGCCTTGCTCACGATTAAGGATGGAAAACTACTTGATTTTAAGGTTGAGGATGTCTACGAAGCAGATGGTCAATTAAATGGATTTGTGACACCGCCAGAGGAAATTGTTCAATATTTGGGTGAAGAGCAGTGGTTTTTACGCGACGTCAACTGGAGTCCGGACTTTCCAACAGTGGCTCAGCGCGCCAGCTGGTTTTTGGACAAATCCATAGGTGTTGAAGTTGATGGGGTAGTGGCAATTAATTTAAATGTGGCTCAAAGGTTGATGGAGGTGACGGGGCCGCTTCAGGTGGTAGATTACAACGAGGTCATCACGGCTGATAACTTGTATGAGCAGGCACAAAAACACTCCGAGATTAATTTTTTCCCAGGTTCCAATGGTAAAAAAGACTTTTTAAGTGCGGTTTCAACTCAGATTCTAAACCAGGTGTTTTATGGTGATACTAATAAAATTAAGCTGGTACAGGCGCTGGTTGATTCAGCAGAATCAGCCGAGTTATTTTTGAGTTTTTCCCAAGCTGATCTAGAAGAAACCTTTTCAACCCTGGGCTGGAACGGAGAATTGCGCACACCAGCCTGTCCGGCCGTCTTTAGTCCAGAAAATTGTTTTGTTGACACCGTTATGCAAGTTGAGGCGAATGTTGGCGTGAATAAAGCTAATCAGTTTGTTAGTCGGACGATAGATCATCAGGTTGAAATCTTGGGCGACCGCGCCAGGCATACCCGCACCATTAGTCTGCAAAATTCTTCCCAGAGCGAAGCCTGGCCGGCGGGCAAGTACAAAACTTACTTGAGGCTTTATGTAAGTCGGGGGGGCGAATTGCGGTCATTATCAGTTGGTGGCCAGCCGGTGAACTTGCAGACGGTTAGATCCTTTGAGGAAGAGGGTAAACAGGTGTTTGGTCATTACGTAGAAGTTCCAATTAAAGGTGAGGTAGTAGTTACCGCTTTTTATGAAGTGCCACTTTCACCTCAACTAAAAACCTATGCCTTATTTGAACAAAAGCAGTCCGGCACATCTGGCGATGAGGTGGTTCATGTGATTGATGTGGGTGAGCGATCGGTTAGCACGGTGGCGCCGGAACCACAAATTGATAACCGTCAGCTAAGGTTTAGCTCAGATCACTCAGCTCACCAGTTCATTGGGGTTGAGTTTTAATTTCTCTGTTTGAAGTTAGAGATCGTTTTTTATTTAGAGTTTTTTTGTCATTGATTTTAGTGGCGACTTGGTCAACTTGCTTATAGGTTTAAATAATCAAAGTTTTCAGTCTCAATTTTTAAAAATTAATAACAACTCGAAATTCAAAATTTAAAGTCGCGCTGGCGTTTATCTTGAAAAACTATGAATTTTTAGGCCACGCCGATAAAGCTAATGACTCATCACCTGGCCGTAAATATTGCCAAACTGCTTCGGTTACAAACGGCATAAAAGGGTGGAGAAGTTGTAAGCAGGTCAGATAAATTTTGGTTATGACAGCTAAATAAACATGTTTGTCGGTGCGGTTTTTGTTTTCTTCTAGATAGGTGTTGGCTAATTCATTCCAGATGAAATCATACAAACCAAGGGCGGCGTCGCTAAAGCGGAAAGCTTCAAGGAATTCGGTGGTTTGGGCAATAATCTCATTGAGTCTGCTTAAAATTTGCTGATCTGATTCCGGTAGTTCAACCGCTGATTGTTCATTAATTTCAAATAGCGACTCGTTGAGTTCAGCTGTCTGAAGGTCAATAAATCGACCGATATTCCAGATCTTATTAGCAAAGTTGCGATAGCCTTTTACCTTAGGTTCACTCAAAGCAATGGGGTTTCCTGGTGCCGAGCTAGCCACCATCGAAATACGTAGGGCATCGGCTCCATATTTGTCGACCAATTCCAAAGGATTAATAACATTACCCTTGGATTTGCTCATTTTGGCGCCTTTAGCGTCGGTCACCATGGAGTGCAGATAAACCGTTTTAAATGGAGCTATGCCATTAGGATTGGTGGTGGAGCGGGTGAGGTATTTGCTCAGCATAATCATGCGGGCAATCCAGAAAAACAGAATATCCCACATGCTGTCGAGTACTGAGGTAGGGTAGAAAGTTTTGAAGTCGTCGCCATCTGGAAAGTTGGTTGTAAGTAGCGGCCACTGGCCACTGCTAAACCAGGTATCAAAGGTATCGGTTTCTTGTAGATAATTATCACCCGGCTGAGTTTTACTGACTGTGTAATCGGCTGTCATGGGCGCGGTTAGTGACTGTAATCCTTGGGAAATTTCCTCGATGGTAAAACCTTGTTCCAAGGCTTGACCGGTCAGTAAGTTTTGCCGCTCACCGTTTTTGTCTAAAAAGGAAACAAAGATATCTGAGTGTTTAGTAATGTCATACCAAACTGGCAAGCGAATTCCCCAAACAATCTGGCGGGAAATTGGCCAGTCGCGGATATTGTTGAGCCAATCAAAATACTGTTTATTAAAGCGTTTAGGAATAAGGTTGACTTCGCCGTCATTGACGGCTTGTTTGCCCAATTCGGCTAGCTCGTCCATGTGCAGGAACCAGTTGGGATAGGGTAATGGCTCAATTGGGTGGTCGCCTTTATAACTGACCGCAACGCGATTTTGATAGTTTTCATCAATTTTAGTAATGGCATTTTCTGCCTGCAGTAATTGAACCACGGCTGGACGGCCATGAAAAACGCTCAGGCCGTGGAATTGCTCGCGGAGCTCGTTGGCGCGGCTTTTTAACGGTTCAGTTTCTGGCCGCCACCAATCCAGCGTAATTTTGCCAAAAGTATCGATAGTAGAGTGGATGGGTAGGTCGTGGCGTCGGCCAATTGCGAAATCCGCGTGGTCATGAGCGGGTGTAATTTTTAGCAGACCGGTGCCAAATTCGGGATCAACATCAGGGTCTGTGATAACTGGAATCGGAGCGCGAGTTAGGGGATTGAGAACGTATTCGCCAGCTAGTGATTGCGCACGTGGGTCGTCAGGATGAATAGCCAAAGCCACGTCAGCAAAAATAGTTTCCGGGCGGACGGTAGCGATCTCCAAATAGGGAATTTCTTGGCCATTAATGACGCGCGGCTCACCATCGCTAAATAAATAGCGGACATAGTAGAGCGGAGTAGTTTGTTCTTTATAAACTACTTCTAAATCGGCAAAAGTTGTACCAAGCTTAGGGCAATAATTGACGATGTAATTGTCGCGGTAAACTTTACCCTCATTTTCCAGTTTGATAAATGTGTCAAGGACGGTATCAACTACTTTTGGATCCAATGAGTAAGTTGTGCGGCTCCAGTCAGCGGAAAAACCCAGGCGTTTCATCTGTTCAAGCATTTGACCGGAGTTGTCTTTAACAAATTCAGCAATATCTTGATACAGCGTCTCGCGATCAAACTGAAAACGCGACTTTCCCTGCTTTTTTAAATGATTTTCATAAACGTACTGCGATTCAAAACCGGCGTGATCCAGACCTGGAAACCAAACGGTGGGGTGACCCTGCATGCGTTTAAAACGGATAAGGATGTCCTCAACCACGTACATGGCATGACCGACGTGTAATGAAGCATTGGCGTTGGGGGGTGGCATCAAAATAGAGAAGGGTTCTTTGTCTTGATTAGTATTAGCTGGATGATTAAAACGAGGTTTACCCAGTTCTAATTCATCCCATTTTTGCCGGATATCGGCTTCGGCTGATTGGTGTTGAAAGGCTTTGGGAAGGGCGGAGGACATGATGGGTGGAATCTAAGTTATTGTTGTTTGGCGGACTTCACTTGACTATTAATGCTATTTTGTGGGTATAAGTGGGCTTCTCGCTGTAGAGCTAGGACAGCTTCTTGAATTTTTTTAATAGTATCCTTGTCAATTTTTTCTGCTACAACCGGACTGCCCAAATAGTCATTTAGCTGTCTAGCGAAGTGTGCAGGGGAGGTGGTGAGTTTTCCATCGGATGCCAGGAGTAAGTCCTGGACGTAGCCTTTTATTTGCAGAGATATGTTTTTAGGAAGGCTGTCTAGTTGTTTAAATAAACCACCCAATCGCGTGTCTTCTTGTTTAGTTTCAAGGCTTCCATAGATAATTTTATCTAATTGATGCCTAGTATCCTCTGTTATTGGCTTTGCCATATCTATTCCCGCACTTTCCTGGCGCTATTTCGGAAGAGTATATAAAACTGCATCAAATTGTCTCAAGTTCAGCGGAGAAATTAACCGCCAGTTACAGCTTTTTGTCTCTTTCGGCTTTTCTGAGCCTTGTCGCCATAGCCTATTATACGGTAGTTTGAACCTGTGCGTCATGTCTTTCTCGATGTCGAGACTCAGAAATCATTTGAAGAAGTAGGAGGCTTTCTACCTCAGGAGCTGAAGGTGAGTTTTGTTGGCATTTGCGTGCGTGATGGTTTTACTGGACCCGGAGAATTTCAAGGATATTTTGAAAAAGATCTGCCAAAACTATGGCCAATCTTGGAAACCGCCGATGTAATTGTGGGTTACAACATTCTGGGCTTTGATAACGAGGCTTTGCGTCCATATTACTCAGGTAATCCGGACAACTGGAACGTTTTGGATTTAATGCTTAGGTTCAAGGAATCTACAGGGCACCGCATTAAGCTCGACGCGATTGCTCAAGAAACACTTGGTTTGGGGAAGATTGGCAACGGTTTACAAGCGATTGAGTATTATCGCCGCGGCCAATTTAGAGAGTTGGCCCGCTATTGTCTGCATGACGTGGCAATTACCAGAGATATTTATGATTATGGACGTCAGCATAGACAGGTGAAGTATGTCAATAAATGGAACCGGAAAATTGAAGCTGAGGTAGATTTTTCTTATACGCCAGAGAATGCAGGTGGTGTTCAAATGACCTTAATGGGAGCTTAAGATTACGCGGCGGGGACCAAATTTTATTGTGTGGAGACCTGATTTCACTCTGGCGTGCTACAATTTCTTTATGTCACCTACGATTTTTAGCGCCTCTGATGTTCAGCAAAAATCCAGACGGCGCGAACTAGAAGAAGAACTTAAAAAAATTACCCAAGCAAACAAAAATAATGGCGAAGATTTAAGTCAGTCAGCGGAGCGAACCGCAGAGCATCCAACAGGCGAATCCACAAATGTTTCGGCGAAACAGTCAACTTTAGATTCAGAAGAAAAACCAATCAGAAATCCATATCTTGAAGAAAGTAGACAAGAAGAACCAACGCTCGACGACAATCCCTTTACCGATACAACAGAAGTTTCAGCTGAGGTGACACCAAATAAGTTGGGCTCATCCGTGGCGTCTGCCTCAAAAACTGAAGATTCTCAATCCGCCCCCAGCCCAGAGGAACCATCGGTAGAGCCCATAAAATCAAATGAGCCCGAAGACTATAGCGACGTAATGCGTAATGAAAAACCTACCACCAACCCGCTGGCGTCGTTTGTGGTCCGGCCCCCAGGTGTTAGTTTTGTAAATCAGCATTCAAAAGAAAAGATTTTACTGGTTTTGCGTCAGCATCCGATTGTAAATTTCAAGTGGGTTGTTATCTCAGTATTCCTGATTTTAGCGCCATTTTTAGTTTTTCCTTTACTGCCCCTATTTGACTTTTTGGCCAGCGAATTTAAGTTTTTTACTATGGTTGGCTGGTACCTTTTGGTCTCGGCTTATGTGATTGAACATCTTTTATATTGGTATTACAACATTTATTTGATAACCGATGAACGGATAATCGATATTGATTTTATTTCATTAATTTATCGCCGAGTTTCTGAGGCTAAAATCGACAAAATTGAGGATGTAACATCCGCAACCACAGGCTTGTTTGCTGGCATTTTTAATTATGGAAACGTGACAATTCAGACCGCAGCCGAAAAGCGCGAGTTCGAATTTTTAGCCGTGCCTCAGCCAGAAAAAGTTACAAGACTCCTTAATGAACTTGTTTTAGAAGAAGAGCGCGAGAAAAATGAAGGGAGGGTAATGTGAACGGAAACGGCCTCTTACCCGATTTGAATTTATTTTCTCCCGCCGGCGCCAGCTCAATCCTGGAAATGTTTTTAAAAGTGCTATTTATATCCGCCTTTTTTATTTTCATGGTTTTTTCTTTTATGGTGATACGCCAGACAGTTTTGATGGAAAAAACTTATAAAACAACCCTGGGACCGATGATAAAACTATTTGCCGTTGCTTATTTTTTAGTGTCGGTTGGAATATTTGCCTTAGTCATCATTATTTTGTAATGGTTCACAAAAAATTGCTATGATAGAAGACATGCCCATGCAGATGGCTTCGGCCGTCGGTATACCGTCGAAAACCTCTTGGTCGACGACCGCCCTGCGTCGATCCGCTGGCGGTGTGATTTATGTGGCGGCTGGCTTCTCTGGCGACGAACAAACACCTGGCCAGGGTCGGGAGTTTGTCCACTGGCTGGAAGACCGGAATTTTGAAAGTCCAGCTCAACTTTATCAATTAGTTCGTAATTATTGGCAAGAGGTGAGTGGCAGTACGGCCGCCTCAATCGCTTTAGTTTTTCAGCAGGACACTCACATTACTGTAATGAGTTTTGGCTTTGCCATGATTGGCTTGCTGCGCGGTGAAGAAAGTCGCTGGTTAATCGACGGGCAGGGTGAGGAACAGGTGCTGGAGGGTAGTCTGCAGTCTGGCGACAGATTGTTGTTGGCTACCGCTCGGGCGCGCGATATTTCTCCAAGCTTAGAAATTTGGCAGAATGCTACCGCTGACGATATCGCCAGCGATTTGTTTGGCCGGATAAGTTCACATCCAAATTCTGGCGAGTTAGCTTACAACGTGCTGGAGTGGAGGGATCAGTCGCCAGTTCACTCAGCTAATGTTGAAGAAGATGCAGGTGATTATTCCGATTTAGATAAAAATTCCCCTGCTGATGAAGCTCAATTTGAGATAAACCAGGGACAGGCGGGAAATGAAAAGTATTTGGATGATCAGTCAGGTGTGAGCGGCCAAGATCTTGAAGAAAAAGGGCAGACAGCGCCAGGTGCTAGTCACACGTTTACTGCCGATTCACGCCCATCAGTGCCAAAGAGTCCGGTTGGATCTTCTCACTTAATTGCCCCCGAAAAAATAGCGGCGGGTATTGTGGCTACTCAGCAGGAACAAGTGCAGAAGGTAGAAAAGCAAAGGCTGAGCGATCGCTGGGTGGGAATTATTGCTCGATTGCAAAGTTTGAGCTGGCTCCGTCTGGTGGTCGCGATTGTTTTAATTGGCGGTGTGGTTGGCGGCGTAATGATTTGGCGCGAGTTAAACATTCGTCAGGAAAATCGCGACGTAATTGTGCCGCTAGAGCAGGAAGTGGAGGCACTACAAACAATTCCGGAAGAGCAACGGTTAGAACAGCGCGACAGCGCTAAGTCGCTGTTGGAGCGTTTGCAGGCTACGCGCGTAAATTCACGTTCCAATCGCACTCGTTTAATCGAATTGACAACACAGGTAGAGCAAATTTATCAAACCGTTTCTGGTGAGCGAGACGTGGTAAATCTGCCGATTTTTTACGATTTTAGGCTGGTGGTGGCCAACTTCCTGGCAACCAAGGCCGATCGATTTGAAGATCAAGCGGTGTTTTTGGATGCCAATGAAAAGAAGTTAATAAATCTTAATTTACAGTCAAAAAATAACCGCACAGTTTCTCAGGAAGCTTTAGCAGACAGTCGCGATATTGTGGCTGACGCCTTACGGGCAGTTGTTTTAAAGCAGGAAACGGTTGAGGAAATGCCTTATAGCGGTGATGCGCCAACCGTTATTTCAAATTTAAGTGATATGACTGAACCGGCTCTATTGGATGAATTTGGCACAAATTTATATGTTTTAGACAAGGGCAGGCAACAACTTTGGCGGATAAATCAGGAAAATGAATCTGCTAGTCCTTCGGCTTGGATTAGATCGGCGCCTGGCGTGGATTTTGCCTCGACTACGAGTTTGAGCATCGATGGCGACATCTGGCTGGGAACAAATCAGGGCAACATTTATCGATTAAGACGCGGCGAGCGCTTGGAATTTTTAGTTGAAGGTTTGTTGGAGCCATTCACCTCAACCTTGTTGCTAGCTACTACCGAAGATGGAAATAAATTAGCCGTAGTTGAGCCGGCACAAAACCGCCTGGTTGTGTTAAGTAAAGACGGCGTATACCAATTACAGATGAAGTCCGAACAAATTGGCGGCGTGACCGACATATTTTTAAGCCAAGATGAGCGTTATGCCTACCTGGTGGCAGGTAGTGTGGTTTACCAAGTTGAGATTTAGTTTTTAGGGATCTATAGTCTGAAAATTTTTGTCGCTTTTCTGATTTGTTCTGATATTATTCTGCCGAATAATTAATGTTTTTTCGGCAACTTTTATCATCTCTAGAAAATCAAGGGTTGATTCTATGACTAATGTTATTTAAGGTATAGAACTATTGCTATGAGTAACGAGCGAAATACAGAAATACCACCGCTTCTTCATCGATTGCAAACCGAATCAAATGAAGTCGGAGATAAAGATTTAGGGAGTCCTTCTGGCGAAGATCAGCTGGAAATGTTGTTGGATGAGCTAAGTGCCATGGCTAATCCGCTTGGAAATTTAGCCCAGCCAGATTTGAGCCCAAAACAACAGGTGGCAGTAAGCGGATTTTATGATGAAGTGGATAAAAAAGAGCTGGAGGTAATGGAAAATATTAAAAGGGCAATTAGTACAGCCGCCGATCTGGATGAGTTGTTTAGGAATCTAAAACCTCTTAAACGTCATCTCAAAACTTTGATTGAAAATAATGAAAACAGCAATGACAGACAGCATGAAATTGTGGTTGAGACAGTTATTGGGCCGTTACTGGCTAATGAAAAATTAAAACCTTGGCACCGCAAAGTTATTTCAGCACTGGCTAATACTGATCTGTTAAGTCAATTAAATACAAGGTTTTTAGATAGTGGTCGTCTAGATGATTACTTGTCTAATCAATCTTGAGTTGTATTTTTGTCTTCAAATCCCGATTGCCCAACTGATCTAGCTTGCCACTGACTGGCTTCATACATTTGTTCAACCGAGACAACATATCTTTCTGGGGTTGCTGGTGCTTGAGCCTGCTCGCCTTCAGGCGGATTTTCTTCTCCCTCTTGAGGTGTGCTGACACGCTGGCAGTCATAACAATAGTCGCGTGTAAATGGGTCGGTTAGCAAAACGTGCTCTTCGAGTTTTAATTTGTCGGTGGGGTCGCCTTCACGGGCGGGCAATCCGGTTTGTTCAGCAATCCAAGTTTGATGCCAGACATTTTCAGGGGCATCTGGTTGAGTGCCTTGCCAAAAGTAATCGGTGGTCATTTCGCAGGCCGGTCCAGCCGGATTGGGCAGGGCGCCAGAGCGGCGGCAGAATGAAGCTTGGACAACTTGTTCCGGCTGGGCCGGCCACTCACTTGGTTCTCCTTCATGATAATTCTCCAAAAGATAACTCATAATGCCGTTCCAAATTGGGGCGGCTCCGGTGATTCCAGAAACTAAGTAAGGGTTCATAGCAGTGTTATTGTTGTTGCCCACCCAAGTAGCCACGACATAATCTGGATTGTAACCTATAGTCCAGTTATCGCGCAGGTCATTGGTGGTGCCGGTTTTGGCGGCGACTTTATAGCCAGGCAAGTAGAGGTTGGAGCGGGAGCCAAAAGCTGAGGAGCGAGCTTGGTTGTCAGTCAGAATATCATTCATGAGCCAGGCTACTTCGCGGTCCAAGACTCGTTTGATGTTGTCGGGGTCATTACTAGCGGCCGCCGCAAAATCTGGCTGAGGTCGGTCGGTGGCGTCGCCGTCTGGAGTTAAAAATAGCTGTTTTTCTACTTCCTGACGACGCTGGTCGGGGTCAATTTCATACAAAACATTGCCTTTATAATCTTCAACTCTTAAAAGGGAGGTGAGCGGGACCTTGACACCCTCATTAGCCATAACGCCATAGGCGGTAGCCATTTCGGTCATGGGAATTTCGGCGGCGCCCAGGCCAAGTGAAACACCATAGTTTTCAGCGGTTCTAAAAGTGGTAATGCCCATGGCTGAGCCAACTTCAATTAAGCCGGGCACAGTATTAATGGCTGTAACTTTCACAGCTGGCAAATTATATGAATTAGCTAGTGCTTGGCGCATGGTGACTGGCCCATGATAACTGCCGTCATAGTTGCGGGGACAATATGTGCTACTTCCGGCGGCTTCAAAACAAGTAGGAATATCTAACAGCATTGATCCAGGCGTGAGCTTGCGCAATTGAAAGGCGGTGGCCAGATTAATTGGCTTCATGGATGAACCAGGCTGGCGCGGGCGTACGGTCATGTTGATTTTACCTTCTGAGGTGGCGTTGAAATAATCGCGGGAACCTACCATCGCTAAAATTTCGCCGGTACCTGGCCGAGTCACTAACGCTGAGCCATTGCTTATTTTGTGGCGCTCTAAATTATCAATTTCAGCTGACACTGTGGCCTGAACAACTTCCTGTAAATCTAAGTCCAAAGTGGTTGTAACGCGCAAGCCGCCGCGCTCCACAACAGCTTGTCCATACTCTTCAATCAGCTGGTCGCGGACGTAAAACACAAAGTGTGGCGCCTTGATATCAATTCGGGGCTGAGCAAAATTAAGCTCCTCTAGCTTAGCCGCCTCTGCTTCCTCTTTTGTTATGAATTTTTCCTTGGCCATACGGTCTAAAACGGTAGCTTGGCGCGCCTTACCCATTTCTGGAGAACTGCCAAAAGGTGAGTAGCGAGTTGGTGATTGGGGCAGTCCGGCTAGATAAGCCGCTTCGGCCAGGGTTAGATCTTTAGCTGATTTATCAAAGTAAGTTTGGGCCGCCGCCTCGATTCCCCAGGCGGTGCCGCCATAAGGAACGTAGTTTAAATACATCTCTAAAATATCGTCTTTGGAATAGCGGATTTCGGTGAAGGTGGTTAAAACCGCTTCTTTAATTTTTCGCTCAAAAGTTCGCTCACGTGTTAATAAAGAAACTTTAACTAATTGCTGGGTAATGGTTGAGCCACCTTGCAGGCTTTCACCGCGAAGATTATTGTAAAAAGCACGCAAAATACCAACATAATCCAAGCCAAGGTGACGATAAAAATTTTGATCTTCAATGGCAATTGTCGCCTGAACTAGATAGGGAGGTAGACTTTCCAACTCAACCGGCGTGCGGTTAGTATCAGCAAAAATCTCATACAAAAGCTTGTTATTACGGTCAAAAATTTGGGTGCTGACAGCAAAGCCTTCATTAGTTTCCAGTTTGTTAACTGACGGCAAGTCCTTAATAAAAGTAATAGTCACAACCAATAATCCAATTAAAGTTGAGATCGCAACCAAACCCAAAGTTTTTACCAGCATTGATTGGTGGTTCCACTGAGTTAAGAAATACCGGCCAGCCTTTCTCGGCTGACGGATTGAGCGATTGAGTTGTTTCCACCACTTCATAGTTTAATTTGATTTATTATACTCGGGTGTTGATATTATCATTGTTTGCTTTTGATTTTTGTAAGGGAGCATTTTAGCGATACAAAAACATTTTTTAACAATAACCATTTGGCTACAGAATAAGGTGTCTCAACTCCTGATAAGTGATAGCCGGTCTTTAACCTTTGGTAAAAAAACGTTAGGCTGTATTAGTCATGCAATACAAAACTCCCTTTGCTCTTACGCCTGCCCTGCGACGTTTTTTGGAACCGGAATTAGTCGATCATATTCAGGACAGTTTGACTTTAGTTCATCAGATGGAGGAGCCGGATCACTATAGTACGTATTACGATTACGCCTTTATGGTTTTTCCAATTGCCAAAGCGTATGAAGGGTTTTTAAAACAATATTTTGTTAAATTGGGCGTGATAGATCAAGACAGCTACCGCGATCGTCATTTTAGAGTGGGGCGCAGTTTTAATCCCGACTTGCCCAATCGCCTTAAAGATAATGTTTGGATTTATGATGATGTCCGTGCGTTTTGCGGAGAAAAAACCACCAGATCTTTATGGAATATGTGGGTGGATGGGCGAAATCACACTTTTCATTACTTTTCTGACAACCGCAACCGGCTTAATTATGCCCAAGCCAAGCGTTTAGTTGAGCGATTTTTAGAATCAATGGAGTTAGCTATGGTTTGTCATTTGCAGAGATCTGCCCCTAAAGCAAAGCAGAGCTTAAGTACAAAGGCGGAAGTTCAAACTTCGGCATAATGGCTTTGCAATCTAAAAAACTTCTTAATTCAAGACTAATTTTTACTTAAGACTAACTAATTCTTCCCTCAACTTTAGCTGACATAATAGGTGACATAGTCGAGAGAATACTTTACAATCCATTCATGCAAAGCCCAAGCGCCCGCGATTCCCAAACTCCAATTAATACTGATCAAAATTCGCTAATTCGCAACATCACTATATCTGGCCTGCCAGGCAGTGGTTCGACCACCTTACTTCAGGAGTTAAAGAATAAATTGCAATTTCATGGTTGGCGGGGATTTTCCGGTGGGGAATTTATGCGTTCCTACGCTGAAGAAAATGGATTTATTGATCCAGCCACAGGCAAGCTCCATCACGATGCTACTGTTTATGGTGAAGATTTTGACCGCCAAGTTGACTATGGCATGCGTGAGCGTTTGGAAAGTGAATCGGGCTGGATTCTGGAGTCCTGGCTTTCCGGATTTTTAGCGCAAAATGTTCCAGGTGTATTAAAAATCCTACTGGTTTGCTCCGATGACGCTGTGCGGATTGACCGGATCGTCAATCGCGACGAGGTAAGTGTGGAGGAGGCCAAACATCACTTATTAGACAGAGCAAATAAAAACTTAACCAAATGGAGCGCCATGTACGCCAAGGAGTGGCAGGACTGGGTGGTGGCAGTTGGCAAAGCCAAATCGGATGAAGAAATTGATTTCTATAAACCAGAGCTCTACGATATAGTAGTAGATACCTACTCTACGAACAAAAATGACACCCTAGAGATAGTACTCAAAGCCATTTATGCCTCGCGACCAGAGCTCCAGCCGCCGCCTACATCAGCTTAAAACTAAGCATGGTGATGGTACAGCGCGTCAAAAAAAGTCGCTGGCGGCTGTAAGTTCGCTGGCTCCACCAGGCGGGAAAAAGTCCAAAAAGCTTTCAGCGCAAACTTTTTCAACTACTTTTGATACCATGACGCCGTCTGGCCACCGACAAGTTTTTGGTCAATTGTATTCTTTCTTTTTCTTCATGCTGACGCTTTTATTAGTCTGGGTAGGTTACCGATCCTTTTTTCAGGGCTTGCCGGTTTGGTTCGACGAAGGCGTCGCTAAAGCCTTAATTTTTGGCGTGCCGGTAGTGTGGTTCGCTAGCCAGTCGCGGTTTATTGCCAATGAACTTGGCTTGAATGAAGATCAGTTCTTGCCTGGAATGTTTTTGGGCATCGCGGTGGGCGGGCTTTATGGCTTTGCCGGCTTGTTGATTCAAGTAGCCGCTGGCCAGGAGGTGGTTGAAGGCGCGCTATTTGCCAGTACCGGTTTTTGGTGGTTGGCCTTCCTGGCTTTGCTAACAGCCTGGTGGGAGTCGCTATTTTTCTTTGGACTGCCGATTCAGTATGTGCGCAGTATTGCACCTTGGTTTTCTGAAACCTTGCTGGCGGTGTTTGTAATTGGCATCTTTTTACTCTTCCACGCGCCATTGCGAGTGCTGGTAACTGGCATTCAGCCGCAGTTTTTAATTCAGATGGGATTACTGGCATTATTTGCGGTGGGACAATTCATTTTCTATATGAGAACTAAGAATATGTATGCTCTGATTCTGTCCCATATGCTGTGGGGATTGGTAATCGAGATCTACGCAGTGTAAGATATCAACTTCGCTGTTTATGAAATGGCCTTGGAAAATAAGTCTTGTTTTGCTGGTGCTCGGCTTGATTGTGGTGTTTTTCTCTTTGCAATCACTGCAGAGCAAGGCGGTGGCGCAGGAGTTAGCGATGAGTGATCGGCCAGAACACAAAGATTATTTGTTGGAACATATGTTTGATACTCAGATGCCTGGTTCCTTGTCTTATCAGGTTGAGCGGGGCACAGAAAAGCTGAAGCTCATGTCTGAGTCCGGTGAAAACCGCACTAACGAGCAGTTGGCTAGGGCAAAACACCGCCTGGAGGCTAGTCAGTATGCCTGGCAGCACGATCACACTTCTGAGGCGATCCAGACCCTAAACAAGGCCTTTATTTATCTTTCCCATACTACCGAATCAGCTAATCATTTGGCTCAAAAAACTGAGTTAGCTGATGAAATGGTCAAGACCATAGACGAGTGGACTCAATCAGGTGCGTCTGATTCGGAAAAATGTTTACTGAATGAGTTGTCCGCACAATTGCAGGCAGTGCGTCAGCACTATCATTTTTAGAGGCTTTCCAGCCAGTCAATTGTTTTCCCAAATCACTAATTTTTTACTTATTCTCTTTTGACGAGAGAAGGATCATCCTTGCCGTTAGTTTCCTCAAGAAGGATCATCCTAGGATGATCCTTCCAGGCAAGCGGATGGGCAAGGATGATCCTTCGTCTTTTAAACTTTCTTCCTTCTCCTTCTCCAACAAACCTCTTACCAAACATCCCCTTTACAACCCCCCTCCATAGTGTTTTACTGATTCTCCGACCGCTACCAGTAGCGTTTTGGACCTTAACAATAAGATTGATGGATGCACCCAAAGATCCGTCGAAAATGAACACATAAAGTCTATGCAATGTCCATATTGTGGCAAACAACAAAGCTCAGTTTTAGAGAGCCGATTAGCCGAAGATAACCGTGCTATTCGCCGGCGTCGTGTTTGTGAATTCTGCGAGAAACGTTTTACCACTTATGAGCGTGTTGAGGGTGTCGATTTGGTCGTCACTAAGAAAAATGGCGTTAGTGAATCTTTTGACCGTGAAAAAATCCGCAAGGGAATCGTTAAAGCCACCTGGAAGCGACCGATCGCCATGTCAGATATTGATGAATTAATTGATGACGTGGAGCGCCGCTTGCGACAGCGCAAAAACACTAAGGTAAAAAGCTGGGAAATCGGCAATTTGGTCATGAATCGCCTGCGCAAGCTGGATGCAGTGGCCTATCTGTTATTTGCTTCGGTTTATAAAGATTTCCAGTCATTTGAGGATTTTGAAGAAGAAATCAGTCGTCTCCGCACCGGGAGCGACCAGGACTCTAATTCACCAGAAATAGGAAAGGGTACGGCATGATTCAGAAGGCTACAGCTAAAACCAAAAAAACATCATCTGTTGAGACCGGGCGAAAGGCAAAGGTCAAGCAGACCCGCCGCAATCAAAACACTCAAAAAACAGCCGTTAATGGTCGGACAAGCAATGGTCAGCTGAGTAAAAGTCAGGCAAAAAATGGTCATTTAAGTAGCGGACACTCGGCCAATGGCCACTTAACCAAAGCTCAACTTACTAATGGTCACGTCAAGCAGGCTACAACTGAAGTAAATCTAGATTCAGCTGTGTCGCCACGTCCATACCGCCAAAAAATGAAGTTCACGGAGCGCCAGCTGGATCCCGGCATGGGAATGGCGGTGGCGCGCCGCACCTATCTGCGCAAGAAAGAAGATAAAAATGGCAAGGAAAAATGGGAAACCTGGGGTGAGGTAGCTGAGCGCGTCGCGCGCGGGAACACCGCCTTGCTGGGCAAGAAAAAACTTCAGCACCAAAAAGATGAATACAAGTTGCTCAAAAAACACATCGCCAACGGCTCAATTTTAATGTCCGGCCGCCACCTACAACACGGCGACGAGACTCAGCCAGGACGCAACATGGAGGTTTTTACTAATTGTCTAGAAAAAAACACCAAGATTCTCACTCAAGAATATGGTCCAATTGAAATTGGCAAGTTGGCTGGCAAAACAATTACCGTCAAAGCGGCTGATGGTGAATGGCGTCAAGCGGAAGCAAAGTCCTATGGAAAGCAAAAACTTTACAAAATTACCTTTGTCCCAAAAACTGGAACAAGCAATTACTCACACACTGTAGTTGCCACTAGAAATCACCGTTGGTTTTTAGAAGATGGCTCTGTTACTGATAATCTACAAGTTGATGATAGCCTGGATGTAGCTCCACAGCTCGAAGCTGAAGCTCCTGAAGGAATTCAGCATGGACTAATTTTTGGCGATGGTTCAGCTCACAAAAGCAGAAAAGATTATCCGGTGGAAATGGTTTCTCAAGGAAGGGAATATCCAGCCATTCGATTGTGTGGAGCAGATAAGAAATACTTAGAATACTTTGAAGATGAATCAGTTAGTTATCCCCCGCATGCCAATGGAGACCCTGTTGTTTACGTTGGCAGAAAATCATTCCTTAAAGATTTGCCATACACACTTGATTCAAGTTATATTGCTGGCTTTATAAAAGGCTGGTGGATGGCTGGCGGTTCTAAGACATTGACCAATACACAAAGCATCGAGATTTCTACCGTCCGCGAAGATGCCATTGCTTGGCTAGAAGATTACGCCGCTTATGCTGGCTACATAATCACGTCTCACCGGATTATAGAAAGAAAAGAGCAAGATGGCAGTTATAAAAATGGGAAGCCCTTGCATTGCATTCGACTATCTCAGACCGCAATTAGAAAAGTTGCCTCCATCGAACCTTTTGGTGAAGATGAGGTTTATTGTGTTGAAGAACCGGTGACAACGGGGTTTGTATTGGCCAATGGATTATTGACTGGTAACTGCTCCACCGCCTCCAATTCCTACCTTTTGTTTTATTTGTTAATGAACGGTTCCGGCGTCGGTCGCGCCTATGACGACGATATGTGCATTGTGGACTGGGATAACATGCCCAATCTGCGCTGTGTTTTGTCGGATGAACACCCGGATTTTGAGTGGGGTAAAGATGAAAGTGTCCGTGACGCCGAGCACAAATACGGTCACGGTGACACCATTCATTGGTTTGAGGTGCCGGATAGCCGCGAAGGCTGGGCGCAAGCCGTTGAATTGTTAGAGGTAATGGCTTTTGAGAAAAAATTCAAAAATGACCTGGTGATACTAGACTTTTCTAAGGTTAGAGCCAAGGGCGCGCCGATTCACGGTATGCAGGATCGGCCGGCCTCTGGGCCTAAACCATTAATGAACGCCATTGAGCGGGTGGCCACCGTTAAAGGAGCTGGCATGTCCGCCTGGAAGCAAGCTATTTTTGTTGACCACTATCTAGCCGAATGTGTGTTGGTGGGTGGCGCGCGCCGGAGCGCGCGCATCGCGACCAAGGTGTGGACCGATCCGGAAGTTTTGGAATTTATTAACATCAAGCGAGGCGGCTTTTTGTGGAGTGCCAACAATTCTGTGGCCGTAGATGAAAAATTCTGGGAGCAAAAGACCGCGCACGCCCGAAAAGTTCTTAAAACAATTTTAGAGGCCAGTTACCATGATGGTACGGGTGAGCCCGGTTTTGTTAATCAGCACATGCTGGTCCAAAATGACGACGGCTACAGCGGTTACAGCGACGGTAAATACGCCGAGAGCAAAAAATACAAACCAATGGCGCGCACGGAAAAACTTTTAGCCAAGGTTGCCCGCAACGCCGGCGCTAAGGTCTATCACCAAATCCCCAATCCCTGCGGCGAAATTACCCTTAACATGCTGGGTGGCTACTGCGTGATTGGCGATGTGGTACCATTTTTCGCCCCTAGCTTGGATGCGGCCGAAGAAGCTTTCCGTGCCGTAACCCGCGCTTTAATTCGCGTCAACTTAATGGACTCTTTGTATAATCGTGAAGTTAAACGCACCAACCGAATTGGTGTCGGCATGACTGGTATTCACGAGTTTGCTTGGAATGCTTTTGGTTACGACTTCAACGATCTAATTGATGAAGACAAATCTAAAGATTTTTGGCTGACCCTTAATCGCTTTAAACGGGCAGTTGATGAAGAGGCGACCAAATACGCCAAGACAATTGGTGTTAATGTGCCTCACACCAACACTACCATCAAGCCATCCGGAACAGTTTCCAAGCTATTTGCCCTGACTGAGGGCGCTCACTTACCCAGTATGCGCGAGTATATTCGTTGGGTGCAGTATCGGTCTGATGACGCCTCGCTCGACTCTTACCGCGAGCAAGGCTATCCAGTCAAAGAGCTTAAAAGCTATACTGGTTCATCAGTGGTAGGTTTCCCCACTCAACCGATGATCTGCCGCTTGGGCATGGAAGACCGCTTGGTCACCGCCGCCGAGGCTTCACCGGAAGACCAATACAAATGGCTGATGTTACTTGAAAAATACTGGATTGTTGGCGTGGATGATGAGGGAAATCCGCTGGAAGATACTGGTAATCAGGTGTCTTATACTCTCAAGTACAATCCACAAAAAGTGACCTTTGAGGAGTACGCTGACATGGTCAAAAAATACCAAAGTCAGGTCAAATGCTGCTCAGTTATGCCTCAGCAGGACAATACCGCTTATGAATATCAGCCGGAACAGCCAGTCACCAGTTCAGAATTCATGAAGATCATCCGCGAAATTGAGAAGGCCGCCGATGCTGGCGACCTCCACGAGGACATCGACTACGAACACCTGAAATGTTCCACCGGCGCCTGCCCGATTTAAAGAGTTAAGTGCCAGTTTTGGTGTTAAGAAATTGCCATCCCAAACAGGCTATAATGCTGATTGTGAGACGTTTGATAAAGCCTCTGTTATTGGCCTTGGCATTTTTGTTGTCGATTCCCTCGGTGGCGCAAGCCGCTTGTGGCGAAGGCCAAATTGATTTGCTGGAATACTGGATGCCCAAGGGCAATACCTCTTACAACATGCTGTACTGCACCACTTGGCCGGGCTTGCCCGCTAGCGGCCAGACAGTGGGTGGGACGCAGCGAATGCCGGATGCATTGTGGCAGCAGTATCGGGCGCAGGGAGCACCAGGCGATGGCGCTTTCATGCTGGATGGCGGCACGGATACCAATGGCAATCCTCAGTATTTTGTCTATTCTTATGACGCCAATAATATTTACTTTTTAGAAGACCAAGTTTGGGGTGGCCAATCCTGTACTGACGGTGGTGGTCCGGCTTTTTACCGAGTTATGAACGCCAGTAATGGTACATGGGGCTCGCCCTATCCCCGCTGTGTTACACCTGGCGAAACTTTTTCTACCAATGAACAAGCGGTGGCTTATTCCAAAGCTTCCTATAGCGAAGGTTTTAAAACTGCTTTAACAGGCGGAGCTTTGCCCCGGCCAGTTGCCTGTGAGAATCCTTTGGCTGGTGCTTCCACGCCATCTAAAGCCGTTGAGTTAGTCGATAATATTGGTTCTTCTGAAGCGGGTGTGCAGTGCTTGGATGAACCTTCGATTGCCTTTAAAGCAGTTGGTGGTTCTGGCTCTGGCGAAACAATGTATTTCACTAAAGGTTTTGGCATGACGGCTTTTGTGGCTAAAGAAGGCAGTGCTACTACTTTTCATTCGGCTTACCATGATCCAAGTTGTGCCTTTCCGCCAGATTTAAGTTGTAGTGAGGATGAGACTGGCAAGGCGCCGCTATTCATTTATCCGCAAAATAATAATCCAACTGACTGGAATAAATACCTGGCCAATTCTCAGGTTTATTGTGCGCCTGGTCAGGTAAATTGGCCTAAACTAGAAGGAACTTCGCCAAATCTGCAAAACTGTACACCTGCCAGTGGATCGGAGGTCGATCCCTTGGGTCAAGGAGTTATCAATACTGATGGTAGTGCCTGTGAACCTCAGGAATATCCGGTGGTTGATTTTGTGGAGTCTTATAATTTGCAGAATTTTACTTTGCCTTTGTTCCGTAATCAGTCGGGTGGAATTAGTATTGAGTCTGATTTGTCCCGCGTGAATCCGGAAGATACCCTAGCTCAAGCCATCAAGCGGAATGCTCGGCCTGATTACGCACCCCAGTTTTTCCTGTCTTCGCCGCAGATGCAGTGTTTGAATGCGGTTCGTTATGTTAATTACGTTAATGATTTATGTGCCGAATATGGGCCTGAAAGCGAGGAGTGCTCAGCTAAAAAAGTCGTGAATTTGCCAGGTGGTGGCTTCCGCAACTGGGAGGCTGTGACCGCTCTGCTCACTGAAGATAAATGCCTGAACTTCACGCCGGAAATGGAACAAAACACCGATGTGGCTCAAATTGTCCGTAGCTTGCAAACTTATACTCCCAGCGCTTACAAGATGGGGTTTTTAGTTCAGCATAATTACCTGTTTGATGGTGGGGCTAATAGTCTGCTTGGTCGCGGTCAATACTTGGTCAAATCAATTGCGGCTTGGTTAAAGGGCGACACCCAGCCAGATCCGCGGATTAAAGAACACTTAGTAGTGGTGCCGGTTTGGTATCAATCAGGAATTACGACTAATGAATATAATCGAGACCAAATTGCCCCTTATCCAATCGATCCAGAGACCGTTGATCTGGAAAACGTCAAAGTCAGCGAAGACAATTTTAAGGGACCATTTTGGCAAACGTACGCGCCGGTTTTGCCTTTGAATATTCAGGAGGCAATCTTCAAAACCAAAGCTAAAACAGTTAAGGAAAATTATGAACTATTGATTGAGCGAGTCCGGCGGACCGATCCCAATGATATTTTGCCCTGTGAAGGCGATGAATGCATCCGAATTGACTCAGAATATCTGGAAGAATTAAAACAGTCTTTCCCGGCTAGTTTCTTCAAAGATCAAAGTAATGAGCAAGTTTATGGATTTTTGATTGCCTTGCAGAGATCCATTGTCGCTCGGATCAATTCTGGCATTCAAGAAACTGAGGAATATATTCCGCTAGACGAGCGTCCAGATGACTACGATGAGCCTCCGGGACCGTTGTCAGCACGAAGCTTTAATCGCTGTGAGGTTGATCCCAAAAACATCAAGTTCGGTGAGAGCGAAACTGCCAGTGATATTAATTACCAAGCTCTTCAGCCGTTAGCCAATGAAGATGAAGACCCGGCCTTAGTTGCTAAAGCCATTGACGCAATTCGCAATGAGTTTCGAGCCAAGATTCTTTGGCAAGATCCTGACTTGGAACACCAATTTCCCAAAAGTTATAGCTACATAATTTTGCCCGATGAATCAATCGATATCGACATTGCTCAAGCCTATGTCACCCCAATGTTTTTGAGTCCGCAGATGTATGACTCTATTATGAGTGGCGAGAATCCGCTCTACCCGTGGAAAACCGATGGCGGTGTAGATGGCGGCATGGGTGGTGCAGGCAGTGGTGATTCAGCCGATTATCTGTCGGCCTTTTTGCGAACTAGTGGCTATGACCGTCAATATTCATCAGAAGAGCGAGGGTACGTTAAGATGGAACGGATTATCACTCAGTACGGCTCAACTTGTACAACTGCCCCGCCAGGCGGAGCCATCTCAATTGATCCAACTGAACCAGTCTGTACCTGCAATATGGAACGCGTGGCCGACCCAATTATTGAGGACATGGGCTGGGAAGAGTATCCATCAATTCATGACAGCGAAGAGCCGACCATTACCAATGGCTGTCGCAAAGTAGAGTACATTCAAAAAGAAAAAAGCACCGTCAAAGCGATTGATAGTTTGCCGGAGGATAATCCCGATTCTAATTTACAAGTACCAGGGAAAACAATGGCCCTGCATGAATATTTGCGACGCATGGCTTTTACACCTCACTATTTAATTCAAAAGTATGAAGGCTTGGAACAGTTTTACCAAAATGGCGTGCCGATTCCGGAATTTCTCAAAAAGTCTCTGGACAAGCTGAGCGGATATTTTGCCCAGCTCCAAAATATGTCTAGTACTTATGGCGAGGCAAACTCAGCTGGCACTTGTGGCACAGTTTATGTCAATAGGAGCAAAGCCCAGCAGTACGCTGATGAAATTCGTCAGCTAATGAGTGCAGAAATGAAAGCAGATATGTTGACCCAGTACCCACGAGCCCAGTTGTATGGCGAGTGCGGTGGTCAGGATTGTGTTGAATTTATCTTGAACACTGTTTTGGAGTATCCAATTTGCAATGGCGATAGGTACGTAAATCCATATATGGCGATTGCGATTGGCATGACTGAGACCGGCGGTCTGCAAGGGATTGGCGAAAATAATACCGGCTTTCACTTTGGTTGCAGTCCAATTGCTTTTTCGGCTTATAAGCCTGGTGCAACTCACAATGGACTCCAGTGTGTAGTGGAAAACGCCACGCCAAATCAGGTAATTAATCCACTGCTTGTGTGGAATGAGGATGTCTTAAATTCTTGTGTTGATGTTAGCGGTGGCGCGGTGCCAACTTACGGCACGGTTCGGCGGGAGCAGACAGTTGAGGATGGTCTAGCCTGTATGGTGGCCACGTTCCATCGCTACTGCCAGAGCATTGAAGGTGACAATATCGATGTTTACGCGATTCAGGGTGATCCCAATGTAGCTGAAGACATGTATGGTTACGGTTCTTTCCCAGGTCCTTTGGTCAGCAGATTTAATGAATTGATTGTTTTAGCCCAAAGATCCGGTACCATGACTCCAGCCTTGGAAGCCAGAATTAAAACATCAATTACCGAGATGACTTCTGGGTGTACTAATTAATTTGATTCTATAAATCAGCTAGCTTGTTCTAAATATTTAGCCAGCTACAATAGAAAGAGATATGACATTATTAAATAAATTAGCCAGTCCTTTTCAGGCTGGCGACAAGGGCAAAGTAATTGGCGTTGTTGAGCCGATTTCGATTCGTCGTCAGGACGGCTCAGAAGAAGAGGGGGTTTTGGCCAAAGTTGACACAGGTGAAGACTACTCTCAAATTGATAAAAAATTAGCTCAGGAGTTAGGTTTATATAGTGCCGAGTTGGTGGTTGATCGGATTACCACTGAGATTGATGGTCGCGAGCGACTAGTTGAACAAATTGAGGTTAGCTTCACGATAGATGGCGATTGGTTGAACTCCCGTTGGTTGGTCTTAGATTTAGCCGATGAAAAACAGTTAGTGGTGCTGGGGAAAGAGGACTTAAGAGGGTATTTGGTAAGAATTCCGTAGCGTTTTACATTCTCCATTTGATCAAGTAGCCGCCCGTCACTTGATTACATTCTCCATTTACTCAAGGCATGAGCCGTCACCAGATTATAGTCTCTCCCTCTGATAAACTACAGCCTGGAGATAAAAATGACACTCGATCATAATGGCACTAAAAAGAAAGTAGCGCTGGGATTGTCCGGCGGTGTTGACTCGGCCGTTTCAGCTCACTTACTAAAATCTGCTGGTTATGAAGTGACCGGCGTATTTTTGCAGTGCTGGCGCGCCCCTGGCTGCCGCGCCGAAGATGACCGCAAGGACGCCTTAGCAGTGGCGCTAGACCTAGACATTCCTTTTGAAGTATTGGATTTTGTGGAGGCTTACCGCAATCAAGTGGTGGAACAATTTTTTGAAGATTATCGGCGCGGTCTGACACCTAACCCAGATGTCTGGTGCAACACCGCCATTAAATTTGGCCTGTTTTATGACTGGGCAATGGCCAACGGCTTCGACGCTGTGGCCACTGGTCACTACGCTCAGATTGGCGAGCATGATGGGTCACTTGCTCTCGTGCGTGGCGCCGACGCCAAAAAAGACCAGTCTTACTTTTTATACCGCACGCGCCAGGATCAGCTGGACCACATCATGTTCCCAATTGGTCATCTGCAAAAATCAGAAGTGCGCCAGGCCGCCCAAGACCGCAATATTGCTGTGGCCGACAAGCCGGATTCTCAAGGCATTTGTTTTATCGGCGACATTAATGTGCGGGAGTTTTTGCGTGATAATTTAGGCGAAAAACCAGGCGACGTTTTGGACACCGACGGCAATGTGATCGGCCGACACCAGGGTGTATGGTTTTACACCATTGGCCAGCGCCATGGATTTGACCTTTTTCCCAAATTCCGCGCCCAAAACAATGAATGGAAACACGTGTTGCCACCCATGTATGTTATCAGTAAAAATGCTGATGAAAACACTATTATTGTAGGTTATGGCGTAGAAACAACGCGCAGTGAAATAGAGGTGCGTGATGTATTTTGGCGAAATCAGAACTTGAGCAATTTTAATTTACAGAATCCTCAAAAAGAGCATCAGCAGAATCTTCATAATGAACATCAATCGACTGACAATTCCAAACCAACACCAATTAAGGCTCGCATCCGCCACGGCGGCGAGCTCTACCAAGCTGATTTTATCTGGACAGATCCAAATAAATCCAGTGGTAAATTAAAATTTGCCGAGCCAGTCAAAGGCCTGGCTCCTGGCCAAGCGGTAGTGTTTTATGACAACCAGGACGACTCAGTGTGCCTTGGCGGCGCGCAGTTGGGGTAGGTGCACAGACTTAAAACAATATTTACTGGAAAAATGTCAGATTAGTTGTAAGAAGCTACGCCTTACGTCCTTCCTGCCTGTTAATTATGGTGCTGACTGCTTATACTAAGAAATGAATCAGGAGGATATTTATGGTAGAAACTGTTGGAACAATTGAGACTGTTAAACCAGCGACTGCTGAGCAACCAATAAAACTCGGACATCTTTCCCCAGAGGAGTTGGCAACAATGGACTCAGCTAAATTAGTACTTGAGCTTATGGATAGAGTTAAGCAGGCTGAAGCTGACTACGAGGCTGAACAAAAAGAGGCTGACAGGAAGTCAAAAGAAAATGGAGATCGCAAACAAATTGGCCACGTGATTAATTATCTCAGAAAAAATGGGGCGTTTGCTATTAAAGATGAGCTCAAGCGGCGCGAACAGGAAAAATCTAAAGAGGGCTCAGACAAACATGATTCTACAATAAAGGAAGTGGGCTCGGAAAATTCTCTAGATGTATCCGGCAACGATAACTCTCAGTAATTTCAAGTAAAACAAAAATGCCCAATTTTGATGTCTCTGCTCATATTGATCAAATTAGAATTTTGGCTTATAGAAATTCGCTAAATTGTACTTTGCTGGGGTTAGTGCGGGATTTTCCGCTACTACTACTGACTCCAAAGCTCATGGATCCGAACTTGCCAAATCTCTTAATTGCTACTGGTTTTCATGGTGATGAGCCGGCTGGTTGTTTGGCTATCAAAGAGATTTTGGAAAACGAATTGGGTGAGTTTGCAGAATTGACTCAGTTTGCCAATTTGTCTTTTCTACCAATCGTTAACCCGACCGGCATTGAGGCTGGAATCAGAACCAATTATCTGGGTCAGGATCCTAATCGCGGATTTTACGCTTTGCCCGGTTTTCCAAATAGTCCTTCCATTGAGGGCGAAATTTTGCTTAAAAATCAGACAAAATTAAAATATTTAGCTAAAGACGGCTTTTTGTCCCTCCATGAGGATGTAGATTTATCTGACACTTTTTATTTATATACATTTGAAAGTTTGCGGGCGCCAGGTCCTTTTTCTTATGCCATGCAGCTGGTTGCGGCGCGTCATTTTTCCCCGCCGTCTGACGGAATTTGGGAGGGCGCCCGCGTAAAAAACGGAATCATATATCGACACTCCGACACCTCGTTGGAAGACTATCTATTTAAGTGTGGCATACCACTGACGGCCAGCGCCGAGGTGCCAGCGCAAAATTCGTTAGACAAGCGCGTTGCTTTGTGCACTAGCTACATCAAAGCTTTTGCGGAATATTTTCAAACTCAGCCGAGCGTTTTAATGTGAATGAAAGTACTAACAAAATGTCTTTGTAAGCCTCACTTACACAATGTTCACCTCAAGGAAGCCTCACCCGGGTGAGGCTTCCTTGAGGAAGTGTGAATGTAAGCCTCGCTTACAATTCCTCCCTCCTTGACACCTGGCGGACCCCATGTACAATACAAACTCCGAGACCACATTTTTCTGTGGTATTTCTACTCGTGAAGCTAAAAAGCAGTTTGTCCAACTTTCAGTTGGCCGCCTGCAGATAGATAGCGATCAGCTCGGAAACGCTCGTGAACAAGTAAAAGATTACAGCAGTGTGATTGAAGATTGGTCAGCCGACTCAAAGTTGATTGCAAATTTTAGAATGATTCAATTTTATTATTGAATCGCTAACTTTGAATTTCCCTTTTGAGTCAGCCAAAAATCTTTAGTTATACAAGGAATTCGGTCAAGACACTTTTGCAGGGTCTGTGACCGATCCAATACAATACAAGAACTTTCTAAGTCCCATCGGGCTTAGAAAGAGAAGATAGACATTACACAAACTGACAGGATGCTCTGACGAGGAATATCTTGTCATTTGTGATAAGTTATTCCGTCAATTTTTAGTGAGAATTTGATCCTGGTTCAGGATGAACGCTGGCGGTGTGCCTAAAGCATGCAAGTCGAACGAATGAAACTCTAGCTTGCTAGAGTGGATCTAGTGGCAGACGGGTGAGTAACACGTAGGAATCTACCCAATGGTGGGGAATAGCTCTCCGAAAGGAGGGGTAATACCGCATAATCCCGCAAGGGCAAAGCATTTATGCGCCAATGGAGGAGCCTGCGTCCTATCAGTTAGTTGGTGGGGTAATAGCCTACCAAGACTATGACGGGTAGCCGGTGTGAGAGCATGACCGGCCACAAGGTTACTGAGATACGGAGCCTACACCTACGGGTGGCAGCAACTGGGAATTTTGCGCAATGGGCGAAAGCCTGACGCAGCGACACCGCGTGTGGGAAGAAGCTTTTCGGAGTGTAAACCACTGTGGCAGGGGAACAAAAAAATGAGGGTACCCTGCTAGAAAGCACCTGCAAACTACGTGCCAGAAGCCTCGGTGATACGTAGGGTGCAAGCGTTATCCGGAGTTATTGGGCGTAAAGCGTTCCGTCGGCTGATTAGCAAGTGTAAGGTTTAAGCCTGGGGCTCAACTCCAGATCGGCTTTACATACTGCTAGTCTTGAGGGTGTTAGAAGAAGTCAGAACACTCGGTGGAGGGGTGAAATCCGTAGATATCGAGTGGAATGCCAAGGGCGAAAGCAGACTTCTGGGGCACTCCTGACGCTCAGGGACGACAGCTAGGGTAGCGAAGCGGATTAGAGACCCGCGTAGTCCTAGCCGTAAACTATGGATGCTAGCTGTTCCTCCTCACGGAGGAGTGGCGCAAGCTAACGCGTTAAGCATCCCGCCTGGGGAGTACGACCGCAAGGTTAAAACTCAAAGGAATTGACGGGGAAGCGCACAACCGGTGGAGCATGTGGTTTAATTCGATACAAAGCGAAAGACCTTACCTGGGTTTGACATGTACCTGCAAGCCTCCTGAAAGGGAGGCCGCCTTCGAGGGTGGTACACAGGTGCTGCATGGCTGTCGTCAGCTCGTGTCGTGAGACGTCCACTTAAGTGTGGTAACGAGCGCAACCCCTGTTCTATGTTGCATATCATAGAAGACTGCCCGGCTGCAAGCCGGGAGGAAGGAGGGGACGACGTCAAGTCCGCATGGCCCTTACACCCAGGGCTACACACATCCTACAATGGAGCCGACAACGGGTCGCAATGGGGTAACCCTGAGCCAATCCTTATAAACGGCTCCTCAGTTCAGATTGAGGGCTGCAATTCGCCCTCATGAAGTCGGAATCGGTAGTAATCGCAGATCAGCAGGCTGCGGTGAATACGTTCTCGCTTCTTGTACACACTGCCCGTCAAGCCAGCAAAGTCGGCAGCGCCCGAAGCGGGTGACCTAAACTTACATTAGTAGGATAGGCTCCGTTACGGTGAGGTCGGCGATGAGGACTAAGTCGTAACAAGGTATCCGTACTGGAAGGTGCGGATGGATTACCTCCTTTCTAAGGAGTTTGAGGTGGAGACTCACGCCTCTTTCCTCGCTCGACAGCAATGTCAGCAAAAACTCCAAGACCCGTGGACATAATTGCCCGGGCCATCCTGTCAGTTTGTGTGGTGTTTATTGATAAACGCTGTGATCTTTTACTTTTTAAAATTGATGAAAAGCGCTCTAGGGGCGCTTTTTTCATAATTATTTTGCCAGAATTTTAATTTGTTATTGATGATTATGCTTAAATTCTAACCATAGCTGATGAAATCAGTGATATCATAGGGGCAAATTAGAGAGGGCGAATATGGGAGAAGGTTTAGGAGATGGCGGTGGGGCCAGTCAGCGACGAGAAAGAGCTGAGAGAGATAAAAAACTAATTAATGTACGCGTTCAGTTTCCAAACAGAGACAGATTGTCGACGATGATATTTGGTCATGGCATAATTGAAAGTAACCCGCAGGCGCTTGTTCTAATTGATAGAATTGGAGGCCAATTACTTTCCGCTGAGCAATTTGTTGATGTCTGGATTGAAGTATTTAACGGTAATCAAAGGCAAGATCTAAATAATATTATGGGATTGTTTGAACTTGGTCAGCCTTTTCAACAAGAAGTTCGGAAAATACTCGGGCAAAAATTGATGGATTCTTACCTATCCACCCGTTAAATAATTGGGGTAATTAAGTTGTTTTTAATTTAGTCTCGTTATTTGTTTTAACGGTTAAACACTTCAATTAAAAAACCGACGTGCTCGGCTAATGGTTTGTCGATGAGTTGAGCGCCTTGCTCAATGTCGTCGCGGCTGACATTAGCGGCAAAACTTTTGTTTTTGAGTTTTTTATTAACGGATGACCATTTCATGCCGGCAAATTTGGCCGGTCGCACCTTGGCTACCGCGTCTAAAAAGCCGCAAATTTCATCACAGGCAAACAAATAGCGTTCAATTTGGGTGTCGGGTTGTTGGCCGGTGCGGTCAGGCGCGTGGGCGGTGATGGCCGCAATGATTTCAGCTGGAACGTCAGCTTGGGGCAAAATGTCGTTAACAGCTTTATTGGGGTGTTCATCCGGAAACTGTTCCCAATCAAGATCATGCAAAAGGCCGGCGATATACCAGGAGTCAGTATCCTGATTAAGATTATTAGCGTAGGCTTCCATGGCCTGAGCCACCATCTGACAGTGCCGGCGAAGCGAGGGATTTGCAATGTATTTTTCCATGAGTTGCTGAGCTTCTTGACGGGAGATCATAGGGGTTAGGATAAACCCTAAAGACTAATAGCTCAAGAGCGACTAATAGTGATTAATTTATCTGCTTTGTGCAATTGAGCGCAATCGGCCCAAGGGTTTATATGGATACTTTTGCAATTACAATGGCCCGATATTCCTTTTAGGCAAAGTTTTGTTACAATACGCTGTATGCTTGCAAGCCTGGTCGTGGCTAGTTTGCAACCCAAGAGAGTATAGCTCAGTTGGTTAGAGCGCAGTCCTGATAAGACTGAGGCCCCTGGTTCGAGTCCAGGTACTCTCACATCCTTCTTTCCCCTTTTGCTCCACAAGGAAGGCTAAAGCCTTGGCTTTCGTCGCAAAAGGCAAAAGAAGTTTCTAGGTTTATTTCTGAGTTGGTCTAGAGTCCAATTGGCTAGAATGCTAAAAACATTTCTGCTTTTTTGTATGTCTCATAAAATATGGTATTACTAAATTATTAAAGCGTAGCGGCAATCTCCCCTGATATAATAACCTTCTTAGCGGGCCCATAGCTCAGTTGGCTAGAGCGCTTCATTTGCAATGAAGAGGTCAGGAGTTCGAGTCTCCTTGGGTCCACCAACAATTTTTACTAGATAAAGCTGATATTGGAAGGTATAAATTTGTAAAAATTTGAATTTTGTTGATAGTTAAAATTAAATTATCTTATCTCACGGAGGCCAATTTCATTTACATCTGCCGGAACAGCGCCGGAATTAAGGGGTGGCAAAGCATCGCCGGCTTTATCTACTAATTTTCCAAAGCCAACGCCGGTTGAAATAGCCAGAATAATCATGGTAATGATGGCTAGCGAGGAAGCTTTATGAGGCTCGTCTTCATTGGCAGGAAGACAATTACTGATAAAATCTTTTAATTTTCTGGATAGATTGGGGCTTGTTGTTTCTGCTGAAGAATTAATGGCCATGCTTATCCGTAGTCTAACACAATTACTTTTCAGGCCGGAAAACTTGCACTTTGAACTGTTTGGCAGCTTGTTTAATTGTCAGGACCAAAACGAATACTCGACCCCTGATTGTAAACCTTGGCTACTTGCTCGGATGAGAGGGCGTAGTTGTAGATTTGCACGTCGTCGAGCTGGCCGATATGTGGATATAAATTATTGGCGGTTTTGCCTATGCTTAGGCCTGATTCATTTACTATACTTCCAGAAGCGCTAGTTGTTCCTACCTCTTTTCCGTCGAAATATATCTTGATGTCTGATCCGTTATAGGCGCCTGTTACACTAGTTTAAGTCGACGTCACAGCTTACGCCAACACGGTCTCGACGTCAGTGGCGATCAAGGTGCCGACTTCTTCTCCCTGGCAGGCGCGCAGTAAATTGTCACCCTCAAACAGTTTAAAGATCTGGATTGGCATGTTGTTTTCCATCGACATAGAAAGGCCGGCTGTGTCCATGACCTGAATTTCCGGTTGCGTAATGGCGTCGCGGTAGGTCATGGTTTTATAGCGCTTGGCGTCAGGATATTTCATGGGATCCTTGTCATAAATACCGTCGACCTTGGTGGCTTTCATGACGACTTCACAATGAAGTTCCAAGGCGTGCAGAGTGGCGCCGGTGTCGGTGGTAACGTAGGGATTGCCGGTGCCGGCCGTTAGGATGAGTAAACGGTTTTTCTCCAGATGACGCAGAGCTTTGTTGCGGATGAAGGGCTCGGCCACTTCAGGCATGCTGAGTGCAGTTTGGACGCGGGTAGGGACTTCAAGTTGAATAAGCGCGTCTTGCAGGGCTAAGCCATTCATGACGGTGGCTAACATGCCCATGTAATCTGCGGTGGCGCGGTCAAAACCGCTTCGGCTAGCTGATAATCCGCGGAAAATATTGCCGCCGCCAACCACAACTGCCACCTGAATTCCCATGTCATGAACTTCTTTAAGTTTTAGTCCGACTTCGGTCGCCGCCTCATTAGAGATTCCATATTCGCGGTCACCCATTAATGACTCGCCGCCCACCTTGATCATGACTCGCTTGTAGCCAGTAGAATTTTTCATATTTCCCTTTCTTTCAAGTTAGGCCTGCAGTACTTGGATTGCGACCGTTTGCTCTGGCTGTCTGGCGAGCTGAGGTTCAGATTGAACTCACCTGCTGTCGAGCTGATGTTCATCTTGAGCTCAGATTCCAGCGAGCTGAGTCTGACACTTGTGGCCAGTTTACAGCAATCGCTTTTAGCCGAGGCATTGTCACGGGCTAGTTGAGGCGAACCAACCCTCCGGGAAATCCGGATATTGCCGGTATTGTAACGGTTTGCCCGGCTGAAAGGCAAGGAGGAGGGAATTGTAAGCGTCACTTACAAACACTCTTCCTCAAGTAAGCCTCACCCGGGTGAGGCTTACTTGAGGTGCACCTTGTGTAAGTGAGGCTTACAATTAAGTGACGCTTACAATTCCCAATTCCCACCACTCCTGCCGGAAACATCCGCTATAATACCCCCATGTATTATCTCAAGTCCCTCGATCTGCGTGAAAAAAAAGTTCTGCTTCGACTGGATCTGGATTTACCGGAAAATCAGGATGGTTTTGACCAGACGCGTCTGGATTATGGTTTGCCGACACTTCAGACGATTCTCAAAAAACATATCGACAGTGTTCACATAATTGGTCATCGTGGTCGCCCCAATGGCAAAAATTCAAAAAAATACTCATTAAAACCAATTGAGAAACTCATTTTGGATAAAATTGATGCCAAATTTCACGACAAAATCAGCTTTGGTGAAAATCTGCGCTTTGACCCGGGTGAAGAAAAAAATACTAAGACATTTGCCAAACAATTAGCCAAAGGATTTGATGTATACGTCAATGATGCCTTTGCTACCGCCCATCGCGAGCACGCTTCGGTGGTGCAATTGCCTTATTTATTGCCAACCGTGATGGGTCGTCAGTTTGAAAAAGAAATCAAAGTATTACGCCAAATTGTGTACGCGCCTAAGCGTCCGCTAACTTTGATACTCGGCGGAGCCAAGCCAGAAAAACTGGAATATATCGACAAATTATTTGATCACTTTAACGTGTTTTTAGTCGGCGGCAAATTAGCTGAAGACAACAAGCACCTAGAAGAAACAAACCGCAAGTTGATTGTGGCCAATTTAACTGAAGACGGGCTCGATATGGATGTCGACAGTACTGAGCAATTTGACCGGTTTATCAAAGCTTCTGAAACAGTTGTTTGGAATGGTCCACTGGGTAAATACGAAGATGGCGAGCACCACCTGGCGACTGAATTTATTGCCAACTCCATGGCGCGATCCAAGGTTTACAGTTACGTGTGCGGCGGCGATACCGAGGCCGCGTTGGATCACCTGGGATTTGAACACAAGAATTTCAATCATGTGTCTACTGGCGGCGGCGCGGTGATGGAATACCTGGCTAACGGAACTTTGCCGGGTCAGAAAGCCATAGAAGAAAGCCAAAAACAGTTTGAATGGGACGAACTACTTGAATTTGTAGCCTAGACACCTTTTTACTAAAATCGTAGAGTAACTTCTCGCTTGAATTAAGTCTAATATCACTGGTTTATCCTAAAAAGTAGATATATCTCAAAACTAAGGTGTCTCCCTAAATAACTGTAAAATAGGACGCCTCTTGGCTGTAGGCAATGGGATCAAACAATAAAATTGCTGCGATACTCGCCAAAATTACTAAACTGAGTATTATCCATTGCGATCTAATCCACCAACGGTTAGGCAAGAAGCTAACTGCGCCAATAACACCCAAAATCCCCAAGACTAACCAATCTGGCAAACCGCCATTACCTAAGGTTGCCAAGCCGGTGTAAAGATAAATTAATCTAAATTGCAATATTAAAAATAAATTTATAATAAACAAGAAAACACGTTTTCTTTGAGTAATAGATTCGGTCCAAAGATAACCCAAGGAAGCAAAAAATAGCGGAAATAGTGGATACCAGTACCAACCATAACTACCATGTCCTCCAGAGGTATTTGGGGCTTGAACCCATTCACCGACCGTGGCAGCTAAAAATATCAGATAAACCGAAGCAAAAACATACATGCGTTTAACGGCTATTTTTTTAGGCAGATTAAAGGCCAAGACGATAAAAGAGAGTTTGGCCGCAATCAATAATCCGTCAAAAAATATTGTATCTATTGCCTTGGGCTTACCAAAAAAGCCAAGTAGGATAGTTAAAAATGTGGTATGTCGATAAGATCCTTGCAAAAGCTGAATGTTGAGAAATTGCTCTAAGTCAAATATGGAAGCATAGGCAATTAAAAGACTTATACCAATCAGGGCACCGGCAATGACACCAATCATTTCTCGCCAACGTTTTTCCATCATTAAAACCAAAGTGTGTGCAAGCACCATCGCTAAGCCAGCAATTTTTATTAGTGGGTAGAGAAAATTTATAAATTCCGATTCAAGCCCTCTAATTTTTTGGTTAAATTTTGGCTCAAGTAATATTAATTGGCCCAGCATTAGCGGTGTCAGTAAGTTTTCAGCTAAAATCATTCTATTGCCCAATATTGCAGAGGGCGCAACAGCATACAAAACTAGAGTAGTTAATGAGGCGGTTCGATTCATCCAAGATCTTGACCAGGCGTAAAGCAACCACATTGTTAAGCCGCTCAGCAAAACCATGGGAAGTCGTAATATTCCTAGTGATATCGGATTTTGCCAAGTATTTCCGCTCAAAGTTTGAATTGTTCCAGGCAAAAGACTAAAAAGAGGCGGATGATCCATAAATGGACTGACAATCGGGAAATAATGGCCGGCAATGATTGTATTATCAACTTGAGGATAAGGAAAATATGACCAACCTACCGGCACTTGATTTTGTATCAGTGAGCTTCCCATAAAAATCCAAGCATATTCATCGGCGGTTTCTCCAGGGGACGGTATCTCGCCAAGCTGATAGAGACGCAGGCTAAGACCTAATAGGATAATTATTATGGCTAAGATTGACGAGGTTTGTTTGGATAATACTAATTCACGCCATTTGACTTGAAATTTCATAAGTTTGCAGATGTACCAATAGCATTATATCTGAACAAAATTGTTTTTGTGATTTATTAGTGGTTATTTGCTGATTGTATCTGTCTCATTTATTTGCTAACTTTTAATTTGCTGTGGAACATAGTGAAATTCTATGACTGTGCCGCAACGGTGATTCCAAACACGGAAAGTCCGATCTTCAGCAAAAGAGAAATCTTGACGAGCATCGAGGAATTATTGTCGGCATATATCTGAAAAATTAGCCGAAAATAATTTAAACAAACGACCTTTATTTTGGACAAACCAAAAATAGGTCAACCGATGCTCCCTTAAGGGAGCTTTTTTGTTTACCACAGCCGATAATTGTTTTGGCTTGAGGGTGTTTTCCAAAAAGTCAGGAGGAATTAATATGGCTGGACTTGAAAGTCGAGGTGCCATGAACATGAGGCGAAGGCCAACTGAAATGGCCAAGAGCATTGGAAGTCAGCCGTCGGAGATAAGAAAGAGTTGGCAAGCTTTAAGAGGGCAAGGTTTGGGGCCGGAATCGGTGGTGCAAGACTTTGAGTCGATAGGCTCAGTTGGAAATTTTGAAAGTCTGCAAAGTCTGATTCAGCTTGAGCCAGCTTTGGCGACCGGCTTAAATCAATTGCTGGGTCAATTAATTGGCAATGTAATTGAGCAAACAACGGCCAGCGAGTTAATTAGTGCTTTTGGTGTTCCGGAGTCTTTATTGGCGATGCCAGTATTTTTAGAGTTGCAGGTGATGGAAGTGGAGTCACAAAGAGCGGTGCGTCAGTCAGCTGAAATAGTCAGATATCAATGGCAGAAGATGGTGAACCAGATAATTGCTCAGCTAAAGTTATTTCTGGCGGAAAGAATAAACTCACTTGAACAAAAAAGGCAGGCGCATCAGCATGCTTGGCGAGACTCGCTCATGGCGGCAGGAAACACTCAGGAATTAAATGGCACGATGGCCACTTTGGATTCTCGTTTTATGTCCGAAATTTCTCAGATAGATCAGCAAATTAAGCAGTTGAGGCAGACACTGGGTAATATTGAACAGAAAGTCCAAAAGTATGAATCCACTTGGCTGGCGCCGACGGTACTTAGGGCGAGCGAGCAGAGGGTTGGGCCGACAATTGTTTTAAACTCGGCGGAAAGGCTTGGAGCGGGCGGAGAAAGTTTAGCTGTCTAGGTTGTCATGGACAATATTGGCTAGATGAAAACATGGACGACCTCAAAAATCTAAATGGCCAAAGGGTCCAATTGCCAAATTGCCAAATGGCCAAATGGTCAAATGGCCAAATGGCCACCAAGTTTCTTAGTATTGCTGGACAGAACTTGCTACACTTAAGTCATGACTAAATTTGCCATCAATGGTTTTGGCCGCATCGGCCGAACCGCCTGCCGTGTTTGGTATAAAAAACTGATTTCGGGTGAATTGCCAGATCTTGAATTAGTAGCAATTAATACGTCTGGATCAATGGAAGTCGAGGATTGGGCGCATCTTTTAAAATATGACAGCAACTATGGCGTGTGGATGCCTGAAGTTAAGGTTAATCGCTATCGGGATGTTAAAGAAACCTCAGAAGATTATCCGGAAATCGGTACGATTGAGGTTGCCGATACTGATGGTCGAGTTCATATTATTACGGTGACAGCCCAGCGCGATCCCAGTCTGATTCCCTGGCATAGATATGGGGCTGAAGTGGTTATTGATTCCACTGGCGTTTTTAACAAAGCTGACAAAGCGGCTCTGCACTTTGCCGGTGGTGTTAAGCACGTGATTTTGTCGGCTCCAGGTAAAAGTGACGGTATTGCCACTACTGTTTTAGGTGTCGATACTGATGAAATGCTAGCCGCCAAGTTAAATAATCACCCGCAAGGCTCCATTGTGTCTAATGCGTCTTGCACGACCAACTGTATTGCGCCGGTCGCCAGGTTAATGGTTGATGCCTATGGTGTGGAGCGCGCTTTACTAACGACCATTCATGCCTACACCGATGACCAAAATATTCAGGATAACTCGCATAAGGATATGCGCCGCGCCCGCGGCGCGGCGCAAAACATCATCCCCACGAGCACCGGCGCGGCCAAGGCCACAGCTTTAGTCATTCCGGAGCTCAAAGGTAAATTCGATGGCATCGCCATGCGCGTGCCGGTGCCCACAGGATCAATCTCCGATTTGACTTTTATGGTTACTAAACCGACTTCTGTTGAAGAAGTTAACACCATGCTAACTGAAGCCGCCAAGCAACCGCGCTGGCAGGGAATTTTAGCGGTGACTAATGAGCCGCTGGTTTCGCATGATCTGGTTGGTCGTTCTGAGTCGAGCATTGTCGACTTGGGTTTGACTCAAGTGATGGACGGTGCCATGGTCAAAGTTGTTGCCTGGTATGACAACGAATGGGGTTATTGCAATCGCTTGATTGAACTCGCCGACAAAGTGGCTCAGTTGGGCTAATTTTTTTCTGCCTGGAAGGATCATCCTTGCCCCTTGTCTAGTCTGGAAGGATCATCCTAGGATGATCCTTCTCGAGGAAAATAAAGGCAAGGATGATCCTTCTAGGGAAAGCTTTAAAACAATAGGTGTGGGCTCAATTACTTTCCAACTTTTTTGGCTAATTTCAGGATATTTTGACATCCGTCGGTAAATTCCGGCGGTAGATCCTTTGCTTTTTGCATGGCCATTTCAAGCCAGCTTTTGTTGTCCTCAATTGGCTCCTGTAAAAATGTCAGTTGTTCAATTAATTGATCAATTTCCGCTGAGCGGGCGATGCCGCGGCGGGTGAAAATTGAGGCGATGTTGTCTTCCCATTCTCCCCAGGATTTTAATAGTAGCAGAGCACAACCAGCCGCCGCGGCGTCATAAGCCATGTCGCCGGAAGGCTTAGCCAGCACAAGATCTGCCCAAGGGAAACCGTATTCCACAATCAGTTCATTGGCGGCCACAATGTCATCGCCATACAAAAGTCTCATGGAAGCATTTTTGTCAGATTCACCGCCAAGAATTACTTTATGTTTTTTAGTCAGGGCTCGCACCATTTCAGCGTGATCAGAGTTGGTGCCGGCATAGTATATAAGTTGCACAGCCAACGGTGGATTCGCAGTCTCAGTAGTTTTCTTAGATTTGCTCTTGGTATCAGTTTTCAAAAGCGGGAGAAGTTGCTCCAGCGCCTTCTCAAGCTCAGCTTTATTCGTCCCGACGCCACCGGTAGTCAGCAAAATCCGTAGCGGACGCTTTTTCCAGGCGGTGGTAGATTTTTCTTCGCCAGCAGTTTTAACTCGAGGATCAATAAAGGGACCAGTTACAACAACTTTAGCCGGATCTATATCTTTGCCACGCAAAGTGGCGATTTCTAAAAAGTGCTGACGGGTTGGCTCATCAAATACCACAAAATAAGTGTTAGGCCGGTCTGCGTAATCGGTGTATTGCTCACGCACATGAGGATCAGTGACAGCCTGAATAATGGTGTGCTTCGTTTCTCGAGCTAGAATATTGCCGAGTTCAACGTGGAATGAGACAATCGGGCGTTTAATATCTTTGGTTAAATCCAGAAGTGGAGGGGTAATGGTCTCGGCGATGGGCATTTTACTGCGGGCGCGCCGGTCTAGAACTTCCTTTTTGACCCAAGTTAGCAGTGGGTAGCGGGCTAAAACTTTGCCTACTCGTTCAGTGAAAGCCACCTGAGGCCAATCTTCTGCGCTGACATAGTTAGTTGGATCCACCAAAACGGCCTGCTTCTCATCTGGATCATCACTTCCCCAGGCACAAATTGCCAGGCCGTAAGCCATAGAATAGTGGGCGCGCGACAGCACAATATCAGGGTGATTTATGTCATCAGCCAGGCTATGTTCAGCCTCTACGATATCCCGAAAGCTAGCCGAGAGGGTGACGATTGGCAATTGAGTCGTCGCCAACCGCTCCTGATCTTCTTTTAAGAGTTTAGCAGTGACGCGATTCTTGAGTGACTTGGCCATACAGTCATTGTATAGCATTCATCCATTCTCGCTATGATCGAGTGACGAGCCAGCCCCAGATCATAGTCTCTCCCTAAACCGCTGTTTTTTCCAAATTTTAAGCAATAAATAGGTCAAATATTGGTAAAAATTGGCTAAAATGCTAACAAAAATGCGGTTTAGGGAGAGACTATAGTCAAGTGACGGGCGGGTCCTCGATCATAGCGAGAATATAAAAAGTGCCGGCTGAAGGATTCGAACCTACGTAGGCATACGCCAGCAGATTTACAGTCTGCCCCCGTTGACCGCTTGGGTAAGCCGGCACTTGTTGGGAAGAATAATTGATATGCTCCCTAACGAAGACCTATTGTATCAGAAAGCCAAGCATTTCCGCGATGTTTTAGTCTTTAGTTTATTCAGAAAAATAGCTTCGAATGGGTTTTAATATCGACGAACGCAAACTTCGCGTAACTTTACATTTGCATGAATATCATAACGACACTATTCAGCGCCAATTTTGGCATGAGATAACCGGAATTCCTTTAAAACAATATCATCGAATACATCGCAAAAATAATTCGGTCAAGAGACGGCGGGAAGGATACCAGGGCTGTGCTAGAATATGTTACTATCACGCCGAAACAGCCCGTAAAATTCGGGCTCTGTACTTGACATTTCAAGAACAGTTTAGGGGTGTCGGTTAATGGTAAACCACCGCTCTCCAAAAGCGGAACTGGGGGTTCGATTCCCTCCACCCCTGCAGTAAGTACTCGAACCTAAATTTCCTCCTTGATTCTGTTATAATTTCTTTCAATGAATCACAGAACACTACTAACTGTGACAGTATCGCTACAGTAGAGTCAAACTTATGAAAATTGAAAAACTCTCGAGAGAAGATATTCCTTTAATTTTGGAATTAGAAAGTCGAAGTGCTCCTGAAAACCGTATTACTCTAAGTATGATGATGAGGCTTTGAATTTTATATTTGATAATCCAGATAATTGTGGTGCAGTAGGAATATTTCATGCCAACAGTCTAGTGGGATGGGGAGCATACAGAACAAATTGGAAAAAACATGATAAAGAGGCTGGAAGCTGTGAGGTTAGCTCAATTGTTGTGGATAAAAACTACAGACGAGAGGGTTTAAGTAGTCAACTACAGGAAAAGATAATGAATTAAAACAACGGCTAAGATTGCTGTTCCTTTAGCTTTGGTTACCACCTGCCGATTAAGCATCATTTTCTTCTGGTTGAGATTTTAGCTGAGATTTCGACCGATAATTAAGTTGAGATTTGGTTGGAGATTTCGATTTCTTTGACTTGCTGATCTTATTTGCCGTCTTTTTTACCTGATTGGCAATCGGTAATGAAAAGCAAAAAGTTGAGCCTTTCCCCAGCTCACTTTCAACCCAGATTTTGCCACGGTGACGTCTAATAATCTCTGCGGAAATATAAAGACCGAGTCCAAAGCCGGCAAAAGTTTCCTGAATCGGTCCCTCCAGGCGGAAAAAGCGTTCAAAGATCATATCTTGCTTGTTAGGCGGAATACCCGGGCCAAAATCCTGGACGCAGACCGTAACTTGTCTGGATGTCAAACGCTGGTAAACAATGATTGATTTATTCTCTGGTGAGTATTTAATGGCATTGCTAAGCAGATTAACCAGAACCTGGCTGAGACGATCACGGTCAGCTTTAACCAAGACTGACTTGAATTTTTTCATTTTGATTGAGCTGTGTGGTGACGTTAATTGAATCATTTCAACTACTTCCTCAGCTAGCTCCCGAAGATCAAAAGTGGTTGAGTTGATTGAGATATCTCCGCCTTCAATTCGGGAAACATCAAGTAGATCACGGATCAAATTGGCGAGCTTATTAAGTTGTTGATCCATTTTCTTCATTAGTTCAACTGAAATCTCATCATTTCTCTTAACAAAATATGCCTGAAGATATTGGGCAAAAACCTTAAGACTGGTAACTGGTGTTTTTAGTTCATGACTGGCAATACTGATGAATTCATCTTTGCGGCGCTCAAGAGCTTGCCGCTCAGTAATATCGCGTGAAGTGACCAGAATGCCAGCTGACTCACCATTTTCGTCTAGTAATCCAGTACCAATACCTTCTAATGAAACATACTGGCCGTGTTTATGGCGGATTTGAAAGATAGCGCGGTCAGTTCCCCCAGCGGCAATGGTGGCTAATTTTGCTTGGATACGGGCAAAATCGTCAGGGTGAATTAAATGCAAAATGTTGGAATCCTGGAGTTCATCTGGCTGATAACCGATTACATCTGCATGAGAAGGAGAAGCATAGATAACATTGCCCAGCGGATCAAGCACGGTGACCAAGTCAGAGGTGTTTTCGGCTAAAGCGCGATATTGAATTCGGCTTCGGGACAATGCCTGCTGAGAAGAAAAGAGTGCATTTTTAGTTTGTTGTGCCAGAATCCAGGCCTTGTACTGAAGCCGGCTCATAATGAATAAAAAGAAACTCACCAGTAAACCAGTGGCTAAGTAAACCGGGTAGGTATTGCGCTCAATAGCGTAGGCAAAATTAGGATTAGAAGTAAATCTTATGTGCCAAATCCGATCTGCAATTAACATGGTAGATGAGGTTTGATAAGTCGGCAGATCGCCGGTAGATTGTTCAGAATCTATCTTACGAGTACTAAATAATAAATTTTCAGGTGCGATTTTTTCATCATAAATTTCCAAATCTATTCCAGTTAAGGGTTCTTCGGTAATAATGACATCAAATAGATCTCCAGCCCGAAAAGGAGCATAAACAAAGCCCAATAGTCTTTCGCGTCTTTCGCCAATGGATAAGGGGACGCCTTCTCCCTCATAAACGGGAACATACATTAAAAAGCCAACTTGCTTGTGTTCATCTATTTCCTGAATCAAAGTGACTGGCCCGGAAAGTGAGGCTTCACCAGTATCGCGGGCTCTTTCCATGGCGTCTCGCCTGGTTGACTGACTGAACATGTCGTAACCGATTGCCGCTTGATTACGATCATCCAAAGGTTCCAAGTAAACAATGGTTGTGTAGTAATCACTGTCATGATCAGGGTAAAAATTTAAATTAGGAATTTCCTGCTGAATTTCTGCCAAAACTGACTCTTTTTCATCGGCACTAAAATAACGGCTATAACCAATGCCCTGAATGCCTGGATATTTTTCTCTTAGCCTAAGTCGCCGGGTAAAAGACTGGAATTCATCAAGGCTGACATACTCACTGGCGATCATAAATCCGGATCCGGCTCGCAAGACTGCCTCATAGGTATCAAGCCGATTAGTCATGGTTCGCTGAAAACGTGAAGTAGTAGATTCAAAGCTGGAAGCTTCTTTGGTATTAGCGATGCTAATGGTTAAAAATGTGATGGTGAAGGTGATGACAATGCTAATAAAGAAAATAACGGCTGAGAACCACTGACGCGATAACCATTTTGATAATAGATCATTGATTGATGTCATGATTAAAGATTAATTTATCGATAGTATAGCAACAGAGTATAATAACTATTTAATATGAAAACCGCAAAAAAACCTGGTCGTATCAAAAAAGACGCTGTCGCCAAAGAAGCGATGATTTTTTGGGAAGAGTTCCGTCAATTTGCTCTTCAGGGAAATTTAATTGATCTGGCCATTGGTATTGTCATTGGTACAGCTTTTAAAGAAGTGACCACTTCATTTGTGAATGATATTGTGATGCCGCCAATTGGCCTGTTAATTGGCCGAGTAGATTTTTCCAATCTTTACCTTAATTTATCAAATCAGGATTTTGCCTCATTTAGTGAGGCTCAGGCGGCTGGAGTCCCAACTATCAACTACGGTATGTTCATTACCAGCCTGATTGATTTTCTGCTAACGGCATTAAGCATGTATCTCGTACTTAGATTTGTACTAAGGTATAAAGTTACCAAGCGAGAAGACGCCAAGTAAATTTACTGATTATTACGCTTTCGTAAATTTTTGCCTGACTTAATTTTCCAGACTTAATTTTGTCCAGCTGATTATTTGCCATTAATCTAACTGAGTCTGGCGTCTCCGCTGGCGAATTACTTTAAGCAAGCTGAGAATAAAAATTAGTCCTAAAACGGCGCCAACTATTGAGAAGGGGAAAGCCCAAACTTGCTGTTCAACCACTAAAGGCTCGCCGGAGTTATTGGCGATGCTGGCGCGGACAGTATATTTCCCTAGAGCAAATCGTGAGTTGAATTTGAAAGGTACCCCTTCTTGCGATCGGGGATCATCTTTGCGCGGCTCACTTGCCGGAATTTCCCTTTGTGATTGAGCTAAAATTCTTTCCGGTAGCCCCTGCTGTTCAGTCACAATCTGACGTCGCCAATTTAGGGTAGTGATGGTTAGTTGCGGTATGGCGTAAGTTTGACTGTTATTACTCACAATTGGCTTAAACTCAATTTTTTGCAGACTATCAATAAGCTTAGGTAAAGGGAGTTCAAGCGACCAGTTTAAAGGCAGTTGATTGGTATTGGTGACGCGTACTAGCACATTTGACCCGATGGTTCCTTGAGTAGTGGTGCCGGTAAAATCCGCTAACATAGTGCCTGTCAGACTTGGTTTAGTTTTAGCCAGCAAACTGAAGTACCAATCCTGTTCTTTGGCAGTTTCTGGAATCTCGACACTTAGAACAAATTGTTCACTGGCACCGGCTGGCAGAATAAAAGCCTCTTCAAATTTAAGGTTGGAGTTAGCCAGATTGGCATAAGGAAAACTTGAACTTGGCAGAAGCTTAGGCAAACCCTGTAAATTATCACTAGTGAAGTCTTGCAGAGTTGGTGTGACTTCTAAATCAACTGTTCCCTGATTCTTGATCGAAAAAGCCTGTGTAACGGTTTTGCCTGGTTGAATCGCTAGTTCGACCACCGATGGCGACATTGTAAGGTGAATCGGCGAATTGGCTTGATTGATTTGACCCTGAACAGGGCTTGCTAGCCAAAAACCACTTGCTATCAATACTGAAATTATTGCTGACGCCAAACAGACGGCAGACTTAAAGCGAGTATAAACGACACCAAGCCGTTTGTTGTTTAACTTGTGTTTGGCAGATGATTGGTCGTGATTAATGGGCGGCATGCTTTATCTATTGTATCTATTGTAGGCGAAAAGAACGGGGTAAAAGCAAGATGCCTATTAATATGCCCAAACCTGATACCCATTGGGCAAAGGTTAATGGCCCCCAGCCCAAAGCTGGCGAGATTCGAAAGAATTCCAGACTAAAGCGGATGCTGGCATAGGTTACTAAGTACATAGCAGTGTAAAAATAGGAGCCTAGAGGCCAGATCTTGTTAAAGCGACGGAAAAAATAAAATAAAAATCCGCCCAAAGCTAGTGAGGCCAGGCTCTCATATAAAAACAGCGGGTGAAAGCGGTCAAGCTCGGCAAACTGAGCCGGCCGCTTAAGTGGTTCAATCAAGATCCCCCAGGGCAAGTTGGTTGGCGGACCAAACAACTCTTGATTAACAAAGTTGCCCCAGCGGCCAAGCGCCTGAGCAAAGGGAAGCGCCAGGGCGCTGGCGTCGACAATTTGACTCCAGGTGCGGGGTGGCCGCTGGAATTTGCGCCAGACCGCCAGACCAGCCAAGCCGCCGGCCAGCGCCCCGTAAATACCTAGACCGCCCTGCCACACCTCGGTGGCCGCCAAAAAATTATCCTGGTATAAAGGCCAATCAGTAATCACGTGATATAAGCGCCCGCCCGCCAGTGCGCCTAGGGCGGCCAGAATCATGGCCCAATTTAATTGAGTACTAGTTAATCGCTGACCAACAGCTTGCAGATTCTTTTCCCAAATCCACCAGCCAAGGAGGAACGCCAAACCAATAATCAGGCCATAAATTGAAAAATTCATATCGCTCAACCCTGTTTAAATCTAAACATTTGTTTAGTAATAATTTAGTCCTAACTCTGTTGCAGTTTATAGAAAAATCAGCAGAACCGTCAGAATGGCGAAGTAGGCTCCGTAACCCATAATCAGTGTCTGAATATACTGAGCCGATGGCGGTGTCCAAAAGTACTGCTTAATAAAGTTGTTGTTTTGGTTTCTGGAGAAATCCCAGATGTCCATCAGATAAATCAAAGACAAGCCATATAAAAATCCAAAACCGATGGCTAAGCTGGAAGAAGTTAGTAAGTAAATCGCTAGAATCGGCAATATCAATAAAAAAGTACTGTTCCTGAGCCAAGAATGGTCAGCTGGGGTTCTGGCTGGCTGGCTGGCTTGAGCAGGTTGGTAAAGTTGGTCATCTATGTGAGCTGGTTCATTTGCAACGCTTGGTTCTTCTCGAGCCATCCAATAGCCAACTCGGTTAATAGAACGGTTGATTTCTGGTTCAGCTA
>CAZRWP010000003.1:75227-102942 GCA_964603945.1 uncultured Pseudomonadales bacterium
CGAGCCATCCAATAGCCAACTCGGTTAATAGAACGGTTGATTTCTGGTTCAGCTAAGAAGATCAGATGACTGAGTCCCGCGCCTAAACTGAACATAATTACTTCAAAAATCCATTGCCAGGTCCAGTTAGTCAAACTGAAATTAAAATATCTGGCAAGCGCCACCACTAAAATAATCAGCAAGCTAAACTTAAACTTAGGGAAAAGACCAGGAAATCGTTTTAGATATGAGTTAAGGTTATTCATGCTCACCGGGCTCATTATATGATGAAACCGGAGGAACCTCGAGTACTGGATTGTTGTGGCTAAGGCCGACACTGCCGACTCGGTTAGTAAACACGCCAAACGCAATCAAACCAAATCCGCCAGCCAGTAAGGCCATTAGCACTTCGGCTGTACCAGATACAGGCATGGGGTCGCCACCTTTAGTAGTGGTTGCACTTAAAGTTGAGGTAGGCGTGGCGGTTAGAGAGGTCGCTCCTTCAACGGTTACCGTTCCTTGCAAAGCTGAGTTAAAAGCTGAAGTATAAGTGTAAGTGCCTTCTGTATTAACGGTAACTGATTTACTTGAGCCAGGGCCAATGTTGCCGGTATTAAAACCAGCACTTGAAGTAGTTTTGGCACTTTGAGTGGAGTCCGCTGTATTGATAAAAGTAATGGAATCACCAGTTTTTACCTTGAGCGTGCTGGGTACAAACTTAGTTTCATCAATCGTGACTGTATAGGATGCGGCCAGCACTCGGCTAACCGAAGCACCTAACAGCACGATAATCATTAACAGCCAAGAAAGACGCAGAAGTGAGCGCATACACTAATAGTAAAGATTTTTGCTAAGAAGAACAACCCAAACAAAAACCGTAAGACCCCAAGGCACCAATGAGGACACCAATTAGGACAGCCATTACGGTAGCAATTTTGGCTGACTACCAATATTTTTCGCCTCCGAGTCTTCTGCCTGGTCCTGAGATTTTTTGTTGGCGGCCTTTTGCTTTTCTAAGTCTTTAATCTTCCAGAGGAAAAGAGCAATTTTATTACGTGCATTAGCGTCTTTAATATAGCTTTGCGCTTGCTCCAGGATTGCCCGTGGTTTAGTTTTAACGAGTCGCATACACATGCTAATGGTCGAACGATCTTCTGGACCGCTTAAATCCATGGCCAGTCGATAGGCATAATCCTGAAATTCTTCAGAGATATACTTGCCAGAAGTCCCGACCTGATATTTTTTTAGCAGTTTTTTAATTGAATCGCTCATTTATCAAGACGATACCGCAAACGGCGGTCCTTGACAAAGATCAAAGCCGCCAGCCCGGCAAAAAAGAAACTACCAATAATCCAACTGAGACCAAGATCAAGCCATAAAACCAGTAGCACAAAGGTTCCGCCAACCAGATTGGCAAGTGCCATGGCAATCTGTCGGTTGTAAGCATAAATAATTGAGTTGTTAGCCCGGATTCTTAAAAGTAAGAGTGAAGAGTAGAAAGTTTGGAATACGCCACTGGCAAAGCGGTCAGCCACTTCAGCCAACACTGACAGGATGGGTAACTGCCAAGAAAATGCACGGACAAGCCAGATTAGAGCTAAAGCTGTTCCACTTTTAACACCAAGACTAGTTTTTCGGCGATGTTTATCAAAAATCCAGCCAGATAAGTAGATAAAAATTAGTGAAATCAAGGTAGCTCCGGTAAAGACATAGCCAACAGCCATGAGGCCGCCAAACATGATAAATAAAATGATTGGCCAGTAAACACTTAAACCTCTTCGTTCCCAAAATTCACCTGACATTCCAATTAGTTGCCGCCTGGCAATTGATAGTTTGATGGCGGATAGGAAGTCTGACCAGTGCCAAACGGTTTTTACTCTGAGTGAAGGCAACTTTATCAGTCCAAGGATTGCCAGGAATTGGAACAAAATAGCCAGCCAAAAAGCTCCCTGGAAAGATATATTCAATGCCAACACGACTCCTAAAAGTGGCCCAATCACGGTGGAGAGTTTGCTAACAATTTCTAATCCACCCATTTCTTTGCCGACCTTGGAAAGATCCACTTCAGCCGCCAAAAGCAGATAATAATTCGACCAATACCACATCATGGTTAACGCACCCAAAATTGGTAAAAATAATACTAGTTCAATTTGTTTTTCCAAAAAGGTGAAGATGATGATGCTTAATAAAAAGGCACTTCTGCCCAGGACCATTGATAAACGTATATCTTTAGTAATGGAAATTCTGGCCAGTAATGGAGCCAGCAAAATAACCATTAAGCGTTCGGCCATGTAATAAATGGTGATAAAAAATAAACCGGTTTTGATATCTGAGCTAAAAATTTGGTTGAGATAAGGAATTTGCGGTGCCAATTGAAATAAAAATAACGGACTGATAACCAAAAGCAAAGCCTCGGATATTCTTTGCATCACTACGGAAAAGTAAAGCCAGCGTAGTTGAGGCGGGACTAAGGAAAATCTAGATACATCATGAAACAATGACCGCAAAGGCATGTGATTACTCTAGAGTAAGGTTAGATTTAGTTCAAGGTTATGGTCATAAGCCTTAAAATAATTATTTGTTAAATTGATTTATCTAGCTTAGGCAAATAATAAGTAGGGAATTTCTTCCGTTAGCTGGGAGGCAACTTTATTTAAGGCTTGTTTTTCAGATGATGACAACCGCTGTAAAACGTAAGCTGTGCCAGGCATACTGCGATCACCCTGACGACTATCAACACCGATTCTGGCATACCAAAACTGATCGGTCTGAAGCTGTTGGCGGAGGCTATTAATGCCATTGTGAATTTGCGGGCCGGTGCCGAATTTGAGTTTATAACTGCCAAGTTCAAGGTCTAAGTCGTCATGAAAAACCACCAGCTGAGGGAGTTCCGGCGCCGGCTCATCCGAATTCCAGTTGGCATACCATTGCAAAGTTAGCCGGGCGGCCTCACCGGATCGGTTCATGAAAGTCTGAGGTTTAACGGCAATAATTTCATGGCCAGAAAACTGCAAACGGGCAACTTCTGACTGGATTTTTTTCTCAAATTTCCAAACTAGGGGGATGGATGGATCGTTCCATTTATCTAAGATGGCGTTCAAGGTCAGCCAGCCGGCGTTGTGGCGAGTCTCACGATACTGTTCACCAGGGTTGCCAAGCGCTAAAAAGATGAAGCGACTCATAATTATCTTTCATTAATTGATTGTGGTTGTTTATTTTGTGATCGTTTTTAATATTTTGGTTAGCACTTATTTGCCTGATGATTCTATAACTTCTTGGTAAATTGAGGTATAGGTATTTAGTAAAGCGGAAGGACTGAATTTGAGAGCTTGTTGATAAGCAAGCTCATGGTATGGCTGTTGAGAATTATCATTTATGCTAATGATTGCCTTGGCTAGAGCTTTGACCAAACGTTCCTGATCATTCCAATTCGGTACTACTACGCCGCCTTGACCAATTACTTCAGAGTTGGCATCAGAGCGAATAGCCACCACCGGTAAGCCATGCGCCATGGCTTCAAGGGTTGATAATCCCTGAGTTTCAAATTTACTACTGACCACAAAAATATCGCCTAAATGATATAAGTGCTCATTAATTAATTTGGCGTGATTAACTGAACCGTACCAAGTGACCGCCTGAGCAATTCCCAGCTCAACACTTAGATCAAATAAACGATGCCTTTCTGGTCCATCACCAATTAAAATTAATTCATAGTCAGGATCAACCTTAAGCAATTCAGCCAGGGCGTAGAGAGTTAGATCAATTCGTTTTTCCTTGCTTAAACGGCCGACATAAAGCAATTTAGTGAGTTTGTTATTGGGGGGATCAGTCCGCGGTGCATAAACCGACTCATCTAATATATTTGAAGCAACAAAAATTGGTTTGTTAACACCATGTTTTTTTAAATCTTCAGCGACTGAGTTGGTTGGCGTGATTAAGCCATCAAAACGGTTGCAAAATGAGGCATTGAAGCGCCAGCCGCCTCTCTGAATTAGTTTCAACAACTGCTGATTATTAATACCAACAATCCTAATAATATCTTCACTCATAAAATAGGTATGGAACGTGTTTACAGCTGGAATCCTTAATGCTTTGGCAATCAAGGTGCCTTCAATTCCAATGCTTGCCGGCGTGTGGATATGGATGATATCTGGTTTGAAGCGCCTGATAGCCTGCAAGGAAAGCGGAAGGCCAGACCCAATCCGGTTATCTGGATAGACTTTTATTGGTATGGATTTTACAAAATGAACTTCAATGTTGGGTGGTAAAAAGCTCAAATCAAGTTCTTTTGGGAACCGCGGTGCCTGAATAAAAATGTCATGTCCAGCGTTTGCCAGCGTAATTGCCAGATTGACAATGGCCGTGCTAACCCCGTTGATGCTGGGGTAAAAACTATCGGTGTACATGGCAATCCGCATAATCTTTCGCAATTGTAGCATCAGCGGTGGGATGGAAGGATCATCCTTGCCCTTATTTTCCTCAAGAAGGATCATCCTAGGATGATCCTTCCAGGCAAGCGGAGGGGCAAGGATGATCCTTCAGGAAAGTTTTACCTTATAATGGGTCACATGTCAGATTCGCCAACACTTTCATTTTCAGATATCCGCCGGCAATTTCCGATTTTAGATAAGCAAATTCATGGCAAGCCGCTAGTTTATTTTGATAATTCCGCTACAACTCAAAAACCTAACTCCGTACTTGAGGCGATTACTGAGTATTACACCAAGTACAACGCCAATATTCACCGCGGAGTTCATCAGCTGGCAGAAGAAAGTACAGATATTTGGGAAAAATCGCGCCAAACGGTGGCAAGTTTTTTTAGGGCGCATCCAGAAGAGCTGATTGTTACGCGCAACACCACTGAAGCCTTGAATTTGTTAGCGCGCGGTTGGGGAGAATCGCAGGTTAAACCAGGAGAAGTAATCTTGGTTGGTTTAAGCGAACACCACAGCAATTATGTGCCATGGCAGAAACTGGCCGACCGTCAGCAGGCTAAATTTATGACTTTGCCGATAGCCAGCGAAGGTTTATTAGATCTACCGGCCATTTTTGCATTGTTAAAGGAACATAAAAATCAGTTAAGGGTTATTTCAATCCAACAGGCATCAAATACTTTGGGTTCACTGATGGATATCTCAGCGGTGAGTCAGATGTTGAAGGATCTTAAAATCCGTGATCAGGTTTTGCTAAGTGTGGACGCCGCGCAAAGCGCGGCACATCAGCCGATTAACTTTAAAACTTGGGATGTTGACGCTGTTTCTTTTAGTGGTCACAAGATGTATGGCCCGATGGGCATCGGCGGATTGCTAATAAAAAACAAACGACTAGCTGAATTTGAGCCGGTTTTGTATGGCGGCGGCATGATAAGTACAGTTTTACCGGAAGAAACAACTTACGCCGAAGACGTGCAGGATCGATTTACGGCCGGTACGCCAGATGTAGCTAGCCTGTACGGCTTAGCCGCCGCCTGTGATTTTTTGAAGGAAATTGGTTGGCCAGCAATTCTAGCTCATGAGGAAGAGTTGACTCAGTATGCCTTGGATCAGCTAAAGAAATTGCCGGAAATTACCATTGTTGGTCCCCAAAATATGCGTGACGAGGCTGGCAAGCAACAGCGCATTGGCGCGATTTCATTTTTATATCAGCAAGTACATGCTCATGATGTTGCCCAGATTTTGGATAGGCATGGCGTAGCGGTACGATCTGGCCAGCATTGCACTATGCCGCTTCACGTCAGTCAGGGCTGGCTGGCTACCACCAGGGCGAGTTTTGGCGTTTATAACACTAAGTCAGAAGTTGACACCTTAATATCAGCCTTAAAGGATGTTAAGCGAGTGTTTGGCCGTCAGGTAAAAAACTAGACCTTGGAGACAAAAAAGGAAAATATGGATGCTTTATATCAGGATTTTATTTTAGATCATTACAAAAATCCGCGACATTTTGGTCAACTTGAGGGAGAAAAAGTATCGTCTGAAATGACTAATTTAAGCTGTGGCGACGGAATAAAAGTGGATGTTAAGCTTGACGATCGGGGCATTATTACTGATGTTGCTTGGCAAGGCGAAGGTTGCGCCATTAGTATGGCGGCGGCGAGTGTAGTATCCGAATGGGCAGTTGGTCAGCCGCTAAAAGCCGTTAAGGAAATGCCGATTGAAGAAATTGTTGCCAAGTTAGGTTTAGAACAGATTTCACATTCCCGGATGAAATGTGCTTATTTGTTTGTCCACGCAATTCAAAAAATTGAGGCGACAGATAAAGGTAGAAGCTCATCATGATAATTGGCATTGGAAGTACTAACCCGGTTAAAGTTGCCGCTGTCGAAGAGGCGGTGGATTTGGTTCATGAACGTTTGGGAATTTATGGTCCTGTTAAGTTCCAAGCGATGGAAGTTGAGAGCGGTGTTGGCGCACAACCTTTAAGTGATGAAGAGACGCGGGCGGGCGCGGCGGGACGCGCCCGCCAAGTTCTAAATTCAGATCTTCAGCCGGATATTGCTGTTGGACTAGAGGGCGGCGTTGACCGGCGTGAGGATGGTTTATATGCCACCGGTTGGGTGAGTGTTCAGGATCAGCAGGGAAAAATTGTTGAGGTCAACGGCGCCTGCTTTAAATTGCCGGATCAAATTGCTCAGCCGATTTTAGATGGCGAAGAAATGGGTGTGGTCATGGATCAATTAACCGGCAAAAGCAACCTTAAGCACCAAGAGGGCATGATCGGTACGGTCACCGGCGGGGCAGTTACGCGTCAGGAGTCGTTTCAGCATTTAATTCAACTGGCTTATGGCATGTATAGGCAGCAGGTATCAACTGCAGGTATCGTCTGAAAATAAATAAATTCAATCAGCTATTTTTTGGCGTTGGCAATTGTAAGCCTCACTTACACAAGGTACACCTCAAGGAAGCCTCACCCGGGTGAGGCTTCCTTGAGGTAGAGTGTTTATAAGTGAGGCTTACAATTGCCTCACATGAGTAAAAAATCCTAACCTAATCTCTTGGTCGCATCAGGGGGAAGGCAATGACTTCGCGAATGCTCCAATTGTTAGTCAGGAACATCACCAAGCGGTCAATACCAAAGCCGATGCCGCCAAGTGGCGGACAGCCGTAGCTTAATGCTTCCAGGAATTCTTCATCCAGAGGTTGAGCTTCATCATCGCCCGCTTGCATATTGCGCTGTTCATTCTCAAAACGACGGGTTTGTTCTTGGGCACTGACGATCTCGGACCAGCCATCAAAAATTTCTTTGCCGCCAATATAGCCTTCAAATCGCTCAACCAAATCCGGCTGAGACCGGTGCTGACGCGCCAGCGGACTGACTTCACGCGGGTAATCCACAATCCAAGTGGGCTGAATCAGCTGGCCAGTTACCAGATGATCAAAAATGGCATATAAAGCTTTGTTGCGACTGAAAATACCTGGCACTTTAAAGTGGTGCTGGTCTAGAACTTGTTGGATTTCTTCATCAGTAATGGTATTCCAATCTAGATCAAGATGTTCTTTGATTGCCTCGGCCATAGTTAAGCGACGCCACTGACCACTCAGGTCAATTTGTTTGTCGTCAACTTGTACTTCTAAAGTGCCGTTAACTTTCTCAGCGACATATTTAAGCATCGCTTCGGTGCGCTCCATAATCCTGTTGTAGTCGGCGTAAGCTTCGTAAAATTCCACCATCGTGAATTCCGGCGAGTGCGATTGATCCATACCTTCGTTGCGGAAATTGCGGGCGACCTCAAAAATCCGTTCATATCCACCAACAATTAGGCGTTTAAGGTAAAGCTCCGGCGCCACGCGCAAATACATGTCAATATCTAGGGCATTAAGATGAGTGGTAAAAGGCTTGGCGTTGGTGCCACCGTAGAGATTTTGCAAAACCGGCGTTTCCACCTCTTGGTAGTTTTGACTCCACAAAAATTCCCGAACCGCCTGAGTAATTGCCCAGCGTTTGTCCAAAGTATTTTTTACCTCTGGATTGAGCATTAAATCTAAGTAGCGTTTACGCAGACGTTCTTCTTTGTCCTTGAAAGCTTGGTGCTTAGCCGGTGGCGGCGTGACCGCCTTGCTAAGAATCGTAAATTGGCTGACCTGGACGGTGCGTTCACCAGCGCGCGTGGTAAAGGTTACGCCGCCAGCCTCCAGGAAATCGCCAGTGTCGACCAGTGACAAAAGCTCAAATTGGTCGGCCGGAAGATCATCGGCTTTAAAAGCCAGCTGAATTTTGCCGGTCTGATCATGTAAATCTGCAAATTGAATTTTGCCGTGTCCACGCCAGGCCATAATCCGACCAGCTACGACCACCGCTTGGCCGTCAGCTGACAAAGCTTCCTCAGCAGTATGAGTCGGATTGGCGATCGGTTGATAAGTTTCAATGCCTTTAGCCTCGAGCTCAGCAATTTTGCGCTTGCGCTCTTCACGGGATCTTTCTTGGCGAGAAACGCCAGCGGAAGTAACCGAAGTTTGGTCTGTTGTATTATCTCCAGGCATAACAGTGAGTATACCATCGAGAGCCGGCATTTTTTAGTTTTAGCCAGGATATTTATAGGGTTATGACTAACAGGTTCAATTAATTTCTAATTATTTCAACTTATTTCAAATTATTTCAAATTAGTAATAATCTGAGGGAAATATTTGGTGAGCTGAGAGCTTAACTCTTAGATCTATTGCTACAATACGCTCATGTCAGGAGTCAGATTTCAACCGTTTAAAGCTCAATTAGCCTGGAAAACTGAACTTAATCAGCGTTTTACTCTTTTTCATTTTGAATTAATTGAGCCAAATCTGGTGAACTTTAAAGCTGGTCAATATATGTTGGTCCAGATACCAGCCACCGGCCATCAGCGATCTTATTCAATTGCCTCGCCGCCCAGCCTTAATCATGCGGTGGAAATGCTAGTAGATTTGTCGCCTCAGGGCCCTGGGACGCGCTATTTATCTGAACTTCAGTCAGGTGATGAAGTGAAAATGACTGGCCCCTTAGGCAGTTTTACCGTTCCCGAGCGCAATACTTCTTTGGGTCAGGCAGAAAAGGAACTAATTTTTATTGCTACCGGCTCTGGCATTGCTCCGTTTAAGGGCATGCTGGAAGATTTATTAATTACTAAAAATGATGATCGACCGATGAAGCTTTTATGGGGCATGCGCTATGAAACTGACCAATTTTGGTATGATGATTTTGGCATTTTAGCCAGCGAGCACCAGAATTTTAATTTTGAACCGGTTTTGTCACGCCCGAGTGAAAACTGGCAACTTCACAAGGGTTACGTCACTGACGCCCTGTCGATTCAAGAAGAGTTTTCTGAACGAGGTTTTTACCTGTGCGGTAGTAACGCCATGATTCAGGATGTTCGACATCTTTTGATTGAGCGAGGTGTACCGCCCGAACACATTCACAACGAGTCCTTTTTTTAAATAGCCTGGAAGGATCATCCTTGCCTTTATTTTCCTCAAGAAGGATCATCCTAGGATGATCCTTCCAGATAAGACGAGTGGCAAGGATGATCCTTCCAGGGCAAGCCTTCCCAAGAGGGCTTTCCCAAAAAGTCTCTTTGCTAGAATAGAAAGCCTATGCCTCAACCGGATGAAACTAACTCGGCAAATAGTCAAGCTGAATCACCAAGTGAATTAGACGGCACAATCCAAACTGTCCGTGATCAAATGCCAGGCAAATATCTGGTTAAGGTTGATCGCTCAAAATGTATCGGTGCCGGAACTTGTCAGGCAATTTCGCCTAAAGTATTCAAATTAGACGATCAAAATACTTCAACCGTAATTTCCCAGGCCGAATTAGATGATGTTAAACTGCTGGCCGCTCAAAGCTGTCCAGTTTCGGCCATTATTATTGAAAATGTGGAAACGGGAGAGCGAGTTTGGCCTAAATAAGATAAGCCAAATTAAAAAGGTTTTAGGAGGCGATGGTCTCAGCTAAATCAAAAAAAACCAAAAACAAAAAACTAAATTAAATAAGTAAATAGCAGGAGAAAATATGCAAAATGCCAAGTTACTAATTGCCACTCTGGCGCTAACTTTATTATTTGTGTTTGGTTTCAGCTGGGTAGCCCAAAATTGGTTACAGCCAGTGGCTGACCCATTCACCGGCGTGACCAAAACGGTTAACCCTGAAGAATTATTAACCGACTCTCCTCATACCCTAGGAGCGGGCGAGGACGCAGAATTTACCATTGTTGAGTTTTCTGACTTCCAATGTCCGGCCTGCCAGGGAGCGAGTGGTGTTCTTAAGGGTTTGGCAACCCAGTATCCTGACAAAGTCAGATTGGTTTACCGTCATTTCCCTTTAATTCAGATTCATCCGACAGCATATCTGTTAGCTGAAATTTCTGAGATTTCAGCCGCCAATGGAAAATTTTGGGAGATGCATGACTTTATGTATGCCCATCAGGCGGAGTTGAGCGAGTTAAATGAAGAAGAAACAATCGCCTATTTTCAATTGCGAAGTGAAGATTTGGGGCTTAATGAAGTCGATTGGGTTCAATTATTAGAGTCAAATGAGTATCAAAATTTAGTAGAAGAGGACCTCAGAAGGGCTGAATTGCTCCAATTGAGCTTCACACCTTCGCTCTTTTTAAATGGTGAATTAATGCCTATAGATCAAATAGAATCTATTATCTCTTCAGCACAAACACCATAAGGATACCCAAAGTAAGACCAAACTACCCCTTGCACTCGAGGAGTTCCTCAAGTAATGTAGAAACAATCCTGACATAGGAGAAAAGAAGAAAGAAAGGGCGGCTATGGCAAATGAGCCAGTAAAGTACGTCAACAAAAAAGGACAAACCTATTACCTGCACAAGAAGATGGTCACTTTAAAGAACGGTATTACCCGACCGATTTTCTTCTTTGCCCGCGATATCCGTGATGAGGCAGTTTTCGAACTCCCAGAAGGATACGAGATTGTCGAAACCGAGCGCACTGGCATGCCAGTTCTGCGCAAGATTAGATAATTATTAAAGAATTTAGGTTGAAACTCCCCTCATGAAGGGGAGTTTTGACGTTTTAAGGGTGGTGGAGGTGAAAATTGAAGGATCATCCTTGCCTTTATTTTCCTCAAGAAGGATCATCCTAGGATGATCCTTCCAGGCTAGAGAAGTGGCAAGGATGATCCTTCCTCAAGAAAAATTTTTAATATCTCTGGCCGTTTGGCGGTCTAGGTCGCGGCGGCGGATTTCTTCACGCCGGTCTTGCTGAGACTTTCCTCTAGCAATGGCAAGTTTTACTTTGATAAATTTTCCCTGTAAGCCAATTTCTAATGGAATAAGAGCCTTGCCTTTAGATTGCTGTGCTTCCTGCAGGCGTAAAATTTCCCGTTTTGACATCAAGAGTTTGCGAGTTCGGATAGGGTCGTAGTCCTCGTTGCGGGCATAGGGGTAAGGCGGAATTTGGGCATTTAATAACACTAATTCATTATTAATTATCCTGATATGACTGCCGGCTAAACTACCCTTTTTTTGCCGCAACATTTTAACCTCGCCACCTTCCAATACAATTCCTGCGGTGAAGGTTTCGAGGGCTTCATACTCAAATCGAGCCTGCCGATTGACCAGTAAGGTCTTCATAATGGTTATTATACGTGCCAGGGCAATAATTTGGGCTTAAATAAAGAGAATATTCACCATCATTTCCATCACCATCTCTGTCTGAATCTCCAACAGCACATCCATCATCATCTCCACCATCATTTTAAAAGTAAAAACTCTTTACAAAAAAGATGGCAAAAGTCGCTATACTAAATGTATGCGCCTGCCCTTTATATCGGCTCATGAGCGGAAAGTTAAGATTCCTAAGGTGAATCTGTATCCTGATGACCCGTTTTTTGATTCACTAGCTGGCCGGACTATGCGCTGGCTGGTCAGCACCGGCCGTCATTTAATTATCTTTACCGAACTTGTGGTGATCGCCAGCTTTTTCTCGCGTTTTTATTTGGATCGTCAGCTGACAGATTTAAATAATCAGGTAATGCAGAAAAAAGCGGTGGTTGAATCATATGGCACTTTTGAAGAGGAATTTCGGTTAGCTCAGCGACAGGTTGAAAATGTTGATCGGGTTTTGGATCAGCAGGGCAAGCTAGAGGTGTTTGAAATATTTGGCACCATTACGCCACCTGGTGTGACCTTCAATACATTCCAGATGGGGAATGGTTCTATTACTCTTCAGGGGAATGCCGGTTCACTAAAAAAAATTACTCAGTTAGTTGAAAATTTAAAAGCTACGCCGGAATTTCAGCGTATTTCAGTCAGTCAGATTGAAATGGGTAATTCTCAAGATCAAGAAATGAGTTTTTCAATTCGCTTCATTTACACCAAAGCACTTCAGGAATTCAAGGTCACAGAGTAAAAAACTAAAATATATGAAAATTAACAAGGATTTTGTCAGCTCACAGAATGTCCAGAAAAGTCTGGAAGAGTTTTACGAGAAACCAATTCTTAGAGTTTCAATCGAGCTGGTAATGTCGATAGTTATTGTGTCGGTTTTTGCCTTGTTTGCCCTGCGTCCGACCTTAATTACGATGTCGGATCTCCTCAAGGAAATTGAAGAAAAAGAGGAATTGAATGTGGCACTTCAGCAAAAAGTGGCCGCTTTAGCAACTGCCCAGACTGAGTGGACGGCTTTTGAGGATCAGGTAGACAATCTTCAGCTGTCATTTTTCCAGAATCCGTCGTTAGAAGAAATTTTGCTTTATCTGGAGTATCTGTCCAGGCAAGAATCAGTTTTGGTTACAGGCGTGTCGGCGCCGTCCTTAGCCGTTAATTTAGTGGAAAATGATGAACCAGTAAGTTTGGCTAACCTAACTTTAGTGCCATACGACACAACATTTCAGGTCATGGGTGACTATGAAGGAATTCTGCAGTATCTCCAGCAGATTGAGCGGCATCAACCATTAATGTCGATTGAAACTTTACAGTTAAGTCAGAGTAATTCTGAGGAAATATTACCAATGTCTGCCACTATCAGATTGAGGTTATATGTTCAGCAGGAAGGTTCGGCCGAAACCGAAAATACCGGAAAAGCGGCCCGATCAACTGCCGCCAACCCAGCCGAGGCTAGTTTATGAAAAATAAGGCTTTAACTTACAATCAACTGCGCAAACACCGATTTGTCTTTTTAGCTTTGGTTTTAGCCCTGGTGGTGATTGTGGTTGGCATTTTAGCTGAACTTTTTAAGAGTCAGAAAACCTCAAAAATTGATCCTGAGTTAACCGAGCTGGCCAAGCCGCTCAGTCCAACTTTTAAGTATGAAGTATTCGACAAAATAAGTTCCTATACTTATTTATCTGAGGATGAGCTGAGACAGGAAATTCAGCGTCTGCCAATCAGGATATTGGATAAAGATTCTGAGTCAGTGATTACGCTTGATCAACTCCAGCAAGCTGAGCTACCACCTGAGAATAATTTGTCAGCTGAATCAGCTGTAAATCAAGCTTTGAATGAGTCGGTCGGCCAAGCCGGTACAGAATCTGTCAATGGCGCAACTACGGAAACTTCGGAAACGGCCGAAACCACGCCTCAAAATTCTGCCGAAAATAGCTCAACTGATGCTTCTGCCGATACTCCTGACACCACCACTACGGACACCACTGAAACAATTGAAGACAACTCAGCTAATCAATAAAAACAATTATCCAGGCTAAAAGTGTTCTGGAGCAACTCAAAACAAGTCTTAAATAATAATGACATTGCGAAGGTAAAGGAAAGTCTAGTACGATAGTAATATGCGTTCTGCCCTGATTTGGCTACGTTTAGATGCGTTAATGAAAACAAGAATTCCCACCATCTTGGGTTTGGGAGTTCTAATTATTGGTGTAGTGGCAGGTGTTTTGCTGGTTGGAGAAGGCACTGGCGGCTTTTTGCCAAGAGCAGATGCGGATAAAACTCCCGAGCAAGTTCGTATCACCAACATTACTGATACCAGCTTTTCTGTTTCATTTACTACTAGAGCACCAACGATGGGCTTATTGGAATATGGCGAGTCTGCTAAAAATCTAGAGCAAAAAATCTTGGATGACCGCGATCAGTTAAGTGGCGAGAGTAGCTTGTACCGAACGCACCACATCACGGTTACTAATTTAAAACCATCCACGATGTATTACTTCCGGATTGGTACTGAGCGCCGGAGTTTCTTTGATAATCAAGGCTCGCCATTTACTGTTCGGACTTCGCGGCCAGGACTAGAACCTTCAGAGGCTGATTCAGCGCAGGGAAAAATCCGGACACCAGCGGCTAGCCCGGCCAATGGTTCATTGATTTACATTACCTCACCTGGCGCTTCGCCGTTATCGGCTTACGCTAAGCAAGATGGCAGTTGGAATATTGCTTTGTCGCAGATGCGAACTCAGGATGCCTCGGCAATTTTTTCAATAGATTCCAATACAGATCTCAAAATCCAGGTGATTGGAGTTGATGGCGAATCCTTGGATGCATCGATTAAATATCGTCAGCTTAATCTGCTTGGCGAACTGCAGTTTGGTCAGGACGTCAGCCAATTGTTGGCCTCGGATGATTTTATTGAAGAAGACGATCTTACTCAGAATGAATTTGATGATGAAATTGTTGACGATACTTTGACAGATGAAACAGATGTGCCTGAAGGAAATGGCCTGGATGATTTATTGTCTGAGACTGACCGCTTCGGCACCCTACCGCAAAGTGAGATTACGATTATTTACCCGGCTAAAGAGGATGAAATTGTCTCGGCTACCCAGCCAGAAATTTCCGGTAAAGCGCCGCCCAGTAGTGTTTTACAGATCGAGGTTAATTCCGAAAACACCTATTATGATGTGGTTGAAACGGATGCACAGGGGAATTGGTCTTGGTCACCTCCAGATGATTTAGAGCCTGGATCGCACTCGGTTACCATTCGCTACACCGATGAAAATGGGGTACAGCAAGTAGAAACGCGAACTTTTTTGGTTCAGGCTGACAGCACCTATCCATCCTTTGTCTCAACACCTTCTGGAGAGTTAGCTGAACCATCACCGACCCCAACTCTGACACCTAGTCCCACTCCTACACCAACTCCTACACCAGTTCCCACACCTGTGACGGTTATCACACCTAAACCATCACCATCTTTAATCAGCTATCCGGCGACCAAAGCGGCTCAACCAGTTAGTGCTTCAAGTGGGCCGTTCTGGTTAATGGGTGCGGGCGCTTTATTTTTCAGTGGACTTGGAATTGCCTGGTGGGTAATAAAACCGGCGAGAGCGGAGAAGAAATATGGACAACCTTTCTCTTGATGATCTGCTTAAGCAGATTGAAGAAGAAACATTGGATGAAAAAATTGAAAGCACTGGCGGCGAGTCAGTTATACCTAAAACTTCTTCTGGCATGAAAGAAATTGGCGTGCATGAAGAAGAAATGCCGACCGCGTCACCATCTCCTTTAAATGTAGATATAAATGCGAGTTCAATTCCTCAGATCTCCCGACATTATTTAGGTACTGGACCAGTTGTCAGCGATAACATGCAACAGCCTGGCGGTGAATCTAGCCGGCAGAGTTCCTTGCCCAAACTTTCTTACCGGATGCTAGGGAGCTTGGCCGCGGTTTTGGTATTGGTTGCTGGCTTGGGTACAGCCTTGGTTTTGTCTCAGCAGCCTCAGGATTTACGACAGTATGCCAGTGAGCAGTCAGGCAGAATAGATCCAGAACTCGAGCCTTATTTAGCTGATGGAAAAACTGTTCAGGATCTAGGACCAGAGCAGACGGGTGAGACGAGTGAAGCCGTGGTAATGGATAATCAGCCGAATAAGTATATCTGGTGGCAAAGTCCGCTAATTATTGCAGGTGCGGCCGTTTTAATCAGTGGCCTCTTAATTACCTTGGTCTTTCTTCACTGGTTATTTGCCGTATAATCTGGCTCAGACAATTAACTGGGTGATCTCAACTGATTAAATGAAGTGGTTCGTCAGGTTAAGCGTTAGAAAAGCGAGCGCGCATAGCTCAATTGGTTAGAGCACTAAGCTTATACCTTAGCGGTTCGGGGTTCGAGTCCCTGTGCGCGCACAGCAAAAACCCCGACAATGTCGGGGTTTTTGCTGTAGTGCCCGGTGTGACAAGAAGCCTATGTTCTGACGGCGGCTGTACACTATTTAAACAGCCGCCTAATCCAGCGAGCTCCGCCACGCGGAGCGAGTCGGGGAGTCCCTGTGCGCGCACATATAATACAATCTCGCTATGATCGAGAGCTGGCCTGTTACTTGGCTATAGTCTCTCCCAAAAACCACATTTTTGTTAGTTTTATTGACAAATTTTCATAATTTGTGATCAATTATTGTTTGAATTTAAACAAAAACAACGCTTTTGGGAGAGACTATGATCTGGCGCTGAGCCAGCTCTTGATCATAGCGAGAATACATTATCAATCACCTTTGCCTTTTCTTTGGATTGTTGACTTTGACTTTTTTTGTCATACTAATGAACATGAACGATCAATCAGATAGTGATAAACCGGTTTTACCACCGGTGCAGTCACAGTCTGGAGCTAATTATTATCGACCAGTGGATGAACAGGCTAGTGAGCCAGTTGATAATTCTAATGCTCAGGTTGCCGCTGAGGCTGAACAGACTGGCATTCCAGCTGAGCAAGCCAATACTTCACCTGAGCCAACTAGTGTTTCTCCTGCACCTGCCACTACGATGGCTATGTCAGCTGATCCTTCTGCCGTTAAACCTCAGAATCCCGTTGACCAGGTAGCCAAGCCGCCAAAACTAACTTTGGCCTCTATTGATGAGCCTCCAGCCCCTCCATTTCCTCAGCTTCCACAAGCATCACAAGCACCTCCAACACCTTCAAAACCTGACAGCTCAGACAATGCTAATCCAGACTATGTGCCTCCAGCACCAGAGACAGCTCCAGCGCCAGAGTCGTCGGCACCTCCATTTTCAGCTGAACTGACTGCTAAGAATCCAACTAAGCCATTTGGCAAAGCAGATTCTCCCACCATTAAACCCCCAGAGTCATCAGCTGAGATCGCCGAAAAAATGAAAACAGCTAATAAAAAAACCGGCAGTGGCGGAGCATTTAAAGCTATTATGACCATTGTCTTGGCAACGGTTGTGGTTGTGGGCGCTTGGCTTGCTTATAACTGGTATCAGTCTTCAGTAGAAACCACACCAATTTCTTTGAATCAAGAGCAAAATAATCAAAACAATTCTAAGACAAGCCTGCCCACAAATCTCGACGAAGACAAGGTTGACGTTGAGATTCCTGATGAGGCTGTTGCTCTAGCAGAAATTCCGCTGACAAGTTATGTCCAATTAGGTACAGCAACAGCTGAAACAGCCGAAGTATCTGGCACAGTTTGTCCTTTCTCGGGTGAGGCTAAGCCAGGAATTTTAGCTTTTTATGAAGTCGATACCAAACAACTTTACAAATCAGATATGACCTCTGAGAACAATGTATTTGCCGTGAATATTCCGGCCGGTCGTTACTTAACTATTTTTGAGCCTACTCAGATAGATTTGCCAAATTTTGCTTATACGGAGTATGTCCGCTGTGGTCTGGATCCAAATGAATGCACAGATCATTCATTGTCGGTTTACCAAGTAGAAGCAGGCAAAACTTATGGTCAAATCAGAGTTTGTGACCCGCAATATAAACAAGAAGGACTGCCAGCTTCAATGCAGTTTGAATATGACGCTCTATAAGAAATTACTATCTCACTGGTTATTGTTGTCTGCGCTGGTCGTAATTGGAATTTTAAGTTATCAGCTTAATCAGGCCAAGATTATGTCTGTAGTAAGTGCCTGTACGTGGGTCACGACCAATTGTGGATCTGGTTGTGCTGATAATAAAGATTTATACAACTGTTCAACTTCGGTGCAAGTTCAGACAGTGACCGTCAGTGACTCTAATCCTGATTCAAATAATAAGGCGCAGTATGTCGCGCCAGCAGTAGTGACTCAATATATTCCGCCTGTAGAACCAAGTACGATTCAATATAGTGGAGTAGAGTCCGTGGCTAATAGCGCTGCTCAACAAGCTAGTTCAACAACTACTTACACTGATCAGACCGGTCAAGGTGGAGAGATAACACAATCTACGGGTGCCAATTTGAACCAAATCAATGCCGCCAATGTATCGAGTTATGGATCGAGCGAAGCTAGTACAACTGAAACAGCTGACGGTAATTTTTATTGTGCGCCTAATAGTATTTGTGCTGGTAGCGTAAAATCTGGTGGAGCGCCGTTTGTAGTTGGATGTGATTGTAATAATGATGGCAAAACAGATCGTCAACTGGCAGTAAATACTGTAACAGGCAATCAGGCCGCGGCTTATTGTTCGCAAGTGGTGTGTTCTGCTCCTGGTTCAACAGTGACATGGGGTGGAAATACGTACCAAAAATCTTGTGAGCCAGGATCTCAGATGTGTGCAGGCGGTGGAAAAGCTTATGTCTGTAAGGACGATGGAACAGGCTTTCACACTTCAGCGGTTAATTCTCATGCCTGTGGTTATATAGGCTGTGGCAGTGGACCGGGATACGAAGACTGCGGAAAGACACAATACTGTGGAATAAGTACTCAAACCTTTAGTGATGCAAAAAAATATTGTACTAATCTTGGTTCTTCAGTAGATCCGGTATATCAAAATGGTTGCTATACCTGTAATGTTCCTACACCAGTTGAGAAGAGCAATGGAATTTACAGCCGATTTAAAGGATGTGATGTAGAAACGGGTACTAAAAATTGTTACGACATTACAGACCGGTCCAAGGTACCGTGGACAACTGTAACTAGGTGTTACTACGAACCAGGATTATCTTGTGGAGTAACCAAAGTTTCTTCTATTCCAACACCACTACCTACAACTACAACCGTTACAACCACCAGTTCGTCACCTCCACCACCAGCGGCTCCGCAGTGTATTAGTATTACTTCATCAAAATCTGCGCCCAAGATTGGCGACCAAGTTACCTTCACCTGTGACGGCTCACCTTCTGATTTAGTGGTTCGTTATGAATTCCGCTATGCCGTTAGTACCGGCGAGGGCTTCTCATCTAGTACCAATTTCCAATCGGTCCAGCCTGCTCAAGGCACCCCAACTGTCTCAACTCCAATTACCATAAGCAAAGTTGGAGAGTACCTGGCTCAGTGCCGACCTTGTACGGCTAATAGTTGTTTAGATTGGGAGCCGGCAGAACTGAATTAGGAATATATGCCAAAAAACGCCTTAGACCTACTACATCGCTATCGAACTGTAATTGCCACTTTGGTAATAATTCTTTTTTCCGGTTTGACGATTGGTACGATTTGGTTTATTCGTCAGGCACAACAGCCTTTAGCGCCAACCGCGCCAGTTTCTGTTCCTCAGGCAGATGTTAATCAATGTACTACTGGTTTTACGGTTGAGAATGAATGTGTTTCCATAACTTCTTCTGGTGAGCTAGCTGAGGGAGAAGAGGTTAGATTTACTTGTGTAGGTCTTGAAGGAACTGATAATTACAAATTTGAGTACAAGACTAGTGCCACGGGGCAATTTCAGGCCTTCTCACAGAATTATCCGCTTGATGCTACTTCACAACCGCTAACTGTAGGCGATTATCTTGAGGTTCGTTGTATTCCTTGTGCTGGCGATTTGTGCGCTGATAGCACTTCAGTGACTCAGAATTGTACGCTCGAATTTGAAGCCGAAGCTCCGCCAACACCTACCCCAACTCCAACGCCCACCCCCACACCTGAGGTAACTCCTTCACCTACACCAACCCCAACTCCTACTCCGACTCCGACTCCTTTGGTAACCCCAACTCCGACGCCAACACCAACCCCAACACCGTTGGTAACCCCAACTCCGACGCCAACACCGGCGGCACCTCAATGTAACAGTGAATGTGTTAATACTTCAGATTGTCCAGCTGATTTAATCTGCAGTGGAGGAAGATGTCGTAATGAAGAGTGCACAAGCGAATCTGACTGTGTCTGTGATGAAGATGAAGACGATGAGACGGGCTTTTATGTTCTCAAGTTCAATGACCTCAATGGAGATGGTCACAAACAAGACAGTGAGCCAGGTTTGGACTGGGTCTTTGACTGGCAGAAAAATGATTCGGGCGACTGGCATGAGTATATTACTTACGCCGAACAAGGCGGCCGCGGTGGCAATGTGACTGAACTTAATGACAATGACAAAATTGAAGTCCGTGAAAGAGCCAAAGCCGGTTGGGAAGATACTACTGGCGCTGGCAAAACCGTCATTATGGAAGACGATGAAGTTAAGAAGATTGAGTTTGGCAACCGTCAGCCTACGTCTTCACCTACGGTAATTACTCAGGCCTCACCTCTGCCTCAGGAATTGCCAAAGTCCGGCTCAACCGCTCAAACAGTTGGCTTGCTTAGTCTGGGTGTATTAACCATAGGCTTGGGTATCTACCGATTTGCCTTAAAAAGAGGTAATGCTTAATGATTCGTAACCAGTGGTTAAGGTTAAGCTTTCTAATCTTGGCACTTATCTTGGGTGTCGTAATTGGGAATTTGACCAATGCAAGCCAAACTGCCCCAGTGACCGCTTGTAATTGGACATGTAATTTATGCGGTTGTGGCTGTTTTGACAACGGCGTTCCGCCTGGACATCTGGCTGCGCCAGAATGTCAAGGCACACCAGGTAATCCAGCTGATCCGGGCAACTGCGCCATATCTTATGCTGGCAACTCGTTTACTTTGAGTGGAAATAACTGTAATACGTCCTATTTTATTGAGGTTTATAACGGTGATGTTTGTCCGACTAATGCGGAAAATGGTGAGAAAGTGGCCCATTACGCGGCTGAAAACAACAAAACCTACTCGCCTAATCCGTCGCCAGGAAAGTGTCAACAAGTTGATCATGTAGCGATAGGTCAGTTAGAGGGCGGAGGAGTTTGTGCTTGCGCTGAGGCCCCACCTCCACCTACGCCGCCACGTCAGTGCGCTCAATCTTGTGGTGGAGATATAGGTAATTGCGCATCAGGCTTAACTTGCCAGTCAGGCAAATGTGTACTGAATGCGTGTGTCTCTGATCCAAGTAAGTGTGCTGGCGATAAATGTTCAATCTTATCAACCGCTCAATGTGGCGGTGCTTGCGGATCAAATGTAGCTGTCTGTCCAAGTGGCCAGTCTTGTGTCAATAATAAATGTGCTCTAAATAATTGTTTAGCCAATCCTAGCGCTTGTACGACTGATTTGTGCCAGGCTCTGCCGACCGCTCAATGTGGTGATAGTTGTGGACCCAATACCGCTTTGTGTCCAAATAATCACACGTGCCAAACTGGTAAATGTGTCCTGAATTCCTGTTTGCCGGAATCGGCAATTTGTGATCAAGATAATTGCAACTTATTACCAACCGTAGAGTGCGGCGAAGCCTGCGGACCAGATAAAGCTTTATGTCCAAGTGACAATGTCTGTAAAAATGGCGGTTGTGTACTTGATGTTTGTGCTGACTCGCCTGAACTTTGTAAGCCAAGTTTATGTGAGCTAGAGCCATTACCACCTCAGTGCCTAAATATCACTCCGTCAACCGATAATATTTCCCTAGGAGATGAGGTTTCGTTTACTTGTGCTGAAGTAGAGAATGCCGTGCGCTATGAGTTTAACGCTTTATACCTTACTTCAAAAAATGGGGAGCAGGGTCAGACTTTAAATCTTCAGCCAGCTAGTTCAACTAGCAATAAATCAAACACCGTGAAATTTGATCGGGTTGGTCGGTTTGTGGTTCAGTGCCGGCCATGCCTGGCTAATAATCTATGCTCACCCTGGGAGCCTCTCAGTTCTATAAGCGGAGGGGCCAACTGATATGAATGAAGTCAACTGGAAAGTCACTCTTCGCCGTTACCGTTTGTTGATCGCTACAGCGGTCATTCTGCTGTTATCAGCTATTACTTTTGGCGTCATTTGGTTTATATATCAGTCTCAACAGCCGCTAGCACCAACCGCCCCAGAAGAGCGGAGAGCCAAGGAAGCGGTTTGCTCATATCAGCTAGAAATTCCGATGGAGTGTCTAAGTATGACCGCCACTGCCAGCGCGGAGTTGGAGCGGGGAGATGTAACCGGTTTTGAATGTTCAGCTCCGGCCGGAACCACTCATTATAATTTTGAATACCGGACTTCGCCCGATGGCGAATTTGAATTATTGGATTCCAGCGACTCACCTTTTTCACAGGAATTAACCTTAATAGATTATGTTGAAGTCCGCTGTCTGCCATGTGCTGGCGAGTATTGTGCCGAACCTGGCAATTTAAATGAGGAGTGTATCTTGGCTTATGATTTGCAACCCACACCAACTCCCACCCCAACACCAACCCCCACACCAACTCCTACGCCTACACCAACGCCAACTCCGACTCCGCCAACAACCAAAGCCGGGTTCTATATTGAGAAATACAATGATCTTGACGGCGACGGTCACAAGCAGGACGGTGAAGACGGTTTAGATTGGGAATTTGAATGGCAGCTTAATGAAAAAGGCGAGTGGCACGAATATGTAACTTACGCCGAGCATGGCGGCCGCGGTGGTGATATAAATGATCTTAAAGATGGCGACAAAGTAATAATTAAAGAAAAATCAAAATCTGGTTGGAAATCCACCACCGATACTACAAAAACTCTAACCTTAGAAAAAGGCAAGCTAAAGATGGCCCAATTTGGCAATCGGCAGGATAAATCTACTCCGGCGCCAACGCCAACACCGGTAGCCAAGTCGCCTTTGCCCACGCCATCTCCAGTGGCTAAGGTTAGTCCAACACCTTCACCAGTGGCAAAATTGCCAGAAGCCGGTTCTACTGCCCAAACGGTTGGTTTATTTAGCCTGGGAATCCTGACGATTGGTCTAGGGATCTACCGATTTGCCCTCAGAAGGCAGTAAGCTGATTCTGCCTGGGATTTAAACGCTAAAAGATGGCTGGAAATATTCATAGATAGCTGTAAACGACTGCAATTTTTAAGCTAATAGCTGTTTTGTGACTTTTTCTCAATAAATTTCTCGATAAATGCTTGCAGATAGGTTCAGAAGTTGACATACTAGGAGTATGAGCGCACCGCAATTTCAATCGGTCGTGTTTGTTCAGCAAGACACGGCTCGAATCTTCCATCTTCCACAAAAAAATTGGCATAGTGTTGAAGGTGAATTTAAGCTGACTGAAGACGCGCCGCCAGAGGCGATCGACAAACTCAAAGGGAAAAATGTTTTAGTTCTGTTAAGTGATGCTTATTGCGGTCACATGCAGTTTAATCAGGAAAATAAAAAGAGCAAGTTGACGGAAGCGGCGATCAAGCAACTGCTGGAAGACGATTATGACATCGACACTTCTGCCTATGAGTTTAATTGGCAGAATTATACGATTAGCCGCCAGCTGGTTCAGGTAAGTGTCTCTGGTGTTGAACAGGATATTTTGGATAAAGTAAAAGACTGGCTGGAGCCGACCTCAGCGAAAAAAGTCTGGCTCATGCCTTTTGCCTGGTTTGTTTCAACTTTAAAAACGGTAGACCCGGCTTTAATTGCCGTGATGATTGGGCAGAATGCTTATGTTTCTCATCATTATTTGGGCATTGATGACGCTCGCGTTTTGACAAAAGAAGATCTACCCAAATATGTGGGCGCGCGTCAAAAAGAGCGCAAAGAAACCCACTTGATGTATCTTCAGACGCCGACGCGTCAGCGCAAGGCGGTAGAGAAATTGCTTAAATCAGTTGATATTACTACGCAGTCACTGTTATCTGATTCGACTGAAGACGCTTTGCTGGATGTTATTCAAGCAGTCTTTACTAAAAATTTGGCCAGTTTAGGCGAATTACTGCATTTTGAAATGGAATTTGCCGGCGATGATGAGTCGGCAGAAACGCCTAGCTTAACTGCTAAATCTGCTAAGACGGCGGCTGTGGCGGGCGCCGCCGCTATGGACTTGCCCAAGCCCCAACCACCAGCCTCTTTGCGCGACACTTCGCTGACTGAAGACGAAGATTTAGAAGTTTTAGATGATTTAGGTGAGTCGGCTGAAACAGTTGATGAGCCATCTAAGTCAGCTAAGTCAGCTATTGATGATGAAGATCTAGAATCAGCTGATGAGCAGGAGGCAACAACAGATTCAGCTGACGAAATGCCGGCAGATAGTGTGAGTGGTGGTCAAGCTATTTCAGCTGACGCCGCCGCGCTAGCCGCCGCTGATCCGGAAATACCATCATTTTTAAGATCCAATGTATCTGAATCAACAAAAGATTCCACAGAAGAAAAACTAGATGACAAATCTGCACAAGCCAAAGTGCCGGTTGAAACACCATCTGAAAAAACGGTGGAAATTGCTGATGAAACGAATGCTGATAAAGTGAACACTGATGAAACAAGCGCTGATAAAGAGTTGTCGGCCAAGGCAGAAAAACTTGCTGGAACAGACGATTCAAAGGTCCAAACAGACAAGGTTCAAGTGGACAAATCAGATGAGGTATTCGCCAGTCTCAAAAATGTCGGCGGAGTACAGTCAGATTACAATCGACGCTACGTCGAAATGGAAGAAAAGCGCTCATGGAAAGGCCCAATTGCGGTCTTTTTACTGGTAGCTTTGACGACGATCGTTATTGGCGGGGCAGTAGTTGCTTCAGCTGGCTCAATTCCATCGCTATCTTCGTGGTCGTTGGATTCTGTAACTTCTTATTTGAGCGGATTGGTGGCTAGCCCTGAAGAATCGCCAGAGCCAGAACCAGCCATTACACCCTCACCAGAGCCTCAAGCCACGCCTTCGCCAGAGCCAACCGCGACCGAGTCAGCTCAGCTAGAAGAACTAGCCGAAGTTGATAAGGCCGAAACTTCCGTTCTAATACTTAACGCGACTGGGATTAACGGACTGGCCGGACGGGTACGAACTCAGCTAGTGCAAGCCGGTTGGGAGGATGTGGCCGTTGGTAATGCCACTGGAACTTATAATGATGCCACCTTTGTCATGTCAGAAAATGAGGCGGCCATAGCCACAATTGGCGAAGATTTGGATCGCGACTTACGGGTAACTGAGGACATCAGTGAAACTCAAGCCAGCCAATATGACATTGTGATTGTTCTAGCTGATGAGTAACCTGCTATCAGCATGACCAGTAATAATTTTCTCTATATATTGGGCTAATTATCAATTCCTAGTAGACCCCCAATATTTTGCGCGCTATGCTAATAGGACGCAGAGCGTCTGCCCTATGAGCAAATCAATCTTTATGATCGGCTGGGAATTTCCGCCCCACAATAGTGGTGGTCTTGGAGTAGCCTGCCAGGGTTTAACACGCGGCTTACAATCAATTGGCCAGCCGGTAGTTTTTGCTTTACCTCAGGTGATTAATGGCGGTGGCTCAACCAAAAAAGTTATTTATCAGTTCCCGGATGATCAGCAGTCAACTGATCAGTCAGCAAACGATCAACAGACAAGCAAGCGCCAGACTATGGAAATGGTGCTGGTAAATTCTGTGTTACAACCGTATTGGCGTCAGCCTAATATTTCTGAATCCATGGTGGTTGATATGGTAGAGGAGTCCAAAAACTATGGCAAAGTTGTAGCTGAAGTAGCTGAGGAGTATAAAAAGACAACTTCACTTTTACACGCACATGACTGGATGAGCATTCCGGCCGGCCTGCGTGCCCGTGAAAAAGTGGGCAAGCCTTTAGTTTTGCAGATTCACAGCACCGAATTTGACCGCGCTGGCGGCGGCCGGCCCAACCAAGCCATTGCCGACGTCGAGTGGCAAGGTATGACCGAGGCTGACAAAGTTATCGCCGTCAGTCATTACACTAAGCAATTAATTATTGATAAATACAACATTCCCGCCGACAAAATTGAGGTTGTCCACAACGGCATTGATCCCAATCCTGACTTTCACAATCAGCCACTGATGAAATTTTTGGGCGAAAAACCCTTGATTTTATTTGTTGGCCGTCTGACCATTCAAAAGGGTCCGGAATACTTTTTATCAGTTGCTCGCCGCGTGCTGGAGAAAGACCGGTCGGCCGTGTTTGTTTTAGCCGGCCAAGGTGATATGTACCAGAGTTTACTAGTAAGTTCCGCTTATCAGGGGCTGTCTGGGTCCGTGTTGTTTGCTGGCTTTTTGCGCGGCAAAGAGAAGCAACAACTTTATCAGCGGGCTGACGTTTTTGTGATGCCGTCCGTGTCGGAGCCGTTTGGCATTGCCGCGCTGGAGGCCGCCTTGTCGGAGACGCCAGTGATTATTTCCAAAAATGCCGGTGTCAACGAAGTTTTACCCCATGCACATCCGATTGACTTCTGGGACACCGACAAAATGGCCAGTACGATTTTGGAGCTGATCAGCCAGCCAGAAAAGCGCCGCGCCCAAGCCCAGCAGGTTAAAGCGGAAGCCCAAAACCAAGACTGGCGCCAGGCAGCCGCCAAAATTCAGCGTATTTATGAAGAGTTGTTAGGGTAAAAGTGGTATTGGGCCGTTTGTTTTTGGATTTTTCATTTGTAAGCCTCACTTACACACACTCTGCCTCAAGAAAGCCTCACCCGGGTGAGGCTTTCTTGAGGTGCACTCAATGTAAGTGAGGCTTACAATTCCCCAATCAGCTACAATGAGGAACTATGCCGCAAGTATGTTGGTATTTTCAGCTACATCAGCCTTGGCGCCTTAGGCCTTATTCGTTGTTTGATATCGGCAACCGGCATGACTATTTTGAGATTGATGAAAAACTCGATTTTGCCAATGAGCGGGTGTTTCGCAAGGTGACGGACAAATCATATCGGCCAATGCTTTCGCTGTTGGCGGATCTAATAAATCAATATCCGGAATTCCGAATCGCCTTTTCTTTAAGCGGTGTCGTGATCGAGCAGTTTCAGCAGTATGCACCAGATTTGCTGGATTTAATTGCCAAAATGGCTAGTACCGGCCAAGCGGAAATCTTGGGCGAAACCTATTACCATTCCTTGGCGGGGCTTTATGATGAGGCGGAGTTTGCTTGGCAGGTGCGTCAGCATCAGCAGTTAATAAAAAAATTATTTAAGGTTACGCCGCAGATTTTCCGCAACACGGAGCTAATTTACACCAACCACATTGCCGAGCAAGTGGAGGCGCTGGGATTTAGAGCCATGTTGGCGGAAGGGGCGGACCACATTTTGCGCGGCCGTCCAGCAACTCAGCTTTACCACGCTCCTCATAATCCAAAATTTCCATTGTTACTAAAGCATTATCAGCTGTCGGATGACATTGCCTTTAGGTTTTCTCAGCGCAGCTGGCCGGGTTGGCCATTGACCGCGCCCAAGTACGCTCATTGGCTAACGTCGCCTTTCGCCGACAATGACCTCATTAATTTGTTTATGGATTTTGAGACGTTTGGCGAGCATCAGTGGGAGTCAGAGGGGATATTCCCGTTTTTCCGGCATTTAATTAAAGAGCTGACTGATCATCCGCACACTAATTTCGTCACGCCGAGCCAGGTCATTGCCAATCACACTCCGCAAGCTGAGTTCTACAGCGAAGAGCCGGTTTCCTGGGCTGATGTTGATCGCGACATTACCGCCTGGGTGGGTAATCCGCTTCAGCATGACATTATCCGGAATATTTACGAGTTAGCTGAGGTTGTTCTGCGGTCAAAAAATGAGGAACTTATCAACGATTGGCGCCGCCTGCAGACCAGTGACCATTTTTACTATATGTGTACTAAGTGGGCCGCCGACGGCGACGTGCACGCTTACTTTAGCCCGTATGGCTCGCCATATGACGCCTATGCCAACTTCAATAACGTCTTGGCCGATTTGAGACTGAGGATTGAGGGCGAGCAGTAG
>CAZRWP010000004.1:0-86492 GCA_964603945.1 uncultured Pseudomonadales bacterium
TCAGCTCTGAAAGTTATTTCCGGATTTATGCCAAGTAAACTAAAAGGCACACCCAAAATATTGGCTAGCGGATAATTGTAATTAAAAACCGGAAATCCGTAACCATTAAGCAAATAAGGTGCAAACCTGGGCGGAAGTTGGCCATCGCGAATCGCGGCTGTATAGTTTACAAAACGCACTAAGTGATTTTCGCCATCATGGGTGTAAGGAAATCTAGCGTTCCACAGCACCGAAGTTGCTAAACCAACCAAAATCAGTAAAAGCAAAATGTTTATCACTGCTCGTGAGCGGATGAAATTACGAGCCTTCAGCAATATCTTCATAACGACTCTAAGACCTCTAAATAGACCTGATAAGTCCGTTGAGCGGTCATCTGCCAGCTAAATTTTTTGGTTTGCTGACGGCCGGCCTCAATTAATGCCTGCCGTTTTTCACCTCTAAGTTTTACCGCTTCTTCAATACCGCTAACCAGGCCAATCAAGGTCGGCTCAACTAAGATGCCGGCATCGCCAACTACTTCAGGCAAGGAGCCAGCGTTACTACTAACCACGACGGCGCCAGCCTGCATTGCTTCCAAGACCGGCAAGCCAAAACCTTCCCATAGTGACGGCTGAACCAAGGCTTCACTCTGGCGCAGGACGGCGCTGAAGGCGGCGGGATTGTCAGCTGGAATATCTAACAAATGAACCCGACTGCTTAAATTATTATTCTTAATAATCTTAGCTAGCTGCTGACCCTCCGGAATCTCGGTATTGTTAAAAGTTCGGCTGATTACGCATAAATGCAAGTCATCCGGTAGTTGGGTTAAAGCCAATAATAGAACCGGCAAATTTTTGTTGTAGTTAATGTCACCGACATAAACGATGTATTTTCCTGGCAGATCAAGTTTTTCAGCGTAACGACGGGCTTGAGATTCTGAGAGCTCCTTTATCTGAGGATTGCCAGCTAGCGGAATTACTCTGATCTTTTGTGCCGGAATACCTAGCTTAGTTTGAATACCTTTTTTTGACGCCTCAGAATCGGTAATAATTAAAGCCGCCTGCTGAACCCGCTTTTTCTGCCGCCACAACCGAATTGAGCCTTTAACCCCCTTGGGATATTGGCGCGGATATAACAGCGGAATAACATCATGAATCGTCACAATGAATGGGAGTTTGTGCGTCTTGGGCAAAGTCTCAAAAAACAGATCAAAATATGGGTAATGAATTAGGTCAAATTCGTTTTCTGGTTCAATTACTGGCTGAGATAACTCATGCGTAGCTTGTAAAACTAATGGGTACTCGGTAGATGCTAGCTCGCGTAGAGATGATAAAAGTTCGCGTGTATAGGCACCAATCCCTCGGCCACTACTGGCGTTTTGCAAGGGGGCGGTGTCGAGCAGTACTTTCATATTATTAATCTTAACCTAGCGATTTTTAGATAATTATTTTTTATCAGCTTTACGCATTTCCCATAATTTTAAGTAAGCCAGCGGAAAATGTAGACCAGAAAAGAGCGCAAACACCAAGCCTGGAAATCCGTCAACCAAACCTTTGTGCCTAAAATAAAGCATAAAAAAGGTGACAATCGGCTTAATTAACATCATTTGCAGAGCGAAGCCAAAGGAAGGCTGTTTACCGGCCTCAAACCACTCTTTGGCGGTCAATGAGGTGTAAGTATTAGCTTTACGCAGATAAACACTAAAATCAGGTGAATTGTAGTGCAGAAGATGTCCTCTTAACCAGCCGACGGTGCCCTTAACCTCCATTTGCTCATGAACTGATTTCATCGGCAGGAAAGCTCGACCAGTTTTGTAAAAACGAATAACTGGATCCGGATACTGACCGCCTTTAGTTAAAAACTTGCCTAAAAAGTAATTTTTGCGTTTGAGCCAGTAGCCATCATCAGCCTTGGAAATGTCGCCAGCTAAAATTTCTTTAATATGAGCGCGCATGTCTTCATCAACAACTTCATCGGCATCCATTTGCAGAGTCCACTCTTTAGTGGCTGAATCCATGGCCATCTGTTTATTGATATGAAAAATCGGCTTATTGGTGGTGCTGATGAGTTTGGCTTTATATTTTTTGGCAATATCGGGCGTTTTATCTGAGGAAGATCCATCCACAATAATCAGCTCATCGGCTAAATCAATAATGCTGTCTAGGGAACGAGCTAAATTAGCTTCTTCATTGTAGGTGGCGTAAACCACGGACAAAGAGTGGTTATTATTTGACTTTGTACTCATAACTCTATAATAGCCCATCCTTGACTATTCTCCGGGTGAAGATAGTAACCTTGACTATCTGAAGGCGGGCGCTCACTGACAAAATGATAATTTTTTAATCTGGTGACGCGAAATAGGCCGGCCGTATCTGGTCCGGAACGCTCAACTTCCTGATTGAACTCTGCTTGAGAAATATGAGTGAGATTGGCAACTCTGGTATAAAGCACACCATCTGGGTCGTAGATATAAATTGGCGCTGAAGTGTACTTAATCTGATTAATGGCTTGATCCAGACCCACGTGCCAGCGACGTTCATTGCCCTGCACTTTCTCCCACTGCTCAGCTGCTGGAATCCACCAGCTGAGCCAACTCAAAATGGCGACTGACAAAATCAGTAGTTGGAGCGGTTTAAGCCAGACCGAAGAATTGGCTTGGAGGCGCATAGTTGCTGCGTGCCAGGCGCCGGCCGCGACCACCGCCAACATGACCAGGAAAAACAAACTACGGGTGGCATGCGGGGCATCAACCGTAATGGCGGCCGGCGCCAGCGCGCCCAGCCACAAACCACCAATTAAAAATGCCGAGCGACGAGTTTTTGGATTCATGACTAGCTTTATCAGCCAACCGCCAGCCAATGCACCCAACAGCGGAATTAAACCAATGACATGACCGATGTCGGGAATGGTGTGCCAGGGGTTTGCACCACCTCGACTGACCAGGAACTTCCAGCTAAATGAGTTCAAAATATTCTCAACAATTTGTTTGCCAAAAAATACATATTGATTGCCTAGTAATTTCTGCGTCATACCGGGCATGAATTGAGCTCGGTAGGCCGGGTACTCCGCTAAAATTGTGCCATCAGTAAATAAAGAAATGCCTTGTTTTTGAGCAGTAGCCGGCCAGGTCAGCCAAAACACCACACTAACCGCCAAAATTATGGCCACGGCCATAGCCGCTTGTTTAAATTTCCAACTTGGGTGAATCCAAAATAAGCCCCAAAGTAAAAGCGGACTTAACAGCAAAGGTGAGTTGTATGTCAGGCCACCAACCAGTATTAACAAGGCAACCGCTAAAATTTTAAGCCAGTTAATTCGCCTATCCAACACCAATAACAGCGCTCCCAACCACATCGCCAACCCCAGATTGGCTTCAAATCCGACACTGCTAAAGTGCCAGCTCCAGGGCGACAGAAACATTAGGCCACTAGCAATTAACCCTGTTTGATGTGAATTAAATAGCCTTTTGGCTAAAAAGTAAGTTAAAACTAAATTAACTAAGCCCGCCAGCCAAGATAACAATCGAACACTCCACATATTAAAACCAAATAAACCGCCCACTACTGAAGTTCCATAAATATAGCCTGGCAATTTGTAGTCACCAAATGACTGGAACACGATTGGCAGTCGCTGGCTCCACTCATCCATCCCACTCTCCCAAAAAAATCGGGCGTTTAGTAAAATCGCCGCTTCATCTTGGTTTAAAGCCTGGACATTTTGACCAAGCAAATAAACAAGTCTCAAGCCAGCCGTTAAAATTAACGTGGCAACAAGTACTTTATTCTGATTATTTCTCAGCCAATTATTCATAAACCGTAAACCTGGGGACGCCAAACTGGCCATAAATTATTTCAACTTCTTTCTTATTTGATTCAGCTTGAATCTCCTGAGACTTGGCTACCGGCACAATAATGCGAGTATGACTATCAGGATTCATGACGTCAGGAATTGCCTCAGGTTCAAACCAAATGTTCTCCAGATGATAATGCTTAAAAGCAATTGTTGGAGTCGTCTGAATATCTGCCCAGTCAAGACCAGACACCGGCAAATAATATAAAAATAAACGATCATCCTTAATCATAACGATTACTTCATCGACTTCATCATTAGACTCAGCCAAATACTCAGCTAGCTGATGATAGCCATCCTGCCACTTCTCTGCGGAAAGAGCTGGATAAATTCTAAAATAGTGCCAGGCATAGCTCATCACCTCAAAACTCAAAATCAAAAATGTTAGGACGACTACTGTGCGGCCAAGCCAAGGCTTTAGATTTTTCCAGACATAATAAACTCCCAAAGCCGTTAGCATCGGAAGCACAGGCAAGGCATTTAATGAACGCAGAGCGTGAGGCACTTCTCTGGGCACTGCCGCTGGCAAAAGTCCCACTAACCACCAAATAGTTAGAAACACCAAAATACGTTTTTGCTTTTTCCATAAAGCCGCCAAGCCAACTACAATAAAAGGAGCGGTCACCCACCAGGTCAATCCGGTAAATCCATTGCCATGACGCAGATTTTCATCACCAGTGTCAAATAAATATTCAGGGTCAAAATGCTCAGTGTAATTAATGGCCAAATCGCGAATCATCAAAGTAGTTTGTGAAAATATTAAATGGCTAACTCGGCTATTGCCAGCCCGCAAACTCATTAAATTAGCTTGATGCTGTCGATCATCATCGCGCAGAACACTTTGAGCGCTTAGCCTTAATTTATTACTTTCCTGATAAAAATCAGCTCTTAACATGGGAATCATCGCTAGTAACCAGCCAGCCATAATGACGGTCAGCCAAACTCTGCTCGACCACATTTCACGCCACCATAAAACAAACAAACTGAAAAACAGCACCGGCCAAACAAATCTAACACTAAAATAAGCGTAAAAGGCCAGCACCGAAACTAGCCAGGTTACTGTTGTCAGCCAGAATTTGTTAATTAGTTTGTCTGGTGGCCGCCTCCACTTAAGTAGTAACACTACCGACCATAAAACTAAGGCCGATCCCAAATGACCCTCAAAACCAACTCTGGAAAAATGCATTGACCAGGGCAAAATGGCCATCGCGGCTGAAGCTAGCCAACTTACGATTCTAGGCAATTTGAATTGCTTCACCAACAGCCAAACGGCTGGAATCATGCTAAGTCCTGCCAGCAAGCTAACCACCCTAGCGCCAATCAAGGGGTTATAAGTCAGCCAGGCAAAGGGAATCGTCAACCAAATATATGTTGGCAGTTTATAGTCTCCGTAGGAAATAAATAGCGGCTGAAAAGCCGAGCGCCCATGCAAGTCATGACCGGTTTTAGCCACACTCAGCGCATCATCCCAAATGGCCATTTCATCCCAGTACAGAGATACAGGCACCGAGCCAAAATTCCAGATTCTCAGCAGAATTCCCACTGCGATAATTAACCAGATTGGTATCAGCCAACCACTCTTTTTTAACCAAGACTTTATTTTAGGCACCATTACATTCTAGCGCGTTCGCAGATTGTGAGAATTACCAGATATACCCAAGGTGTGTATCAACAGACGTTAAAGCAGTATTTTGGGTTTCACAGTCTCAAGCTAACTCAGGCAGTAGCCGTCAATCACCTTCTCAATAATAATGATTTACTGGCAGTTTTACCGACCGGCACCGGAAAATCATTAATCTATCAGTTAACAGGCTTGATGCTGACCCACCTAACGATTGTCATTTCCCCTTTACTAGCTCTAATGTTTGATCAGGTCAGGCAATTACAAAACAAAAATATTGAGGCGGCTAGCTGGAATTGTTTGACTCCGCCCGCCATGAAACAACAAATACTGCGCCGTTTGCGTAATGGTGAGCTTAAATTTTTATATCTGTCACCAGAGAAGCTTCGTTCACCTATGGTCAGTGCCATTCTGGAACGTCAGCCAATAAGCCAGCTTTGTATTGATGAAGCCCATTGTGTTGACCAGTGGTCAGATGAATTTCGGCCACAATATGGTCATATTGGCAGTTGGTTAAATTGGTATCAGCGCCAGCAAGCCAGACCACTAGTTTCCGCTTTTACAGCTACGACAACTGAGTTTGGTGTTGATGTAATTTCCAAACGACTTAACTTAAATAAGCCAAAAATTGTTTCTCTAGCTTGTTTCCGGTCGAATCTCCGTTACCAGATTATTGAAGTCCCCTCAGAAAATTGGAAACGGCAAATTTTGCGACATATTTTATCAGTCTGGCAAACAGAGCTCGGTGGAATTGCCATTATTTACGCCTCAACCAGATTAGACGTTTTTTGGGTGGCAACCTGGCTAAAATCAAACGGCTTTCCGCAAACTCAATATTTTCACGCTGGCCTGTCTCCAGAAGAAAAAAACCAGATCATGTCTTCGCTAAACAACAGTGATAACCATATTTTAGTCGCCACCAACGCTTTTGGTTTGGGTATAGATCTGCCAAATGTCCGCTTAGTTGTTCATCATTCGCCGCCGGCCTCACTGGGCGCTTTTGTTCAGGAAGCCGGTCGCGCCGGAAGAAATGGTCAAGAAGCTTTCTCGGTAGTTTTATGGCATGAATCTCAGTGGCTGGAAAATCTGGAGTTTTATCTAAAAAGTGATAATCCTGAGCTGGCTAAACGCAAATGGCAGTCCGCCAGAGACATTTGGCACTGGCTAAAAAAAAGAGAGTGCTTGAGTAGGCAAATAGTGCGCTACTTTAGATTGCCCTCCACACCAAAATGCTCGCTTGAAGAATGTGGCTGTATGTATTGCCGGCCAAAATTTATTTGGAATCCTAAGTGAAATGTCTTCGCTAAGAAAAATGACTTTAAAAAACTGTTTAGCTGACTAAACTAGCTATTAAGCTGATTTAAATAACTATTAAGCTTACAAACGAGTCAGCACATCTGGTTCACCGTCCACCACATGCACCATGTGTTCAAACATGACGGCATAGCCTCCATCAACCGTTCGCGCTGTCCAACCATCGCGGTCATGCTTAAGTTGTGCCGAATTCTCACAAACCTGGCATTCCACACATAAAACCATGTCTTTGGTTAGCTTAATTCCCGTGCCTGGCGTGCCAAAAGCCGGAACTTCAGGTGATTCATGCAAATCTTTGCCTATTCCGTGGCCAACATAATTGACCACTATGGAAAAACCGGCTGATTCGGCTGTACTCTGCATGGCGTGTGAAACATCGCCAATCCGTTTACCAACTCTGGTTAACTTAATTGCATTTTCTACTGCCTGGCGACCAACTTCCAGCAATCGAGCATGAACTTCACTCAATTCACCAACCGCAAATGTCTGGCAGTGATCCGAGTAATATCCGTTACGAACCACACCAAAATCAACACTGACTACGTCGCCTTCTTTAAATATTTTGTCAGGCGTAGGAAAGGCGTGAACAACTTCATCATTAACACTGATGCAAAGGGCGTAATCATAACCTTCATAACCCAAAAAGGCCGGCACCACGCCTTCCTGTCGGCACCGTTCCCGCGCCCGCTCTTCTAAATCGTAAGCAGACACTCCAGGCTCAATCATTTCCCCAAGCTCAGCTACAATTTGTGCCGTAATTTGGGCGGCAATTCTCATTTGCTCAATATCATATTTAGATTTTTGTCTGCTCATAAAACCAGTTTCTAAACCTTAATCGTCAGTCTTGCGTATGTTAGCACCCATACTATTTAAACGTTCCGTTATGGATTCATAACCTCGCTCAACATGTTTGGCAGTGTCATGAATACTGGAGATGCCGTCAGCAATTAAACCAGCAATTAAGATTGTGGCACCGGCACGCAGATCTGGGACGGTGAATTCACAAGCTTTTAACTGTGTGGGACCGGTAATTTTTAAAGCATGCCGATATTCAGGTTTATCATCTTCCAGATTGAAGTTATAAAACTTTTCTGGATTATCAACTTCCGGATTATAGAGTTCTAATTGAGCCCCCATCTGTTCCAAGGCCTTAACATACTGGAATCGCGTGGTGTAAACGGCCTCATGAATTTCGCTAGTTCCTTGCGCTTGTGTCAGCAAAACCGACCAAACTGGCTGCCAGTCCGTCTTGAAGCCAGGGTGTGGCTGAGTCACAACATCTACTGCCCGCAAAGGCTCTTTGTAGAAAAACCGAATGCCATAGGAGCCAACTTCATAACCACCACCCGCTTCGGCTAGTTTATCCAGAAATGCCTCGAGGTGCTCACGGCGGGCATTTTCAACAATAATGTCACCTTTGGTAATAATGGCCGCCACGGCGTAGGAAACTGCCTCATTCTGGTCAGGCATGATGCGGTGAATGGCGCCGCCCAACTTGGATACGCCTTCAATCTCGATCACGCGGTTAGCCCGCCGCCGGATGTCGGCGCCCATTTCATTCAAAAAGGCAATTAAATCATCTACTTCCGGTTCTTCGGCCACATTTTCTAAGACAGTCTTGCCTTTAGCTTGGGCGGCCGCAATGATGGCTGTTTCTGTACCGGTATGCGTGTTTTTGGCAAAGCGGTAGGTAGTTCCATGCAGTTCATCGGCGTGAACTTCTAAAACATTTCCATTCATACTGACATCAGCACCCATAGCCTCTAAAAATTCAATGTGCCGATCTAGTGGCCGGCTTCCCAGTTTGTCTCCGCCTGGCATAGGCACCCGAACCGTCTTAAACCGATGCAGTAAAGGCGCAATGAACATCGTGGAGGCACGAGAACCTTGTCCATATTTTTCTGGAATATCAGCTGATTGCAAACCACGCGGATCCACAAACATGGTGCGTTCACCGGCACTATAGGCTTTTCCGCCTAAATCATTGATCACATCAGCGACCAATTGAACATCGCTAATTTTGGAGAAATTTAAAATTCGAGACTCATCATCGCCTAACAAAGCGGCAATCATCAGCTTATAACTCACATTCTTAGCGCCGCCTAAGCGAACCAAGCCACGTAAGGGTCCGTTCTTTTCAACATAGTAGGTGGGCATACTAGTTTTGTTCCTTTCCCAGAAAAAACACTTCTTTATCTAATTCAATCTGAAACTTATCCTTAACCGTAGTTTGAATTTTGGCAATTAATTGTTCTATATCCTGAGAGGTTGCCGATCCTGTATTAACAATAAAGTTGGCGTGGACTGACGAAACTTCCGCACCGCCAACTTTTGCTCCTTTAAGTCCGGCTTGATCAATTAGCCAACCGGCTGAAAGGTTAGTCTTGCCATCAAATTTAGCACTTTGCTCCGGTGTTAACTCAACATTCTTAAAAACACAACCTGAACTCGGAGTTCCTAGCGGTTGAGTGCTGGATCTTTTCATATCTGATTCCTGCACCATTAAGGTAATTTTGTCTGGATCTCCCGGCAAAACGAATAGCAGTACCTGCAAGATTATCTCGCCACTTCGCTGAAAACGGGAATCATCATAAGCAAATTCTGATTCGGCTTGATGAATCCAGCGTCGCTCTCCCTCTGGAGTTAAAACTTCAACTGCCGCCACCAAGTCACCAATTAATTCAGTTTGATAATGAGAGTTGTTATAGACAGCTCCGCCCAAGGTTCCTGGAACGCCAACAAAGGGCTCTAAACCAGTCAAATTCTGCTTAATAGCCTGGTCAACTACCATGGCGGTGGGGGCGCCGGATTCAGCCAGCAAAAATTGAGCTGATGACGGCACGTGTTCAAAGTAACTATCATCTAGCGGCAAATCTGATTGCACCTCAGCTTTATTCATATAGTGCTCGCCATTTGAACAACGATTAATGATAACCAAACCATCAACTCCACCATCGCGTATCACTAGATTGCTAGTACCACCTAAAATTAAGGTCTTAATGTTTTCCTGACGGGCGAATAAAATCACCTCAATCATCTGGTCTAAGTTATCAATAACCAATAACACCTCAGCCGGACCACCAACTCGCATGTAAGTATGAGACGCCAAATCAGCCTGCTCCTGCCAATGCAGTTCAGGAAATTGTTCAACTAATCTGGGCAAAATTGAGCTGGTCATATACTTTATAGATTGATCCGGCTCCCAAAGTTATAAAAATAGTCTTGGCTGGGAGTTTCTCTATGTATTCTAGCAAGTTTTGCCGGTTATCGAGTAATCTGGCTGATTTGCCTCGTGATTTAAGCGCATCTACTAACTGTTGAGAGCTCACAGCTGAATTTTCTGTTTCACGCGCCGAGGCAAAAATCGGCAACAAAATTATTTCCCCAGGCATGGCAGATAAGGCTGACACAAACTCATCAAATAAAGCTGATGTCCTGGAAAAAGTGTGCGGCTCAAAGGCAACTGAGATCTGACGATCAGGAAACCAAGTTCGCAGGGTTTCTGCTACCGCCATTAGCTCGCGCGGGTGATGGGCATAATCATCAAAACAAAAAACATTGTTGTCTGTCTGACCAATAAACTCAAACCGCCGTTGAACTGAAGCAAAACTAGCTACCGCCGATTTAATGGTAATTGGTGAAACTCCCAGGGCTAAGCACAAAGCCGTAGCGTAAGCTGAATTTTGCAGATTGTGAATACCTGGCACCGCACTTTCCAACAGCAAAGGACTATCTGCTAGATAAATAGAGGTCAATTCAACTCGACCTTTACCATCCTGAGGGGGAAGGTATCGCAAGACTACGTCATTATCAGCTGATTCTCCGACCTTAATTATTTGATTTTTTAAAGGACTGGTCAATTCACACAAGTCAGGATCATCGCCATTAATAACTAAAATTCCATTTTCTGGTAGAAGAGCAAACAAACTGGCAAATGCCTGCTTAGTGTCGGCAAATGATTGATAAACATCTGGATGATCATAAGCTAAAGCGGTACAGATTAGATGAGTCGGACGCAAATATAAAAAGCGTGGCGTTAAGTCCGCTTGTGGATCAGCTACGTACTCATCAGCTTCAACAACTAAATATTCCGAATCTGGACGCCAACGGGCGGAAGTTTGAAAATTAGGAATTTGCCCTACTCCAACCGCAAATGATGGGTCGTGCCCCGCTTGATCCAAAATCCAACTTACTAAGGCTGAGGTAGTTGACTTGCCACCAACGCCACAAACGCCGATCGTGGTTTTGGTTTGAGAAAGTAAACCAATGGCTTGAGCCAAGGATAAAACGGCAATTTTCTGATTGGTGGCAGTTTGCACCAAAGGGTGCTGGCGGCCGCCATTAGCGCCGGAATAAATAATCAGATTTGTGGCTGGCGGCCAGGCGGCCGCCTCGAAATCGTCAACTTCAATACCTAGCTCAGCTAAAAGTTCATCGGTGACAAAAGATTCAGCTGTATCAGCGCCGTGAACCTCAAGTCCCATCTGGTGTAATAAAACCGCGAGAGCCGTCATCCCGACACCTTTGATTCCGACTAAATATGGCTGGGCGCGTTTGATCAGGTCAACCTCCGGCAAAGTTCCCTGAAATTTCATACCAGAAATTGCTCCTCAAAAAAGTTGGCAAATTTATCTGGATCGTGACGCAGAATGCTCCGGTTCAATACATCACCAGCCGCTGGACGGTGAACTTTCCCACCAAATAAGTCAGCTCTTAAAACCTTTACACTCTTATATTCCTCGCCTACGTCATCTTCTACAGGCACCGACTGCTTCTCTTCATAAAGGGCTAGCGCTTCTGCAGGATAATCGGTATTTGAATTCACAACCACATAATCCAGATCATTAAGACTGTAATATTTATCCAACTCTTCCATGAAGGTCTGCAAAGTATAGCCATAGGTATCACCGCTTTTGGTCATTAAGTTTGAGACAAATATCTTTTTAGCTGACGATTTAAGCAGAACATTTTTCAAACCATCAACTACAAAATTGGCGGCTGTATTGGTATAAAAGTCACCCGGACCAACAATGATGTAGTCAGCCTCTAAAATTGCCTGTTTAGCCTCGTCAGTAACTTTAGTTGCCGGCTCGGTACGCAGATTTACAATTTTAAGTTTTCCGTCATGTTTGGGTTCATCAATTTCATGCTCTCCCACCACTTCGGTACCATCTTCATAGGTGGCTACTAAGCGGACATCATCATAAGATATCGGCAAAATCTTGCCCTTAACCTGCAGAAGCTTAACTGTCTCAGCAATCGCCTGCTTTTGCGAGCCAAGAATATCGGTTAAAGCCGCAATAAATAAGTTGCCAAAGCGCATCCCGCTTAAACCATTACCCTGTTTGTAACGGTAATTGAAAAGTTCGCGTAGCAAGGAAGGATTTTCTGATAAAGCAACAATGCATTGGGAAATTCCAGAAGTTGGTAGTAAGCCAAATTCATCCCGCAATACACGGTTGGAACCGCCGTCATCTACCATGGTTAGAATGGCGGTGAGATCGACCGAGAGACGCTTAAGAGCTTGTAGCATCATAAAGGTACCGGTTCCGCCCCCAAGCACCACCACGGAAGGTTTTTGCTTCATACCTGGAAGCCTACTGTTGTTATGGCGGGATTGTCAAGTAGAGTCTTGTAAAGAGTCTTGATGTAGGCGTTCATTTTGAGCTTTATATGCCGCTTACTTTTTCATTCTTTAGATATCATTTTTTACAACAAATTCATTCACCGCATAAACTGACGCAGAAAGTGCTTGGTGTTGTCGAACATCTTGAGCTCTATAGCTTGATCCAAAGTAAACCAGCCAATATCATCGGCGGCTGATTCCTCTACTTGAGTTTTAATAGCCTGAGGAATCCTAACTACGTACAGCCAATCCACGTGATAATGCTGAGGCTCGTCGCCATAGGGCGGAATTAAGTATTCAGCCGTAAAGTCTGGAATAGGTAAGGCTGATGAATTTTTATCAATCAGCTGTGGATCTGCTAGCCAAGGCGAGATCTCAATTCCTGTTTCTTCTAAGACTTCCCGCTTAATACATTCCAGCGGATTTTCATCAATTTCAACATGCCCGCCAGGCTGAATCCAACATCCATGTTTTTTGTGGCGGATTAGCAAAACCTTGACCGGATTAGTTTCCGTTAAAATTACCGCTGATGCAGTCAGTTGTTTTGAGTTGGCTATGGTCTGTCTCATAAATTTAATTCCAGGCTAATTTTCCTGGCCAAACCACTCATTAATGAGCTCAATTGTTTGCTGATTATTTTGATATGTCTGGGCTGAAAGCCCTGCCTGGCGGGCTGAGTCGACATTAATTGGCGAATCGTCAATAAACATCACCTCGGCTGGGTCAGCCTTTAATTTATCAATCACACTTAGGTAAGCCGCTGGCGAGGTTTTATCCAAGCCTATTTCCTCGGTGGTGAAAAATTGGTGAAATACTGGCGTGAGATGCGCTTTAATCGCCGGATCGTAAATTTTGGTGGTAGCAGTAAATATAGCCCGCTTAAGTTCTAAATTAGAAATATAGTCGAGCAATGGCTGATTTAAAACAAAAATCGGGTCAATCTTTGTTCTGCCAGAAAATTCGACCGTATCCTTTGCAAATAGCAAAACATTAGAAAAATCAAATAACAGAGTTTTCATACAACTAGTTATTTGAGGTGCGGGCTTCAATCGCCGAGATTACAGCTGACTGGTCGGACCAAATCTGTTCGACTTTGCCATAACACATACTCTCTTCATGGCCTTTGCCTAATAGCGCCACCGTATCTCCTTTTTTAGCCAGCTCAATTGCCTGATTAATTGCCTGCTGGCGATCAGCTATGGTCATAACTTTGTGGTGGTTGGGCGCCTTAACGCCTTCCTTCATCTGACGCATAATTACCTGGACATCCTCGGTACGCGGATCTTCTGCGGTAAAAATGGCCAGATCAGCAATTCGAGAGCCAATTTCACCCATCCTTGGGCGCTTGGAGCGGTCACGCAAGCCAGCACACCCATAAACGGCAATCAGTTTTCCGTTTGTTTGTTCTCGTAGCGTGTTTAGAACACTTTCCAGACCATGCGAAGTGTGGGCAAAATCAACTATTACCTTGATACCCAAATCGTTAGGAATCTCCTCCATTCGACCTTTAATGCCAGGAAAGGATTTAACCGCTTTAATAAATTCTACATCTGAAATGCCAATAAGCTTAGCCATTTTCCAGATCAAATGAGCATTCCACTGATTGTAGGGTTCCGTAAATCTCTTGGCGACTGCTTGACCAACTTTGCCACTAGGCAATTCTTGAGGAAATGTAGTGACCGGGCAATTAGCTTGCTTGGCCAGAGCTTTTAACTTAGCAAAAGACTTATCATCCTGATTCAACACCGCTTGCTTGGCTTTTTTAAAGATACTGCCTTTTACCTCAACTAACTTATCCCAGGTTTCAAAATAATCTAAATGTTCTGAGGTCACATTGGTAATACCAACTAGCTCAAATGGTACTCCCCAAACCCGATTCTGATAAAGTCCGTGTGAGGTGACTTCTAGCACCACTTCAGTAATTCCAGCCTCAACACACCGGTTTAACAGGCGCTGAAGAGCGGCCGGATCAGGCGAAGTAACATGGAAACCGGTATCAATTTTTTCTGCCCCGATAAAGGCGGCCACCGTGCTGATCAAAGCGGCCGACTTGCCCGACTCCTTTAAAACGTGATAAAGCAAAGTACTACTGGTGGTTTTGCCGTCTGTTCCCGTAATGCCATAAATCTTGAGTTTTTTGGCCGGCTGACCATAGCGATAACTGGCTGGCATGCCATTCAACCAACCGGTTTTAACCAAATGCCAATACTTACGAGCTTTTAGTTTAAGAGACATTGAGGCCATTATAGGACAAAAGCAAGGCCATTGGTATTGCTCATACCTCATGTATATGAGCAGTGATAAAAATAATATTTATGTTAAAAATTACTTTTGATATTTATGTTTTTTATTCATTTTTCAAGAAATATCTACCTACGGCGGCTATACTACCCATACATTTCATCTGATTTTCTAAAACCATTTGCTTAACTTCAGCCGGTGACAAAATTGAACATTCAATCGTCTCTTCCGCTTCTCGATCTGGTGAAGGTACTGCGTCTGAATCAAATTTAAGAAACACTAAATGGCCTTGCATGGCAGTTGGGCCAGCTAGAGGATAAAACATTCCCTGGTAATCTACAGAGATTACTGGATAACCAGTTTCTTCAGTAAACTCGCGCCTGGCCGTATCTTCAATATCTTCACCAGATTCGATAAAGCCAGCTGGCATTTCATATACAAAATCATTAACTGCCTGACGAAAAGAACGCTCAACTAATATATTTCCGGCCTGATCTACTCCAACCATCATCACGTAATCAGGACGCACAAAACTATAATAGTTATCATTAATCTCACCATTTGGAAGTTGCCACACATTTTTATTAACACTCAGAAATTGTGATTCGAAAACTCGCTCAGAGGATATCTTAACCCATTTTCTTAAAGCCATGGCTTTAGTATAAATTATCTGATAAAACTTTGTTTTCTACTTCAAAACATCGGTCAAAATCTCAAACCAAAGTGGTGCGGCGGTCTCCGAGCCCCAGGGGGAAGAAGTTGGTTCTCTTAATTTAACCAGCATGACAAACTGCGGATTTTCCGCTGGGGCGAAGCCGATAAAACTGGCAATGGTTTTGTCAGACAAATAGCCGCCTTCACCGGCAATCTGCGCCGTGCCGGTCTTGCCGGCCACGCTGACTCCCTCCGGCAATGCCCACTTTGCGTCGCCCTGGGAAGCCGTGTAAACCATCATGTCAGTGACCGTTTTGGCCGTTTGCGGGGAAATTACTTGGCGAATAACCTTGGGCTTGGTTTCAATCACCTGATCACCCTGAGTAACTTTTGCTACCACGTATGGTTGCAGGAGCTTGCCGCCGTTGGCAATCGCGGCCGCCGCCCTGGTCAGCTGAAGGCTAGTTGAGGCAATTCCCTGACCAAACGAGGCAGTCGCGGTATCAACTTCGCGCCACTCTTTGTCTTCACGGAAACTATATTGCGCTTCACCCTGTAAGTCCACGCCTGTCTTTTCGTTATAACCAAAATCTCGCAATTTCTGCAAAAACCGGCTTGCGCCAATCTGCTCAGACACAAATACCATGGCCGTGTTATCGGATTTGGCCAAAGCATCACGCATGGAAATATCTGGGTTATAAACACCATCCCAAGTTTTTATGGAAAATCCATTAATCACTCTGGGTCCATCACAATCAGGGCAAGTGGTGTCCGGCGTTACGGCGCCAGTTTCAATTCCAATCGCCATGGTGACAATTTTTTGAGTTGATCCGGGTTCATATAAATCAGAGACAACCGGATTACGATAATAGCCAGCCGGATACTGCCAAAATTCGGCCGGATCATAATTTGGAAAAGAGGCCATCGCTAAGATTGCACCTGTCTGCGGATCCATCACTATGACCTCTCCTGAAACAGCTCCATAACGTTCCAAACCGGTCAATAATTTTTCCTCAATGGCGGCTTGCAAATGACGGTCAATTGTTAAGGTTAAAGAACTTCCCTGATCTTCTTTTAATTTTTGACTTTGACTTAATAAAAGCGGCAAGCCTAGAGCGGTTCTCTGCTGATGAAGTACGCCCTCTCGACCTCGTAATTCCAAATCATAAAACCCCTCCAAGCCAAAATAGCCTTGATCGTCTCCCAAATCCGTTTTGCCGACAAAGCCTAATAGTTGAGCAGACAACGAAGCATCGGGATAATAACGTGCATAACGAGTGTCAAAACCAATGGCGTGAATTTCTAAATCCTCAATTGCCTGGCGCTGTTCACGATTCAAACCGTTAGCTAAAGCCACCCACTGACGATTGGGGTCACTTAGCAAGTTTTCTAGCCGATCCTCCAAATCTTTTTGCTGAGATTTTAACCAAGCAGAATCAGTCGCCTGCAACGGTGTTGATTCTAGAGTAGTCATGATAATTGGCGCAATTTTTTCCGCTATTTCATCAGGGGTATTTTGCAATATGTGGGGTTGGGCAAACAACGTGTACTCTTCGCGATTGCCGACCAAAATTCGGCCAGCATTGTCCAAAATCCAGCCTCGCTGAGAACTCAGGCGCTGACTTGACTCATATTGGTTAGCCGCTACCATCGACAGTTCGGTGTGCTTCCAGATCTGCCAATATGCCAAACGCAAAATAATTGCTAAAAAGGCACAGCCGAATATCAGCTCCAGCCATTTTAAACGGTGGCGGAGTCGGTCGGCCTGAGTTGGCTGAGACTGGCGGGAACGCATACTCTACTAATGAGCTTGGGCTAAGCTGGGGATTACGTCAAGACGACCCTTAGCTTGAGCAAGTTGTGAAAAACCCTGCTCAACGGCAAACGCTTGTGGAGTCGATAAAGAATGTGCCTGAGCTAACTGCTCCTGCAAATATTGCTTTTGCTGATTTAAAAGTCTTTCCTGCTGTTGCAGTTGAGCGGCTTGATATGACAATTGAGCCACTGAAGACGTGCTAATTATCGCTCCAGTCAGCAAGGCAAAAGCAACCAGAGCAATAAATATTTGCTTAATGGAGATTAAAGAAGTGGCAGGCTGTTTCATATTGTGTTTTTTTGTTATTTTTGGTTGGTTTTTGGTTTTTTAATAATTTTTTGTTTTAGATTCGTTGAGCTACCCTCAGGCGAGCACTGCGACTGCGCGGATTAGCGTCGATTTCTGACTCACTTGTCATGATCGGTTTATTAGTTATCTGACTCACTTGTTTTTGGTTTTCCCACTCATCAAAAGTGTTTTTTACCAAGCGATCTTCTCCTTCATGAAAACTGATGATCGCTAGTCTTGCATCTGGCTTGAGCCAAGGCAAAATAGTATTAAGCAGACTTTGTAAGTTTTCGATTTCCAGATTCACAGCCATTCGTAAAGCCATAAAAGTTTTGGTGGCTGGATGGAGATGGCCGCGCCGGTGACCTTTGACTTTGGAGATAATTTTCACCAATTGATCAGTCGTTCTAAAAGGTTGTTTTTCTCGTTCTTGAGCTACGGCGCGGGCAATTTGACTAGCCTGCGTTTCCTGTGAAAATTCCCAGAGGAGATTTTTGAGGTGTTTCTCAGGCAGAGCGTTAAGTAGATCAGCGGCTGTTACTCCAAGTCGCGTATCCATCCGCATATCTAGTGGTTGAGAACCTTGAAAACTAAAACCACGCTCAGATTCATCAATTTGGTTACTGCTAAGACCTAGATCAAACAAAGCGCCATCAAATGCGGGCGGGTTTAGTTCAAGTTCTGGCAAGGCAATATCAAGATTGGCAAAGTTAGTGTGGCAAATAGTTAGTTTTTTCTCAGCTATTTCCGTGGCTAACTCTTGTTGGGCAGAACTGATAGCGTCCGGATCCATATCACAAGCCACCACTTTCCCACCAGCTTCCAAAATAGCTCGAGTGTGACCACCGCGTCCAAACGTACCATCAAGATATAGACCATCAGGCTTAACGGCCAAAGCTGTCATTACTTCATTCATTAATACTGGTACGTGCATGCGTCCCTTCTTCCCAAGGCAGTTCTTCGGCAATTTCCTCAGCGTGCTGAGATAATTCATCCAAATAACTGTGATAGCGGGTTTGATCCCAGATTTCGATGTATTTCATGGAACCGACAACTACAACTTCTTTTTGCAGGTCAGCAAACTCAGCTAATGTGGCCGGAATTGTGATGCGGCCCAGATTATCGGTTTGGATAGATTGAGCGTCGTTACTTAAATAGCGCCAAAAGTCGCGGGCGCGTTTTTTAGTAAACGGCAATTGAGTCAGATTGTTCACGAGCATTTGCCAGTAATCCTCTGGAAGTAAAAATAAACCTCCGTCCAGACCTCTGGTTAGAACAGCTGAAGTTCCCAGCTGTCCACGCATGTGTTTCGGAATGGTCACCCTACGCTGGTTATCAAGGGAGTTGTAGGATTTTCCGAGCAACATGTTATTTCTTCATTTCAATTCTTATAGGGTGTTTTACCTATTCCTCCCTATTGCTATTTATAATGACGCAAAGTAAGAAATTTAGCAACACAAAGAAAGAGCGAAGCAAGAAGTCTTTATAGAAGGATCATCCTTGCCCCTCCGCTAGCCTGGAAGGATCATCCTAGGATGATCCTTCTTGAGGAAACTAAGGGCAAGGATGATCCTTCTTGAGGGAGAGGTATACTAAACGCATGAACATTCCCTATCCGCCCGCCAAAAGGCCTTTGCCAAAGCACGCCAAAAAAGTTTTCACCGGCGAAATTTTTGACGTCTATCAGTGGGAACAGGAAATGTATGACGGAAGCACCGTCATCTTTGAAAAAATAAAACGTGCCGATACCGTTAGCGTAATTCCAATTACAACTGAGCAAAAAATTCTAATCAGTCATGAGGAACAACCTGGTCTTAAACCTTTTTATGGTGTTTTTGGCGGTCGAATTGAGCCAGAAGAAAATCCGCTATCCGCCGCCAAACGCGAACTGCTGGAAGAAACCGGTTATCAGTCAGATAAATGGAAATTGTGGCACTCTTTTCAACCTTTTGAAAAAATCGAGTGGGCAATCTTTTCTTTCGTGGCCCAAGATTGTCAGAATATTCAAGCTCAAAACCTCGACAATGGTGAAAAGATTGAAGTTATGGAAGTCGATTTTGAAAAATTTATTAAATACGCCCAGCGTCCAGATTTCAGAGACTCAGAAATTAGTTATCTGGTACTGCAAGCCTTGGTTGATCCGGCCAAAATGGCTGAGCTAAAGAAAACAATTTTTGACTGATCAGCAAACTTACTTGATAGTTTCTCATTAAAAGTTTTGTCAAATAATTTTATTGAAAGAGTCGAGGGCGTCCTAAACGGTATTGATAGTCTTTTAGCTGACGCTCACCAATTACCTTGGCCGGTACTCCGCCAACAATCGCTCCCGCATCAACTGACTTAGTAACCACCGCGCCAGCGCCAACTACCGAGCCGCGACCTAAAGTTACACCTGGCAAAATAATCGCCCGTGGTCCAATAAAAACGTAATCTTCAATTCTCACCGGCTCTTCAATTGGTCCAAAATCAGGGGCATTAATGTCGTGTTCACTGTTATAGATCATGACTTCACTGGCGATGTCGACATGATTACCAATAGAAAGTGGGGCGCGGCCATCCAGCACCGCGTGATCGCCGATGATGGTGTCATGACCAATGGACACTCCACTGGGGTGATAAAAACGAGCGCCTATGTGCAAAGTTGAGCTACTGGTTAGTTTGACTCCAGCCAGGCGAAAGAAAAACCGACGGAACCAATGCAAAGGCACTAAAGTGACAAAACTCAGCCATAAAAGCAGAAGGTCTTCTAAATAGGCGCCAATGCGTCCCCTGATTTTTTGGCCAGCGGCTGACCAGCTAAGTTGTTGACCCATACGATCATGAAATGGTGATGGCATAACGTCATTATAGATCAAGCCAATAGTTGTGCGGGAGGAAAATTAGACGAGGATAATTTAGACAAGGACGCGGCCGCGCGCCGTCCGCTTGATTTTGCCTTTTTGAATTAGGTAAGGCTCAATAACTTCTTCAATGGTGCTGGAGTCTTCAGACAGCGCGGCCGCCAGCGTGTTCAAGCCGACCGGACCACCTTTAAATTGTTGTCTCAAGGCTGTTAAGTAGCGGCGATCATGCTCATCAAGCCCTTCGGCGTCAACTTGCTGAAGCAGTAAAGCCTGGTCGACATGTTCGGGCGAAATATTTTCACAATTATCTAGCTGAGCAACGTCCCTAACCCGCTTTAAAAGTTTGAGGGCAATTCTTGGCGTGCCGCGAGAACGCTCCGCAATTTTTAGAGCAATTTCCTTATCGATACTGATAGAAAGTTTTTTCGCCGCCCGCTCTACAATCACGCCCAACTCATCTGGCTGATAATATTGCAGACGATGAACCAGGCCGAATCGGTCTCTAAGCGGTGCTGACAAAGCACCAAACCTCGTTGTAGCTCCAACCAGCGTAAACGGCGGCAAATCAATTCTCACCACGCGCGCGCCGGCGCCCTTCCCCAGCACAATATCCAAAGCAAAATCTTCCATCGCCGGATAAAGAGTTTCCTCGACGGCGCGCGACAAGCGGTGAATTTCATCAATAAACAAGACATCATTCGCCTGGATATTGGATAAAATTGCCGCCAAGTCGCCAACTTTGCTTAAAGCGTTACCAGATGAAATATGAAGTGATCCGCCAGATTCGCGGGCAATCAGATGCGATAAAGTTGTTTTACCCAAGCCAGGCGGTCCGTAAAGCAGGGTGTGCTCCAGCGCTTCCTCGCGCTGTTTGGCGGCGGTGATCGCCACCATTAAAGATTCCGTAACTTTTAGTTGACCATGGAAGTCGTCCCAAGTGCGGGCGCGCAAAGAAACAAATAGCTGTTCTTCTTCCGGTGGGGTGCTCTGCAAGTTATAGGCCATATTATTTTTCTGGCGCGCCTTCGCTCATGCTTGCGCCCGCTCCTGCGCCCGTGGTCTCGTCCACGCGCTTGCCGTTTTCAGCTAATACATCAACGCTCGCAGGCACTGCACTAGTCTCAATCTTATTATTTCCAATGTTCTGCAAACTCCATTTTAACGCGTAAGTCACTTCCCAGTCTGGTTGTAGCCTGGAAAGCACGGTTTCAATCGCCCCCTCGTTATAACCCAGATTAAGCAGAGCGTCACGTACATCAGTTGTCAGCTGATTTTGCGGAGTCAGTTTAAATTCATTCAAACTGCCGACTTTTGACTGTAATTCTAAAATTATTTTTTGAGCTGTTTTCTTGCCCAGGCGCGGAACGCTTTGGAAAAATCCGACTTCCGACTGCTGAATTGCCTCAACTACGGCCTGTGCACCTTTATCAACTACGCTTAAAGCAGATTTTGGTCCAACACCAGAAACGCTCAGCAATAACTCAAACATCCGCCTCTCCAAAGGATCCAAAAATCCATATAAAGACAAGGCTTCTTCTCGAACAAACGTATAAATATGCAATGTCACTTGATCTTTTTGGCGGGCAATCTGCAATTCTTTTGTTGGAACCCAGACTTCATATCCTACCCCATGCACATCCAAAATTAACACTTCGTCCTGATGATCAACTGGTTTTCCGGTCAGTAAACGTATCATATTGTTTTAACGTTGCGCTGGTGAGCTGAGTGCGTTAAAGCAACTGCCAGCGCGTCACCAGTATCGTCAATCTTCGGGCTTTTTTCAAGTCTTAAGAGTTTGGTGATCATCAAAGTAACCTGTCTTTTGTCGGCATTTCCGTACCCGGTAACTGATAATTTTATTTGATTGGGCTTGTACTCAGCTAACTTTAATTTATGTTTGAAAGCTAAAGCAAAAACTAGACCACGAACTTCGCTAACAGGCAAAGCAGTAGAAACATTTCGGGCAAAAAATAGCGATTCGATCGCTAAATCCGTCGGCTGATACTGCTGAATTAATTTTTCAATTTCCTCCCAGAGAACCTTAAATCTTTCCAACTTTTCCAACTTCCGACTAGGCGAAATGGTATCAAAAGCCAGTGGTTTTTCTTTATTTCCCTCAACCTCAAGTATCGCCCACCCGCAACGGTCAAAACCAGGGTCAATACCAAGAATTATCATATCTAAAGCATACAGTATCGGACTATTTCTTTAAGCTCACTAACCTAGCTCTGGCAAAAATTACTACTGAAACCAAACTAACTCAATTGATCTAACTTCTGACAAACTAATTCAGCCGACTTAGTCCAATCAAACTTTTTGGACTCGGTTTGCAATTGCTCAAGCCAAGCTTGCTTTTGCTGATCCGATTCCTGCCAAACCCGCAGTATAGTTTCGCCAATATCAACAGCCTTATTTGGGTCAAACCGTAAATCACGAACAGGCACTACCTCTGGCAAAGATGACACGTCCGACACAACCGGCAAAGTGCCAAGCTGGATCGCCTCAAGCGGCGGCAAACCAAAACCTTCATATAAACCAGGTAACACCAACATTTCAGCGGACTGAACCAAGGCTTGCTTTTCCAGATCATTAACGAACCCTAATTGTCGTATGTGCTCCTTGACTGGGCTACTTTCCAGCGCCGTCATAGTTTCTTCGGCTTGCCAGCCAATTTTCCCAGCCAAAACTAATTCTCCAGAAAATCCGTGTTCTCTCAGCCAGGCAAAACCTGAAATTAATCGCTCTAAATTTTTACGCGGCTGAATAGTCCCGACGAATAATAAATATGGCTCATTTAGTTTAAATTTTTCTAGCTGTGCTGAGATTTCCGCCACCGACATCGACTTAACCGGCTTTACGGCTGGATAGATTACCGATATTTTTTCTGGTGGCTGATGGTACAGAGCAATCAAATCCTGTTTAGTCGCCTCGGAGATCGAAAATAAGTGCCTGGCTTGTCTGACTCCCCAGCGTGTAAATAGTTTTAACTGATATAAATCAGATCGGCGAAAATAGCCGGGAAACTTCTCAAACGCCAGATCCATAATGGTGGAAACCAGGGGAACAGGCGCTATGCTTGGCAAATAATGGCCTGGTGAAAAAAACAAATCCACTTGTCGCCGGTGCCATAGTTCCAAGGGTAGGCGCCATTGTCCCCAAAAGGGTTGGTGTGGAACCACTTGATATTGCCAACCTGGTCTAGCTGGTGGCAGGTCATCTAACGGCGGTCGACTTAGATAAACCACCACTTCAAATAACGAATTTTTCTGTAGATATTTCTCAATTGCTAGTATCAACTCATAAGCAAAGACATTACTACCCACTCGCTCTGAAATGTTGGCCTCGTTGCCGTCAATCCCAATCACCTTCGCTGACATTAATCTCCTTATAAATATATCTGGTTTTTATTTGTTATTTGGCTTTAATTATAGTTTTCACGGTCTTTTCATTAATTTCACAGTTGTTTCACCGTCAGTAACTACTTTCTTAAACTCCTGACTCATCAGCTGACATTTGATAGACAGCCATTGTTTGTTTAGCTGTATCATCCCAACGGAACTGCTCCAAAACTTGACGCATATCCTGCTGTCTTTTCTGACGGGCTTTAGTATCCACGTCCTCAATCGACAAAATTGCCTCCGCAATTTCAGCTGGATTAGTTGGGTCCACTAGCCTGGCTGGCTGACCTGCGATCTCTGACATAGAAGATGTATTTGAAGTTATTACCGGACAACCATGAAAATAAGCCTCTAAAATTGGCAACCCAAACCCTTCATATAAACTTGGGTAAACTAAGACCTGGGCGGTTCGGTATAACGCGGCCAGTTTTTCATCTGGTATGTACCCCAAAACATGCATGCCAGGCTTAACCCTAAACTCGTCCCAACCAATACTGCCAGCAATCACCAAGTCAAAGTCGTCTTTTACACTTTCCCAGGCTGAGATAATCGTAGTCAAATTTTTTCGGGGCTCTGTGGTCCCTACAAATAGCAAAAACGGCTTAGGGAACTCAATTTGCGTCATTGTTAACAATTCATCACTTGGCACGATTTCTGACTCTACAGGCAGGCTTTCGTACACCACATGAACTCTCGACTCCTCAATTCTGGTTAATTTGAGAATATCCTGCTTGGTCGTTTGGGAAACAGCGATAACTCTGATGTGTTGATTTTTCTCTAATTCCTCAAGTAAACGGTCATAATGGCTAACTACTGAGGGATGCGCCGTCTCAGGAAATAACTTGTAAGCCAAATCATGAACCGTCACCACCATTGGCAGGTTTTTGAGGGGCGGAAGTTGCCACTCCCAAGCGTGAAACACATCAATTTGGGCATTTACTGGCCGAGGCCGTCCGACTGTCTTCCACAAACGCTCGGTCATCGACACCGAAATAGGCCAGGCTTTAGTCTTTACATTGGCTGGCAATTCTCCCAGCCACCTTTTGAGCTGTCGATACTGCCCCTGACTATAGCCAAAGGCTGTGAGCTCTAAATTCCGCAGTTCCGCCAGGTTAAGAACCAGATTACTGGTATAGCGGGATACTCCCCGACCATAAGGAACAGCTGACACATCAATCATGACTTTCAAAGGTTGATTATCATTCATAGCTTAGTTCCTGAGCTAAATTCCTGATAAACATAGTTTGTTTTTGAGTTAAGTTCCTGACGGGCATAGAGTCTCTTCTGGTAGTATAGCCGGATAAAACCCAGGTTTGGATAGTCCAGCACATCCATCAGCTGATAACCCTTAGATTCCAGACCTTTAGACACAAAATGGGCTGGATCACTTAAATCCAGTAAATAATCAAATAAAATCACGTTTTCTGCCTGGGGTAAGTCACTCAAAGCCTGCAAGGCTGATTCTGGCGAGGTTAATGGCTTGAAGCCTGTCGTATGAGTAGGCAGATTTTTCTGCTGATACCACTCCCAAGGTGCAAAAGGCGCGTCAAAGCCAAACACCACAACTGTGTCATTAGGCTGGTAGCGAGCTTCAAGGTTAGAAATGGCTGATCGCCAGTTTTCTCTCTGCAGAGCGGGGTCTTGCCAATACTTCGCTAAACTGAATAAATTCAGCCCCAAGGCATAGATCACCAACAGTCCCGCTAGCCAATGCTTTTGGCGTGTTACTAGGCCGATCACCCAGTACATTAGCGGCAGAAGGAAGAGGACGCGTTTGGGTGAAATTACCGGTGTCCAAAAGGAAAACAGCCAACTGGTGGCTAAAGTCAAAACAAGCAGGCTCAGCAAAGTCAAAAGTTGCTTCTTAGCACTCTCGGCACTACTCTGCCAATATTTTATACCCAAATAAAAGACGAATATACAGGGCAAAATAACCATTACTGCATCAGACCAAACTAGATCTATCGGTAACATACCTACCCAAAATTTCGCCACTGTGAGAGGTAGAGCCTTTGCCTGGGTCAGACTTACCACCTTCTCCCAATCCGGCACCATGGTTCTTAACGCCGAACTGGCGGCCAGTTGGGACAACAGACCCGGCAACCAAATCAGCCAAGCTAGGCCGGTTAGGACGACCGATTTTGAGATTAACCAGGCTCGGCGCCTTCCCACCAGCCATGAAGTAAGAACCTGCGCCACAATGAAAAATAAATAGACATAGGAGGTTAAGCCACCAGCCAAATTAGCTAAGGTCAAGCTAATGAAAGCGGTGCGTTTTGATAGCTGAGGCCAGCTTGATTTCGTGGAGAGTAAAGATTTTAAGCCATCCTGAGGAAATAAAATTGACCAATAACTTGCCATCGCTAGTGAGCTCCAAAACACAGCCAACATGTATGGACGAAGTTCCTGGGAGAAAAATACGTGTAATGACGAAGTAGCTAACAGAAAACCTACAATTACGCCCGTCCGCCGGCCTTGCCATCGCCAAGCTAAAGCGGAAAATATCATCACGGAACCCAGTCCGCTCAACAGTGATACCGATCTCAGCCACCACTCCTGGTGGCCGATATACTGCCAAAGATGCAAAATTAGGTGAAATAAGGGTGGTTGGAAGTCGGCGGCGATATTTAATTGTTCACGCCATGGCCGGATGACTTCTAGGGCTTGAGCGGCTTCGTCAAGCCAAAATGAGTCAGTTAGCAGAGGCAAGCGTAAAAATAAGGCAAAAATGGCTAATATGCCTAGCCAGGCTGACAGACTTTGCTGTTTAAGACCGGTGTCTATAAATCTGACTAGCTTTTTCTGGACATTTTTAAGCATGATTATCCCGGAAATAGGCCATGGTGGCCGTTAAACCTTCCCTGAGCTCAACTTTTGGCTCCCACTGTAGTATCCGCCTGGCCTTGGAAATATCTGGGCGCCGGTGGGTGGGATCATCAGTAGGAAGCTCACTATATTGCTTTTCAAGCTCCTGCCCTGCTAATTCTTCAAATACTTCCGCTAACTCAAACATCGTAAATTCATTAGGATTGCCCAAATTAATTGTTTCACCGGCTAAATCTGGATGTTCCATAAATGACTTAAGACCGCTCACCAGATCATCAACATAACAAAAACTACGTGATTGTTCGCCTGTACCGAAAATCGTCAGTGGTTCACCAGTGAGCAAACTCTGGAAAAAGCTGGGAATTACCCGGCCATCAGTAATATCCATCTGGGGACCATAAGTATTGAAGATCCGAACTAGGCGGATATCGGCGCCGGTTTGCCTCTGCCACACACCACAAATTGTCTCGCCCAGGCGTTTGCCCTCGTCATAACAGGACCGGATGCCATTTGGATTGACATTACCCCAATATGATTCCGGCTGAGGGGAAATTAGCGGATCACCATAAACTTCAGAAGTCGAGGCAAATAGTAGTCGAGTTTCGTGCTGGCTGGCATACTCGGCTAGGTAATGGGTCACAAATGAATTAACCTGATACGTCATTACCGGATATGCCTGATAGCGTGGCGGACTGGCCGGCGAGGCGAAATGGGCAATTAAGCTGAACGGCTGGTCGTGCTGATTGGTTAAGAATTCTGTTAGCCAGGCAATGTCGGTCAAATCATTCTCTAGAAATGTTAAGCGAGAATCAGTTAGAAAGGGTTCGATGTTTTGGCGCTGTCCAGTTAGCAGGTTGTCGATAACGACAATTTCCCCAAGTTCTGGCTGAGCCAAAAACATTGCCAAAAGATGCGAGCCGATAAAACCGGCTCCGCCTGTTAATAAAACGCGCTGATAAACATTCACCATTTGTTTATCTTAGCAGGGAAGAAAGAGGTCGTGCCAGGCTCTTAAGAAAGGATCATCCTTGCCCACTCTCTTGCCTGGAAGGATCATCCTAGGATGATCCTTCTTGAGGAAACTAAGGGCAAGGATGATCCTTTCTTACAAACTTCCGCCTCCCTAACTAAACTTGCTACAATACCCTCATGAATCCAACCCAAAAACTGTCAGAAGAAATCAAAAATGCCATGCGTGCCCGTGACCAAGTTCGCTTGGATACGCTCCGCTATCTCAGCGCGCAAATCAAAAACGCGGAAATCGATAAGGGACTCAACGCCACTCTCACTGAGGATGAATTCATCAAAGTCGTGCAAAAGCAAGTCAAAAACAGCGAAGAAGCCATTGAGCAATATCGACAAGGTAATCGTCAGGATCTGGTAGATAGTGAGCAAGTTAAGATTGAAATTATGAAAGAGTTTTTACCGCAACCTCTGTCAGAAGAAGAACTCAAGCAAATAATCAATGAACTTAAAGCCGAGAATCCTAATCTAGCCATTGGGCCGTTGACCGGTCTGGTTATGAAAGCGGTGGCTGGACGCGCCGATGGCCGTCAGGTGTCAGCTTTAATCCGCCAACTTGAAGAGTAATCTGCTCTGCTAGTAATCCGCCGGCTAGAAGAGAGATTTAATCAGCTTATAGATCGCCAACTTGAAGAGTAATTTATCCCCTTAAAGAGTGATCTAAACCCTCTAACAAGAACTTAATCCGCTACCTTACAGCCAGGTACTAAGTCGCCAAAACCAGCCTCGGCTAATTCTTTACTAATTACAATTTCCGGAACCTTGGCCTTTTTGGCTTCTAAAAGCGGAATACCTAAGCCTTCGCCAAGAGATAAAAACAAAAATACTTTAGCTTGAGCTAATAACCGCCACTTTAATCGCTCGTCGACAAACCCCAACCATTTAACTTGTCGATTAATTCCCAATTTCCAGGCCAGTAGTTGGTATTTCCATTGCTCTAACTTGCTCAGCCGGCAAATGACAATTAGTGAATAATTTTTCTTTTTATACCTTCGGGCAAAATATTTAAGCGTGCCGGCTAAGTTTTTGCGCCACTCACCGCCACTTATCGTCACCACATATCGGCCATTACTAATTTCACGCCACCACTTCAGATCAACTTCACGCGATGGCTGGATCCATTTGTCGGACAAGCCAAATTTGAGCACCGTAATTTTTTTGTCTGGAATTTTCAATCTCTCTACTAATTGTGTTTTGGTAAATGGTGAGATAGCCAACAACTCATCTAGCAAAGGCAATTTTTTAATTCGTTCCTGATAGACCAATTGTTCCTCATCTGTCCATTTATTCAATATTTCCTCAGGAAATTGTAGTGGCAATAAATCAAAAACAACTGCTGAGCCGGACAAATCCAGCTCTTTAATTATCGGCAAAAAATCCAACATTGAATATGGCCGCTCAAAAGGTGAACTCAAAAACACGGTTGAAATCTTTTTTTCCGTCAAATAACGGCTCAGCAGTTCTCGTTGTCGAGGTTTAGACTCAGCAAAATCAAAAATCAGTGAATAACCGCCATATTTGGCTAATAGTTCGTTTACCAGGCGGTCAGGTGCTGATTTCGGCACCAACCAGATTCGCTCTTCGCGTTTAACTTCAAATTCTTCCTTAAAAAAATAATCTAAATATCGGCCTATGCCGCGTTCGCGATTACCGCCGAAATACCACAATCCATCAATTAAAATCATAAATCAATAACTTTTGTGTTGTGGTTCTATTGTGGCTGTTTGAGCAGAGTTGTTCAAGTCCGCTTGCTTTTTTTCTCAAGAAATTTGAGACCTGAGTCATTTTTTCGTTGTTTATAGATATAGCCGACAAACAGCGCTACCAAGACTAATAATATGACATAGCCAATTTTTTCCTGAGCTTCAATACCTTCATTAAGTGATTCCAAAGCGTCGACGCTAGTAAAGCCCAGATACAGATACATCATATTGCGAACCAGTGTGCCGAAAAACGTTGAGACAATGTAAGTTCGTTTATTGAGCTTAATCAGACCACAGACGATTGAGACCGGCGCGGTGGGCATGATCGGCACGGCGCGCAGCAAAAACAATACGATGTCGTCGCGGCGACCATGATTCAATTGTTTACCGATAATTTCCACTTCCCGGTGCGATACGCCTAGATATTTGCCAAATTTACCTAGAACAAAATCTTCACCTTTGTCTGAAACCGCATAAACCAAATAGCTACCCAGCGTCTTGCCGACTGCGCCAATCAAGGCCAACCAGATTAAATACATCCAAGTACTATTTTGGGCGGCGGCTATTGAACCAGCCAGCGTCATAACAAACGGCGAAGGGATTGGTGCAATTACTTCCTCAACAAAGGCGCCGATAAAAGTAAACCAAGGGGCTGGCATTAACTGGGCTAACTGGTTCAGCAGATCAATAAATACCTGTAATAATTGCGATAGCATATGTTGGTTACTATAGCGGAAACGGAGGGTAAGAGTCTATGGTGGGAAATTTCCAGGCTAATGCAATACTTTTAGTTCATATCAAGTTGAATGATCTAGTATAATACCCTTGATATAACATAAGAAAGAGCAATCATGCCTAATGAGAATCTATCTCCTAATTCAGCAACTCTCTCACCAAAAGAGGAAAAAAGAATACAAATGGATAAGCTAATTACGTTAAAATTCGAATTGGTTAAAGCTTTTGATGTTCTTCTTAAACGCTGGATCGAACTTAATGTTACTCCGGGCATGGATCCTAAAGCACTTTACAATCAATTTTTGATGGAAAGTAAAGGAATCTTCTCTAATGGCAATGCTATTTTTAACTCCATCGAAATGGCAACAAAAACATCATCACCTAATGTGGAAGATACGAATTCCGAAGAAGAAGAACAAATGGACGAACTAACTTCGTTAAAGCTTAAAGTGGAGAAATCTTTTGATACTTTTCTTAGGCACTGGATCAAACTTAATGTTACTCCGGGAATGGATCCTGAATCACTTTACAAGCAATTTTTGATGGAAAACAATGCAATTTTCCCTGCAGACTTTGCAATTAATTACTCTATTGAACTGGCAACAAAAACATCATCACCTGATACAGAAGATACGACTTCCGAAAAATAAGTAGCAATTAATTTATATGATGACTGGACTAACCTGATTGCTCGCTTCCACTCACAATCAGGCACTAGGGTAGCCTCACATGGATTTTATGAAATGTATGCTAGGCCCCGTCGGAACCAATAGTTTCGCTCCAACGTACCTAAACCATTAAAAAAACCAGCCAAGCGGCTGGTTTTCAATGGTCGGATTTGTGGAACAAAATTATAACCGAGTTCCAGATCAATAATCCTATAAATAATTATGTTTTTAAACCATAATAATTAGATCGACACACTGCCTACTCATTCTCAATCAGGGCAATTTCTTCAGTATTCAGCTTGTATAGGTCATAAATTGTCATGTCTATTTGTTTTTCCAGCTTATTCAGTTCGGTTTCAATTGAAAGCAATGCTCTTCTAATTTTGTTAAACCATTTGTTTAAGCTATCTTGTTCGGCAAGTTCGAGATTCACTCCTTGCTTTTCTAGCTCCGCGACTAACTCATTCCAACCTAATTTATAAAAATTGTCTAAATTTGTAGTTTGATTTATTTTAAATCTTGTAACGATAATTTCTAACGCTCTAGTTTTCTCTGAAAGTAGTTTAGAGTTTACTTTATATACTTCTTTTACCAAGTCATCTAACTTAGATGACTCTTGATTTGTAATTTCTGCTATTGGAAATGGCTCTAAGTATTTTGTCTTGAAGTAGTAGTATCCGCTATTAAAAACATTGCTGGTCATTTTTATGAAAAACCACATTAATTGAGAGTTTAGTATTGCCAATAGTGTACGTGCGCTATAGCCAAGGCTATCTGGCACAGGAATAACATAGCCACCCGCATCAGTAATTGTTTTACTGTCATCAAGGGTGAAGTTAGGATAATTTTGTAATTGTGGAGTAATAATTTTGTCGTTTGTAAAGAGATTAAAATCTCTTGCTCTATGCAGGGAATACCAGTGCTCTGGATTTGTCTTATATGATATCTTCCTTGCAATTAATTCATCCTTAAACTGGCTTAAGTATTCGTATGCCAATGGATAATTGGTTTTGAATACATTCTCACTCATGGGAACAGTTTTGCCGTCTAAAATGATGTGGGGATAAATAAGAAACAGTCTTGATTGAATTTTTTGATATCGTCTAATATCCTTGCCTTTGGCAATGGGCTGCACAATGGCTGACTCGATTCGTATTTCTTTTTTGCTTGCTTCAGAATATCCAACAAAATAGTTATTAACTATTTCTCCTCTAAGAATAAAAATATCGTCTCCCGTAGTTACTATTCCTTGATATATTCCATTAACTATGTTTCCAAGCACGGATTTCTTTTCGAGAATTTTGTCAAGTAACTCTTGTTTTTTTGATCCCAGCAAATTCCAAGATTGGGAATTCAAATGATCATAGTTGATTTGATCTTCAACAAGATGATCTGAGTTCACAATTTGCTCTGGTTCCGTAATGTTAAATTTGAGAACATTATTTTTATTTTTTGTTATGAATACAACACATGTGTAGGTGGTTGCATCTCCAAATACTTGATTTGTGCCGAAATCTACTATCCTGTATAGACACTTTTTTTCTGCCAAAAACTTTCTTATGCCACGCCCATAATCTGTATTTAAAAATTTATGGGGAAGAATGAAACCAGCTATACCATTTGAGTTCAAAAGTTGATAAGCCTTCTCCATGAAAAGTACGTATGCATCATACTTTCCTGTTGATGAAGCATATTTTTCATTATAGAAATTTTCTTCTGCAATTGAGTTAACAAATCGTTGGATTTTTATATATGGTGGGTTTCCAATAATTACGTCAAATCCGCCATTGCTCATAATGGTTTTAAACTCATTATTCCAGCCAAAGGCCCGACCTCCTGCTACTTGTGGGTCATCAATCAGTGAGTTTCCGCACTTAATATTCTGATCAAGGTTTTGAAGCGGTTCAGTTGACTTAGCGGTTTTAAGCCAGAGAGCAAGTTTCGTAATCTCAACACTTTCTGGACTTAGATCAACGCCAAAAAGATTATTTAATAGAATGCTTTTATCGTTTTCCACCCATTTTAAATCAAAGAGACCAGTAACTTTTCCTTGTTTCTGAAGTTCAAGTTGCTTTTCTTCATCTCGAATTTTGTATTGATTGATCAGAAAAGAATGTGCCTGATTAAGAAATGCTCCACTGCCGCAGGCGGGATCAAGAATCTTTATCGTTTCTAGTTTATCTGGATTTTCTTCCAGATACTTGCCAACCGTGTTTTCAACAATAAATTTTGTGATATATTCTGGCGTGTAAAAAATGCCTTGCTTTTTTCGAAGTGATTTTTTCTTATCAACAGATTCGCCTTCGACAGAAGCTTTAATTTCTTCGAGATCACTAATACTTTGTTCAAAAATATGGCCGAGTACATTAACGTTAAGATCGCTTTCAAAGTCATAACTCGTAAGTTTGATAATCTCTTTCCAGATCTCATCTTTGATAATCAGATTATCAAGAGCCTCGTCTGACTTGAACAAGCCGCCATTGTAAGCGTTGATTGGAGGCATGACTCGCTTATTGCCTTTATCAATGGCTTGGAATAAGCCTTTAAATTCTGCCCAGACACGCTGATCACTGTCCGAAAGAGTAAATGATTGAAAGGTACGTTCGTAGGTGTTTTTGACGAGATGAGCTGGCAAAAGCGTACTGGAGTCTTCACAGACCATAGTAAAAATCAATCGGTCGAGGAGTTTCTGAGTTTTCTCAACCAGAACGAGCTTGTCTACATCAGGATTATGCTCAAAAAGATGATTTAGGACTTTGAGACGAATCTCTTTATACTGCTCATAAAATCTTTTCGTGATATTTTCTTCTTGAGCTGTAGTATCTGCTACCAGATGATCAATGACTGAGGTATGGCCTTCATCAATCAGATTGTGTCTATTGAGTATGTAATAAAAACGCTTAAATTCGTGTTCTCCAGTTAAATCAACAATGTCAAACTTCTCATAGAATCCCTGACCTCTAGACTTGCTATAAATTCTGATTTCTCTAAAGTTAGAAACAATTGCCCATTTGCAGCCGTCGAACTTATTCAGATACTGAAAAGCTTGTTCTACAGGAGTAAGTTTGCCAATTCTTCCAGATTGTTTTTTATCAAGTGAAGTTTTGGCGTCTTTTAGCTCAATGACAGCCCAGACTTTACTTGAATCTTTGGTAAAAAACCCGAGTGCGCCATCTGCCTCTTGCGAATCCACCTCTGTTTTTGGTTCTTGATTCAAATGCCATTGTTCTTTGCCTGACGTTTGAGTGTCATAACCTAGGACAGTTTCGAAAAATTTAGTTAAAAATTGACCTTGAACGCCTGTCTCTTTGGTCCTGTCAAGATTGCTATCTTTGAGAGCCTTCTGCCATCCAGCTAATATTCTCTGGATTTCCTCAAGCTCTAGACCAGTGGGGAAATCATACCTGGCCAGGTGCTGGGCAAGTATTTTTTTGTTGAATAGATTCATATGGTTTGTGTTAATTGTATCTCGATTGACTTATCGAATAAACAGCAAATACAAAACATGCTCTGACAATCTAAGATGGCTCAAAAATGACAGATTAGTGTGAATAAATAATAGCTAAATTCTTGCAAGAAAGTGTCAAAAAGATGGATTTAAGTTTATCGTCGCGTGAATCATCATGTACACCGTGCTATGATTTCATTTGACCATTTTTGATTGTAATAGATTGAAAATGATGCTATATATGCTACATATGGCAGGAAAATCACGTTCGCAAGCAAAACTGTCTGAAGTGAAAAAAACAAAGGACAGCACCGTTCTAGATTTGTCAGTTTGGGGAGACTTGATCAAATTATTTAAAGATAATAAGGATCAAGATATTGACCAACTTACAGAATATTTTTCAAAATACATACAAAAAGTAATTGCAGAATCTGGCTTAGATGATTATCAAGTGAGATTTTTATTCGACACTGATTCAATCTCAGAATGGACACAAAACAGTTTATACAAATCATTTAAAAATATTGATTCCAAGAAATTACTTCTGATCATTGATAGCCGAGGAGGAGCTGTTGAGCCTGCTTACCTTATAAGTAAATCCGCAAAAAAGTTGTCAAAAAACTTTATTGTTGCGGTTCCAAGAAAGGCAAAATCTGCCGCCACCTTAATTTGCCTTGGAGCTGATGAGATTCACATGGGATTGATTAGTCATCTTGGGCCAATAGATCCTCAGGTTGATGATCTACCAGTACTTGCTGCTTCAAGTGCTATTGAAGGTATAGCAGCTATATGCGAAAGACATCCAAAATCATCCGAAATGTTTGCTAGATATTTATCTGCAAATGTTGAGCCGGCAATGTTTGGTCATTTTGAAAGAATTGCTGAGTCTGCAGTTCAATATGCCCAGAGACTTTTGAGCGACAAGAAATTACCACAAGTTGATGACCAGCCAGTATGGAAAAAACTGGTATATGAATATAAAGACCACGGCTTTGTTATTGATTATGACGAGGTCAAAAAACTCTTAGGCGAAGATATGGTAAAAATTGACACTCCCGAACTAAAACTTGCAGAGAAAATCTATGAATTCTGGAGTAATGCCAGTATGTTGATGGAAATACTTAGAAAACAAAGAATCTTCATGGTCGGAGAGTGTGACAAAATTGGTCACAGCGAACTAAAAAAATAAATACTTAATAAGCAATTGTTTCAAGTATTTCTTCTGTCGCAACCGCAATATCAGTTTTAATCTGATCAATATGATTTTTCTTAGCTATAAATTTTCGATTGTGAGCGCAAACATCACCAATCTTCTTAATTTGAGCAAAGCTATTCTTCAGATTTCTAGATGCGTGAAAATCAGTCTCGGCATTGTATCGGTCTATTAAATCTGAAAAAAATAAATATTGGCCTTTGGAATCTTCTATCTTGCCGGAAATCTTTTTTGATTCAAAAGCTTCAATTATCAATGTTTCGAGCAATCTCCTAAGCAATACCAGACATGCCGTGTAAAGGCCCGTGTCGTAGCAGATATTGATTTCTTCTGCAATTTTTATCAAGTAATTTCTAGTGTTCTCAAAACTAGAAAGTGTCAGCATATCATTAGTTGGCATTGGTTTTTTTACAACGCCTAGCAGCTTTTGGATTTCAGCTTTTTTATTGGCTTGGAGGCTATATCCAGATTTTTTCTTAATGTAGTATTGATTTGGCTTTTTTGACTTTCTCAATAAAAGCATATTAATATTGGAATATGGCTCCAAATCGATTTGATGGAATAAATCTTTGAGCTTAGGTGCAGTAACTGTTTCTTTATTTATTTCGCACACAAAATATGCCAATAAAGAAGTTTGTTCAGAGGAATCAAGCTCATAAAAATTGGGGAAGTTTGAAATGAAGTCATTTACTGTCATTTTTCACCTTGGGCGGCAGATCGTGGTTGATAAGGTTTTCTCCATGAACTGTAAGTGAAATATCATCTAACGATGATGTCTCTAGCCATCCTTTTCTCGAAGAGGTATCAATGACGCTCTGCCTTAACGCGCCGGGCACTCTTTGCCCTGTGCCTTTATAACAGGTATAGATATGGTTTAGGGTTACCGTGGTTATTCCGAGTGTATTCTTAAGGTAAGCAACAAACAATGTATTTTTTTCCATGTTTGAGCGGGGTTGTTTTTTATCAAAGTAATCTTTCAAGCTTTCTTTACTTCCACCCGAAAGATCAATGTCTTTTACTATTGAATATGAGTCGGAATTTTTTGATGTTTTTCTTGACTGTTTCTTTGAATGAGGTTCTGAAACAGCTGGTGTGGATTTAGTTGGTGTAACTGGAGTCTGTATTGGATGAATATCTTTCTTAAGGCTTTCTTTGAAGTCTTGATAGACTTGCTTGACAAATTCCTCTTCCCCAGAAACTTCAATGATGCCTTGAGTTAAATCAATCTTTACTGTTGTCATAAGTGCTTTCAGCTTTTAATATCTATTTAAAATAGAAGAATAGATTCGATCACAGCTATTGTCAAGATGACTTTTTTGTCCAAATACAAGACAATGATCTTGGTATATAATTAAACCAACATATATAGCCTGGAAGCTTACTTAACTCGTTTTTTCGAGGAAGTTTTTTGATCCGTGATAAACAGGGGCAGCCCTACGCGGATCTCAAGCTTCCAGGCTGAAAGATTACGGGCTGTCTCTTTTTGGATACCGATGGCTCGTAGTTAGAAGGAGCCGGTATGTCCGAACAGCCAGTTAAGATCTCTTCTTGGTTTAAACCATGGTGGAAAGGCCTATTAGTTATAGCTCTCTTTCCGTTCACACTTTCTTATTTCATCTGGAAACAAAACTGGAAAACTCCGATTAGACTTGGGGCAGTTGTAGTGCTTTGGATAATTTTTATTGCACTTGGATCAAGTGGGCCTTCTGAAACAAGTACCGCATCTGAAACAGATAGTCAAAAACAAGCTGAAGTGGTCGCCACATCAACACCAGAGCCATCCGAAGTGCCTCAAAATGAACTTAATTTACAAGAAAGGCTGGATATCCTTGCAAAGAAAAAAATTGACAAAAAAGTGGCGCTCGCTTACGACGAGCAAACTGGGTTAGCGACGGCAGAACTTTCGACCGCCGACCATACTTTTCTAAATAATACTGACATGGCCAATCGGATTTGGAACTTCTTTATTCCGTTTGCCACAGAAGCATTTAAATATGAAGGAGTCAATCAAATAAAAGTCAGTATTACGACTGAATTCGTGGACGGATACGGCAAATCAATATTCGATGATGCTGTCTATGTTGACATGACAAAAGAAGATTTCTTGCTTTTTAACTGGGAGAATCTCCGATTCACTAATCCACAAGAAAATCAACAACTGCTCGAAAAATCAAACTATTACATCAATGGCGTGATTTACAAAGATATTAAGCCAGACAAATTGAAAATCAGTTTTTTGTAAGCGACTATAGCTATAGTACTAGTCTAAGTAATAGTAATAGATTTAAGTATAAGTTGTTAGTTAATTATTTTAGTTAAGTCATTAGTAATAGTTTAAGTAAAAGTATAGAGATATAGTTAAGTAATAGTTTAGTTATAGTTTTTTTGTTACTGGTTTTTCACTAACACTCTAGAGGGATTTTAGATGGTTGAGATCAGTGCGATGGTAGTAGTTATGGTCGTGGTGGATCGAGTGTCGTTTTGGATGGTTGGAGTGACTTGAGTAATTTAAAGTTCAATGACGCTTAACGGGTGAATTTCACTCTTGGAAAATCTATGTGATTTCATTCAGTCATCACTCAAATTCATTGAAAAAATTACATTGGGGGGAGTACGAAATTGATTGATGGAGAAATAGAGGCAGAAAAACATCGAACAAAATTAGTATACGCACTTTGTCACATGCACTTGTATTTGACTGGCGGCTTTCCTTATTCTGAAAAATAATTACAGGTATAATTTCTTAATATGGCGCAAAACAAAAAGGCAGTCAGTGCTGCTGAAATCCTGCTTGATCTAGCTGAAAAACAAGCCAAAAAAATGAGCAATCTTGTGGTAGATGAAGATGATGACAATGCTAAAGACTATCTTGTTGATGTAATTTTTTCACAAAATGATATCGAGCAGTATTCAATAAAAATTGAAGATTTTCTTAGTGCCTGTGACTATATATTTCAGAATAGTGGGTCATACAAACAAACTACCAAGGCACTTGGACTAATTAAAACATTTAAAAAACAAAATATTGCTGGAATAGATACTACATACTACAGCGTTGAAGTTGACCCAGGTTCACTCAGAGATTTTTTAATTTCAGATAATGACATGGCTTTTATTGTTGAGTTCAGAAGATTTAGAGATATCTTTATCAATGGAATTCAGATAAAAAATTTCAGAACCAGTAGTCAATCTCAAGAGGCATTTGAATACGTTTACGAACATCCTAATCAGTGGATTACATATGATGATTTAAGAGAAAATTCTGGCCTTGATGACACTGGTAATAATTTTTTGACGAGAACGATTAATGACCTAGTGGATGATTGGCAATTTAAGGGAATTTTGAGAGAAGCCTTTTTTAGAGCCGGTAAGAATAAGCTTATGTTTAGAAAACATATTACCAATGATGAACTATCAAAAGAATCATATTCTTACACAGACATTTTTTCCTTTTTAATTTCACATTTTTCTCCAAAATAACACTTTCCAATGGAACTCAATCGGGCTGAGTATCCATAACCCTATTTTTCCTTTTTCTTGAGAGAAAATCTCCTTATTAATAAATAAAAAGGAGGTTTCTATGGCAGGATTTACTGCTTCAGAACTACTCGCTCAGAAACAAGCTGAGCACATAATAACCTTGGTGGAACCTCACCAAGTCTACTTAGTAAAAATCGTTGATTCGAGAATTCGAACAAACTACTACGGTGGTGAATCTCTTCGGCTCATTTTTGAATTTTTGGAAGGAAAAGAGACTGGAAAACATACTTCTCATATCCTGACTTTTAAAAATTCTAATGGCACATACGGAAAACAATTCATACAGCTAATTTCACAACTTTTTGAATTGTCTAATTCTGACGAAAGAATTGATACAGACGAGTTGGTAGGAAAAAAGTGTTTGATTTTGGTGGAAGACAATCCAAAAAATAAGCTTTGGCAAAAAGTGGCCTCAATCTCACTTTTTAAAGAAAACTAAATTTCATGACTTTGTCCTCAAAAGCCACTAGCGATTTTAGTGAGATCTACTTAAAGAAATTCGGAGTTAGTCTCTCGGCTGATGAAGCTGAGAGATTAGCTCTCGAGCTTTTGGGGTTCATGAAACTTATCTATAGGCCAATTTTAAAGAAAGAATATCAGGTTCTACCAGCTCATTCGCCTATGTACGAGTTATAAGATCTGAATACTATATAAATAGGAGTAAATTATGCGAACAAATCAAGCTAATAAGGAATTGTAATATATTTTGTATCTGAGAAAAAGTTCGGAATCAGAAGATCGCCAAGCCGCTTCAATTCCCGCTCAAAGATCGGAATTACAAGAATTAATTAATAAAGAAAAATTGCATGTTGTGGCTGAATTTGAAGAGTCTCAATCTGCTCATAAAGTTGGCAGGCCTCACTTTAATCAAATGATCAATCTGATTGAATCCGGTAAAGCGAACGCTATTCTGGTCTGGCACTTAAATAGAATTGCCAGAAATGCAAAAGATGGCGGAGAAATAATTTATTTATTGGATGAACACAAATTATTAGAAATCAGAACGAAAACAAACAGACACGATGGATCAGGTGATGACAAGTTCATGCTTCAAATCGAGTTTGCCATGAGCAAAAAATATTCTGACGATTTGGGTTTAATTGTTAAGCGCGGAAACAAAGCCAAGTTTCTGGAAAGACGGCAGTGGATTGGTCTGGCTAAACCCGGATATTTAAATGTTAAAGATCCAATTACAAATGAGAATACTATTGCGGTTGATCCAGACCGTTTTGGCCTACTACAGCAGGCCATGCAGTTGATCATTAGCGGTGAAGTATCTGTCAGTGAGGCGTATCATAAGTTAGTGGATGACTGGGGCTATCGGACGAAACAGAGAAGAAAAACAGGCAATTCAAAACTTTATAAATCTGCTTTTTATCGAATCATTTCTGACCCGTTCTATTATGGATTAATGGTTCGAAAAGAAGGACAAGTCATGGGTACACATGAGCCAATGCTCGAAAAGAAAGATTTTATTGCCTTACAGATGCGTATTGGCAAGTGGAATAAAAATCAGTCTGAAATAAATTTGCCATATCGAGGTCTAATCAAATGCGGCGAATGTGGCGGGTCAATTTGTGCGCAGGAAAAGTGGCAGATTATTTGTTCTGGATGCAAGCACAAGTTTCATCGTGGCAAACGGGAACAATGTCCAAACTGTAAATTAAAAATTATGGACATGGTTAAGCCAAAAGTCTTACATTATGTTTATTATGGTTGTACTCGAAAAAAAGATCCCGACTGTTCTGAGCGCAAATTTGTAGAAATAAAAGATTTAGACCAACAAATTGAAAATAAGCTTCTAGAGTACGCAATTCCCGAAGAATTCAAAATCTGGGCAATCAATTATCTTAATGAAGTCCATGACGATGAAGAAACCAGACAACAAATCATCACTGAGAACATTTTGAAGCGTCTCAATGCGGTAAAAAGCCAGTTAAACCAGCTCATTAAGATAAAAATATCGGCTGAGAATGAAGATGGCGCACTGATTAGTGAAGAAGAATACTTAGAACAAAGAAAAGTCCTTCTGGAACAACGAGAAAGTCTCGAAGAACAAATTAAAGAGTCGGACAAAGTTCAAGATCAGTATATGGAATTAACGGAAAAAACCTTTAATTTTGCTTGTTATGCCAGATACTGGTTCGAGCAGGGCGATAACGATACGAAAACACTAATATTGAAATCTTTGGGGTATAACCTGACATTAAAAGATAAAAATTGAGTTTCCTATTCCAAAACCGTTCTTTTTGGTACGGAGTGCATATGATGAGTTTTCTGCTCAAATGCCCGTGGAAGAACCTGAAAAAAGAATTGTAGAGTCAATAAAAACCGTTGATTTGAAAACTGTAAATTCTATAATGTCGGGATGACTGGACTCGAACCAGCGACCTCACGCACCCCATGCGTGCGCTCTAGCCAATCTGAGCTACATCCCGGAGCAATACTAATTATAACCTGTTAAGGACATATCTCATGTCACAACTTTAAAATATTATTTACTGATTCGCTTTTGATAAATTTTGAAATGTTTCTTACAACTCAGTAGTTAGTATTTCAGGCCACCTATTGTGCCTCAGCTTACACCAGTTATCTATTTAATTTTTTTTCCCAATTCTTAGGGCTCAATTCTATTATCTTAACTCCGTCCCAGACAAGATTAAGTTTCCCAGCTGGTCTATTTACATATCCGATCGTTGTTCCAACTTCAACTTCAGTCAACTCAAAAAAATTATGATATATTTTATAGTCGTGAGGATACTTTATGCCTCTAAACTCAATTCTTTTAGTTGCTTCGGCGCCACTTTCTTGAGGAAGAAAAGCATCTCGCCTTCGCTTAGCTGCATTACTTCCAATCTCCATATCTCTCCTAAATTGCTTCAATTATTTGTTATTTGGCTCTTATTATAGGACACCAGGTTATTTCTACCTAATTTGACTGGCCTGAGATTCAAGAGGTGCTAGTGTTTGATCAGAATTCTCTGAACTCTCCTTCTTTAATTTTTCTTTGATAATTTCAAACAAATGCGGCAATGTTTCAGGCTTGCGTAAAGTTTCTTTGAGTTTGTAGGGGCGATCTGAAAAGGGATCAACAACTTTATCTAGACACGATCTAATTACTTCAGCTATGGCAACATATATGAACACATCAGGATCACTTTCATCAGGATCGCGATCATAATAACTTTCAGTAGCCAATTCATATTGCTCCCAGGTTGGGATAAATGAGAATTTTTTTTCGTTAGCCAAAGCGATTATCTTGTTGGCAATATCTGTAATTAATGCTTCTTCTTTTTCACTCAATCCGTTGGGTCGTCTTTCTACTTCACTCATATCTACCCCCTGCTTTAACTTTTGCTTGCAGAATCAAGCATAACGCTGATCCCGACCCTATCATATCAATTCCCACGTCAATTAGGGAAGATGTTCTTCCAGGCACAAATGACTGATGAAATTCATCTAACCAGGCTAAAATTAACACTAAACCCAAGACGGACCAAAATACCGCTGACTTTTTTAACTGAGGCCAGTTAATTCGCCATGCCCGATAGATTAGGCCAGATAACAAACCATAAACGATTAGGTGAGCAGATTTAAACCAAATTACACTGAGCCAGTCTTCTTGCGGCCCTGGTAATTTTGGCTGATCGGATAGCCAAAATATTAAACTGTAAAGTAAAATTACGGGCAAGAAGGATTTAAAAATTCTCCAGCCCGCTGATTCGGATATTCTATTTCCTACCAAATACATCTCCGGTCATTGTACCAACGCCAAAGCCGAGGCACACTGACCAGTTCAAAGCAAAAACCAGACATCATTAACAAATATGATCCGCCCAGAGCTTGCCTTTGCCACTGTCTAAACAATGTTTGCTGAGTTTGAGCGTCTAAGCCTGGATATTCCGGTAGCTTAGCTGAGGAGCTAGTCACAAGTTGAGCTGAAAATGTAGCCATTGGCGATTGCAGTTTGGGCAATTGAAGTTGGCTTTGATATGGAAATTTTGAGGCAGTTTTCTGAATTGATGAGTCAAGACCTGATGAATTTTTGCCCGGCTCATCTGACTGACTACCCTGAGATGGAGGCGTTGGTGTGGGTGAGCTACTTGGTTTGGGCGAAACCAGTGGACTACTCTTGGGCGTAGGAGTTGTTTGAGTCTGTGCTTGGTCTGCCTCAATTTCCCAATCACCATCCAGTAATCTAGTTGAAAAATCTTCCCAAGATATGGCTTGCCAAGTATCTTTTAAACGAGTCCAAATATGACCCTCAGTAATATTCTGATGTGGCTCACTAGAGTCAATTAAAGTGTCATCAAGTCTTAGCTCAACCCAATCTAAATCATTATTTAAGCTTATTTTTGAATCCGCTCGATGAATATAGCGTGCCTGGGTCAATACCAGAATCCCAACAAAAGGATTTGGTCGCACCAGCACCATCGGATACACACAATTGACCAGACACCGTAGCTGTAGACGTATTTTCCAGCAAAATCCACTCAGTAGTCTCGTCTTCTATCGGATCTGGTAAAAGCGCCCTGATTATTAGCTCATCAGCGCTTACAACTGCTGGCTTAATCAGAATAATACTCAAAAATATCTGCCAAATGACAAATTTCCAGTTGATCTGCTTGACCATCAGCTCACTGCAACACAAAAAAATAACAATTTATGGTCACTTAGGTTAATAAATTAAATTCATTAATTATTAAAACTGCTGATCCTAAAAATATTAAAACAACTAATCCTAGTCAAAATCCTACTGAACATGCAAATAGAAAGAAACCACGCCATCGCCATGATCAATGTAGCGGATATTGATGGTGCTAGAACTGCCACAAGCTTGAGAAGATGAATATAATTCGCCATCAGCTGGAGCACTGATAACAGATGAACCTGAAGTCAAATCTAGCCCGGTATGAATTCCGCCCGAATAGTTATATCTCCAGGAGTAAGGAGTCTTTCCATAATGCTGAGTCAGCCTGATTGGATCTTTAATCGGCCAATCCCAGTCACCAGACCCTAAGGAAATATTTTCACCTTTATCTGCATCCAAAACACTGCGGGGCTTCAAGTAAGCGGTTGGATCAACCCATTTGTTATTTTTTCTGATTTCAAAATGTAAATGGGCGCCAGTGGAACAACCTGGGTAGCCAGAATTACCAATCAAAGCGATTGGCTCACCCTTTTTAACCGGACCTACCTTTCTACCAGATATGATAGCTTGTTCAATTGCCCGATACTCAGCCAAGGCCTGATTCAACAGTTTTTGATATTCTCTTTCACTATTTTTAGTTTGATCTAAAAGAACCTGTTTTTCTTGGCGCTGACCAGCTAAATCATTATGTTGAATCTGTAATCTATCGCGCAGAACCTGAACTTCTTGCTGTTTCTCTTCTTTAGTCTGTTTCTGCTCGTCATACACCTGGCGTTTATACTCAGTCGCCAACATGATATCTTCGGTGTGAGCCCGAGCCTGACTAATATACCGCTGTTCCCTAATCAACCCGGATAAACCGCTAGTGACAAATAATTTGGTTAGAGGGTCTTGTTTGGCCTGTTTGTATTGGTGCTGAATGCGCTCAACCAAAAGGCTGGAAAGTTCACCCAGTGACATCTCCAAGCCTTCTATTCGGCCAGATAAATCATCTATCTGCCGCTCTAAAATGGCAATTTCCCGCTCGGTTTTTTCGATTTCCTTTTCATTGAGCAAAATCCTGTTATTAAGAACGCTGATAGTACTAGCAAGTGTTCGCTGTTCCTGTTTATTTTCATTAATTTTTGATCGTAGCTCTTCAATAGTTTTCTGAAGATCATCAATCTCATCTAGTTTGTCGTCAGTTTTGCTGTCCTCCTCTTTGTCCTTATCTGATTCATCAGCTTGCTCAACCGATGACGTACTTTCCTCAGCTAAAACCGGATAAGCAGTCAAACAAAAAGCTCCCAAGGTAAATGAGGCAACCAGAACAGCCAGCCAAGTCAAAAATTTATTCATCGTTATTATTTAAACACGAAACAGGCGACGTGTACTAATCAGGCCAGCAAACAAGCCTAGTAACATGGCTAGAGTCACGCCTGCTCCTAACAGAGCCAGCATATAAATCGGATCTACTGGTAATAGCTTAATTTCTCCTAAGAAGCCTTGAATTGTCGGAGTGCTATACATGAGTAGTACATATACCAAACCCCAGGAAAGACTAGCTCCAACCAAGCCATATAACATTCCTTCCACTAAAAATGGCCGCATAATGTACCACTTGGTTGCACCAACTAATCTCATCACTCTGGTCTCATATTTTTTACTGGCGATTCTCATACTAGTGATGAGAATGACTACTAAAAGCGAGGTGATAACAAATACGCTTAAGACAGCGATCCCCACTTGGCGAATGGTATCGGTCCAATAGCGCAAGCTGTCCACCACATCCTGCTGATATACAACTTCATCAATGCCCTGCATTGAGCGCATGGTTTCAGCCACTTTAGCCAGGTCATTAATCGAGGCAGTTGAAACTTCTAGAGATGGCGGCAAAATATCAGCCGTAACCAGCTCCTGTAGAGTAGGATCATTAATTGTTTGTGAACGATATATTTCCAAGGCATCTTCCTGAGTTACTAAGTCTACACTCTCCACATACTCGATTTGTTGAAGCGCAGTCTGATGTGCCTGAAGTTGCTCCAGCGTTGTATCTTGATTGAAGAAGCCAGTAACCTGTGGTCGAGATTCAAAATACTGCAGAATTTTGGCCGATCCAAACAAAAGTAAAATTAAACTGTACCCAATAAAGAAGGTCAAAAACAACACCAGTGAGGCTGATAAAGCCTGATATGGTGAGCGCCTAATACTTTTAACGGCTTGTTTAATCGCGCGCATTTTTCTCCTGTTTAGGTGATTCTGATTCTTCTTTGTTTTCTGTGTCTGATTTGTCTTCTTTATCTGATTGGGATTTATCGGATTTGGCAGGTTTGGTCGATTTATTCTCTTTTTCCTTATCAATGTTCTCAGCTGACTTATCCTTTTCCTGACCCTTGTTTTGGCTATCTTTAACTAATATTCCCTGATGAAGTTCTATAAATCGCGCCGGAAAATCATGAATTACGTCATGATCATGCGTGGCTACCAGCACCGTCGTGCCAAAATCTTGAATCTTTTTTAATAAGCTCATGATGCCATGAGCTGTCTCGGCGTCCAGATTGCCCGTTGGTTCGTCAGCAAATAATAATTCTGGAGCAGTGACTAATGACCTGGCGATGGCCGCCCGCTGTAATTCACCACCAGAAAGCTGAACGGGAAACAATAAACCTTTATCTGATAGGCCAACTAAATCCAATACATCTGCTACGCGCTGGCGGATTTGTTTAAGAGGCGTACCCATTATTTCCAAGATCAAGGCGGCATTTTCAAAAATCGTTCGATCCGGAATTAACTGATAATCTTGAAAAACTACGCCAATGCGGCGGCGGTGATAAGGAACGTTTTTACGAGGTAAATGGAGAATGTTTTGCTCACCTAAAAATATTTCTCCTGCCGTAGGTTCGAACTCGCGGATTAGCAAACGCATTAAAGTTGTTTTGCCAGCTCCTGATTCACCGGTGATGTACAACAGCTCACCTGGCTCAACCTCAAAGGAAACATTTTCCAGTCCGATATAACCGTTAGGAAATACTTTGGTGACTTCTATAAAACGTACCATAGTTCGTTATGGGCAGCCGAACCTGATCTACTCTCCTAGCTCGGTAAACCAGTCAGGTCTGGTTCCTTTAGTGTTTAAAACTTCCACTCGGCCAACATCCATTAACCAGCCGGCCTTTTGACCTTTAAAGGTTTCTCCCCAGATACGGATCTCCATATCATTAAATTCATCTAAATCTACGACTGAGGAAGTCAAATACACATTTTGTGATTCACCACCTAGTCTTAGCAGAGTATGAGAACCTTCACCTTCCAAGCCGCCTTTGATCAGCACGCCTTCGGTTTGATCTGCAAAGGTCTCCGCGTCTGGTACCCCAAACACAGTACCTTTTTGAATTTGGTTTTCGGTTATTTCCTGAGTGGTTTCTACATTAACCGGCTGAGTATTGCCTGGGAAAATGTAGGCGCCGGTCAGGCCGGTGGCCAGGCCGGCCACCACTACACCGGCAAAAATACCAGCTAATTTTTTGGGGAATTTCTTAGTCATAGGTTTCTTATCTCCGTTATCAGACTTATTTTGCTCATCCCAGCGATGGATGACCGGACGGTTGACCGCTGGTGGCGGCGACACATTAGGACGCGGATTAGCGGCCACCGGGCGCACAGGCGTAATGGCCGGATTATTTTTCACTGGTTCAGAAGCTGTAAAATCTGACTTAAAAGACATAGTTTGGCTTTCGTTTTCTCACTATAGCAGTTTCACCTGAGCTACAAAAGTGCTACTTCGGCAAAAATGAAGTCGTCAAGATCACCATCTAAAACTGCTTCCGTGTTGCCAGTCTCAACTTCGGTGCGCGTATCCTTGACCAGATGATAGGGATGTAAAACATAATTGCGGATCTGGTTGCCCCAGCTGGCGTGCTTATTCACGCCTTTAACATCAGCAATCTCATTTAAGCGCTCCTGCTCACGCTGATCGGCAAGCTGAGATTTCAAAAGCTGCAAAGCAATCTTTTTATTTTGGACTTGCTGACGCTCCTGGCGGGATTCCACCACAATGCCAGTTGGTTTATGAACCAAGCGGACAGCCGAAGCCACCTTGTTTACATTTTGACCACCGTGGCCGCCGGCGCGCGTAAAGGCCCACTCCAGCTCATCTGGATTAATCTCAATTGTTTCATCATCCTCGGGGAGCCAGGGCAGAACCTCTACCTTGGCAAATGAAGTCTGTCTAAGTGCATCGGCGTTAAAAGGGCTCTGGCGCACCAGGCGGTGCGCGCCGGCTTCTCCCTTTAAATACCCATAAGCATATGGCGCTTTAACTAAATAATTGACCGATTTAATGCCTGCTTCTTCACCGCGACTTTCATCTAGCAACTCATATTTCCAATCATGACGCTCAAAATAGCGCTCATACATACGCATAAGTATGCTTGCCCAATCCATCGCTTCCGTGCCGCCTTGGCCGGCGTGAATTGATAAAAGTGCGTCTTTGTCGTCATATGGACCGGATAAATAAGTTTGCAATTCAACTTGCCGAGCTAATTTCTCCATTTGCTTGAGCTCCTGCTGAAGCTCGGTTTCTAGCGCTTTATCTTCACCCATGGCCAGTAATTCAAAATTGGCTTCAATGTTCTGAATATAGGTCCGAAGTTGGTCTAAACGGCTTAGTTCTGATTCAAGTTGTGAGATTAATTGTGTAACACTCCGCGCTTTTTCTTGGTTTTCCCAAAAATCAGGCGCTAGTGTTTGCGACCGCAACTCTGTAAGTTTTTGCTGTTTGGCTGACTCATCAATTGTCGTCAGTAAATCGGCAACTTTTTGACTGGTGACCTGCCATTGATCTTGAACGGCTTTTGTAATCATCTCGAGTGACAGTATAACAGGAATTGAAGAGAAGGATCATCCTTGCCCCTCCTCTTGTCTGGAAGGATCATCCTAAGATGATCCTTCTTGAGGAAACTAAAGGCAAGGATGATCCTTCTCTTTCTATGTTAGATATTAGCTTTCTTAGCTAGTTTTGGCAAAATCTCAACTTCATTCAAAATGTCCAATGAGCTTTTGTCCTCAACTGGTCAAAAGTTATAAATTGACTGATCTCAATCAAGCAAGCTATCTTCAATTAAACAACAATATCCCACTCTTTAAGCTTTTCGGCGTCGCCAGACTGAATCTTAAATAAACTGGCGTACAAGCCATCATGTTTCATTAGCTTCTGATGAGTACCCTGTTCTAAAACTTGACGGTCCTTGAGCACGATGATCTTGTCTGCCCGCTGAATCGTCGATAAGCGGTGAGCAATCACAATCGAGGTTCGGCCACTCAACAACCGGTTTAATGCCCGCTGAATATACATCTCCAATTCAGAGTCCAGCGAACTGGTGGCTTCGTCCAAAATAATAATCTGCGGATCACTGAGAATAGTTCGGGCTATTGATAATCGCTGTCGCTGTCCGCCTGACAGCTTGACGCCACGCTCACCAATCTGGGTGTTGAAACCCTCTGGTAACCTATCGATAAATTCTTTGGCGTAAGCGGATTCACAAGCCGCCATCATTTCGGCCTCAGTGGCATCTGGTTTGGCATAGCGCAGATTTTCAGCAATGGATGAGGCAAACAGATAAGCATCCTGGCTAACCAAGCCCATTTTTGAGCGTAGTTCACGCTGTTTTAGATCACGCAGATCAATGCCGTCTAACAAAATCTGCCCTTCATCCGGATCGAAAAAGCGCATCACCAAACTGGCAATAGTTGTTTTGCCGGCTCCAGAAGGCCCAACAAACGCGGTCATCTTTTTGGGCTCAATTTCAAAAGTTACGTCATCAAAAACCAAAACATTGTCCATTGTTGACCGCTTAGGTTTTTCCTCTTCTTCATCGCTTAAGGCATTAACCACAGAATTTCGGTACGTAAAAGTGACATTCTGAAAGTTCAATCTGCCTTCAACTTTTTCCAATGAAAAAGGTTTAACAGGATCAACAATATCAGATTGCACATTCATAATTCGGAAAAAGTCTTTAGCGCCAATCTGGGCCCTTTTAACTTCCCAAAATATCCAATTTAACTGCCACAGTGGCTGTCTTATTAGGCCAATTAAACCTACCAACAGCATCATGGTGCCGATAGTGATCTGACCTTGCCAGGTCATCCAAACAATGTAGGCATACATTGACCAACTCAGAGACTCCAAGATAATGTCGCCACTAAATGCTTTATTGGTATTAATTTCCATCTTGCGGCGGATATCGATGTACTGCTCGAAGAATTTGCCCAACCGAGATTTTTCAAATTTTTCCGCCCGAAAAGATTTTATAAGTGGCATAGAATTTAACACTTCCCAAAAATGGCTATACTGCTCGTCATAAAGTTTGTACTCCTGTTTTTCAAGAATATTGTTGCGCTTAAATCGCCAGTGATTAATTAGCACATAAGGAATAAAAGCCAAAACCGTGATTACACCAATTCGCCACTCGTAATAAACCACAATGGCAAAAGAGATCATAGCCGTAGCAACACTTGGCACAAAATGCATGCCGGAATTATTAACAATGCTGACAATTCGATTAACACCGCGATCTAATTTGCTCATGAGTTTTCCAGACGCTTGCTCACTGAAAAAGGCCAACGGCAAACCCATAAGATGGTCAAAACCGGTCTGCTTAAGATGAGCCTCAAACTTAACCACGAACAAATTGGTCATGAACCAAGTCAGGCGATTAAGCATTGATTGAAAAAGTTTTACAGCTAATAGCAAGCCTATTAGTAGTACTAAAAATTGCTGTGATTCGCTTGCCAAACCGCCGTCAACCAAAGTATCGGTAACCTGTTTTGAAATAAATGGCTCAACTTGATTTAACGCCGCCATAACCACAATCAAAAATGAGATCAAAAATAGGGTTCGCTGATAGGGTTTGACATAAGTCAAAATATTCATCCACATACGCAATATTTCTTACTAAAGGAACAGAATTATCTATGATATATCATCAGGCAAATTAAACCAAGCCTTAAACTAAATTGTTATGATAGTCTTACTGAGTCTGCTGTTGTTCGTATTGCTCTACTACACCAACACAATACTGGTAACGGGCTTCATTCATCACTTGGGTTGAAACGTTATTAACTGACATCTCGGCACTGCTGGCCAACCCCTCCATTACCGCTCGGCTACCTTCTTCTCTAAAAGTTCGCCAAAGTTCATCCGGCGAAGTGGTTACATTGGCTGAAATTGATGCCTCTTTAAAATCATTCACAGCCGACCAGCTTCCAACTTTAGGCCAAGAAATACCTTCCTCTGTGGTTTTTCTGATGACTTTGGCAATTGAATGATCCAAATCAGTGACGATTGTTTTCACCTTGCTTGATCCCATCTCCAATGACAAACTTTCTGCTTGCCCCGCCAGTGGATTAGTCGGTCTGTACCCGATGTACCACAACACACCGCCAACCAAAATCAAAATCACCACAATACCTAAAAAGCGCTTCATATTATCAGTATAGCGCCAAACGTCTTACTCTGCGAAAAATGAAGTTGTTAGACAATAAAATTGCTTGTTACTCGCCCTGTTGCTGAGAAGTTACGTATTGCAAAGCTATTTGCTTAAAAGTTGCGCACTGCAACGTTATTCACTGCGAAGAGCCTCAATCGGTGAAAGCTTGCTAGCCTTGCGCGCCGGCGCCACGCCAAACACAATTCCCACCGCCACCGATACCGTAAAAGCTAAACCGATAGCATTAAAAGTAATTGTCGAGGGAAAATCTGACGCCACTCTAAGTAGGAATGAAAATAGACTTGCCAGCGCGACCCCAATTCCACCACCAATCACGGACAACAAAGATGACTCAATTAAGAATTGCACTAGAATTTGATTTGGGGTCGCGCCAAGCGCCTTGCGCAAACCAATTTCGCGCGTCCGCTCCGTCACCGACACCAACATAATATTCATAATGCCAATTCCACCAACCACCAAGGAAATAGCGGCAATGCCGCCAAGTCCCACTGTCACCATACCCAAAATTTGACTCACTGTTTCCAATATTTGCTTTTGGTCTAAAACATCATATTCTTCTGGCTCACGGCCATCTACATCTTGCAGATAAGTTTCAAGCTCAGCAATCGCCAGCTCAATTTGTGACTTATCCCTAACCTGAACCGTAATAACGTTTATGTCGTTGCTATCAAACAAACGGAAGTATGCTTCTAAGGGTATTAAAACTAAATCATCAAAACTGCCGCCACCGCCCAAACCCGCGCCCTTGGATTCGGTTACCCCAACCACTTTATAAGTCACTTCATTTAAACGAACAGATTTATTAATCGGATCAATCTCGCCAAAAATATTTTTCACCACATTTGGTCCTAAAACTAAGACCCGCTGACCAGCCCTGGCTTCTGACTCGGTAAAGAAACGTCCCGTTTCCACTTCAATATCGCGAACGGCCATAAAATCAGCAGTTGTGCCCATTAAGGTGACAGCTTTGGTTTCGCCCTTGTAAGAAAGTTTACCGCGATTCTCGGTCTCCGGCAGAACTATTTGGGCAAAATCACGCATCCTTTTAATATCATTAACGTTCTGCTGAGTGAATTGTTTACTGTTAACCATGCCAGAACCACCGCCTTGCGCCATGCCAGACTCACCAAATAACTGGGTCGGGTAAACCAAAACTGTATTGGCACCCAAACTTTCAAACTGCTCTTCGATAAAAACTTGCAAGCCTTTGCCAATTGAGGTCAACAAAATAACTGAGCCAACACCAATAATCACACCCAACATTGTCAGTAGTGAGCGCGTCTTATTGGCGCGGATTGTTCGCCAGGCAACCAGGATGGTATTTAGTAAATTCATGATTTTGCCTGTTGAGATTTTGTATTATTTTTAGTTTCTGCGCTGGTCTTTTTATTTGATTTGCTAATATTTTTAGCTGACAAAGTTTTCTTTTTAGTCTGCGCCCTATCGCTGACGATTCGGCCATCCTTCATGACAATTAGCCTGGCGGCGTGCTCGGCAATTTCTGGCTCGTGCGTCACAATGACAATAGTGTTGCCTTCTTCATGCAATTTATCCAGCATGGCCATAATTTCATCACCAGATTGTGAATCCAGATTACCAGTTGGTTCATCAGCAAAGACAATGGTGGGATTGTTGACTAAGGCGCGGGCGATCGCCACGCGTTGCTGTTGGCCACCGCTGAGCTGAGCCCGCGTGTTATGCAGGCGGTCGCCTAAGCCAACTTTCTCCAGCGCGGCTTTGGCACGTTTAGTTCTTTCTGCCTTGCCTAAGCCAGCATAGATCAAAGGTAAAATTACATTATCTAAAGCCGCAACTTTGGGTAACAAGTTAAACTGCTGAAAAATAAAGCCAATTTCTTGGTTGCGCACGCGGGCTAATTCAGATTCGTTATAACGAGAAACGTCCTTGCCGTGCAGCAAGATGTGTCCCTCAGAGGGGTTATCAAGTAAAGATGCGATTTGCAACATGGTAGATTTTCCGGCGCCGCTGGCGCCCATAATGGCCACAAATTCACCACGCTCAAGGGAAAAATCCACATCATTAAGGGCATGAATTTCCTGCTCACCAAGTTTATAGGTCTTATAAACTGATTTTAGCTGAAGAATAACTTGCTTACTTTTTGACACATTGCTTACCTTATTAATTTGATTCATGGCAGAATCACCTGATCATCTTCCGACAGTCCTTCCAAAATTTCGGCATAGTCATCATTCTCCAGACCTAAAGTCACCGCCTTTTCCTGACGCTGATTATTAACCATTACTTCTACATAACTTTGGCCTTCGCGTGAAATGAGTGTTTCAATCGGTACACTTAAGACATGTCGTTTCTCCGCTGACAACAGTCTAGCTTCACCATTCATGCCTACTCTAGCTTCTTCAATCGAAACAGGTTGGGCAAAGACTACCTTTACCGCAAAAACGGATCCTTCAATCGTGTCCATCGTCTGATAATCAATCTCAGCTACCTGTCCTAAATATTCGCGATCAGGATAAGCGTCCAACACAATGGTTGCTGGCTGGCCAACTTTTACCTTTTCAAAATCAACTTCATCAACCCAAGTTTTGAAGTAAAGAGTGTCCGGATTAATTATTTCCCAGGCATCGGTGGCACCAGTAGTCACGCCAGTTACTTCTACGGGCGCGCTTACCAAAATGCCATCAAAGGGGGCGGAAATTCGGTAATTGTCAAAAGACAAATATTGCAGTTCAACATCTAAAACTGATCTATTGAGCGAGAATTGATCTAAATCTGCTTCGCGCTGTAAAGTTTCATCCGCAATGATGTCGGGTCGAGCCGCTTGTTCTTCCTCAAATGCCCACCGCTCAGTTTGATACATACTTAACGCTTTATCCAGCTGTTTTTGAACTGTCCGCTGATCCAAACTGGCGATTGTCTGACCGCGTTTGACAAAGTCGCCTTGCTTGGCACCAATGTATGACAACTTGCCCACACCGGCAAAACGCAAACCGACCCGTTCTCGAGCATCTACTCGACCGGAAAAAACCGTTGTCTTAACAATGTCGCGATATTCCGGATTTATCAGATCAACTTGCGCAGTTTGGGCTTGTCGGCTTTGCCACTGCCAATAAATAACACCGCCCACAACCAACACAATTAAGACTATCCACCATTTATTTTTTAGCCATTTGGCTATTGCTTTAACTTTATCCATATCGATTCCTTCAACAGTCAGTATATACTGATAGCGATGCCTCAGAAAGAAGTTAAGAACTGTCAAACGTTCTATCAGCACATCGGCAAATCTTCAAAAACTATACTGCTTTTGCATGGTTGGCGCAACGATTGGCAGGCCTGGAGTTCGCTTGTCCCCGTTCTAAGTGGTGAATACTCATTAATTATTCCTGATTTGCCAGGTTTTGGCCGTTCCGGTTCACCAGAACATGGTTGGTCGACCGCTGAATATGTTGATTGGTTAATTGCTTTCTTGCGTCAACTGGAAATTACCGAACTTGAAGCCGTTATTGGTCATTCTTATGGTGGTAAACTGGCAAGTTTTGGCTGGCTCAAAGCGGGCACTCAATTGCCTTTAGTGAGACAAGGCTTGTTTTTGATCAGTCCATCTGGTGTTCCTAATTCTTTGCCATTATCCAGTCGGCTGCTTAAGCGAGGTTTGGGGTTGATTCCCAAAAGTCTCAAGCGGGGCTTATTAACTCCTTGGCGACAAAAACTATATCAGCAGATTGACCCAGATGCTGATTATTTACGCGCAACCCCTTTTCAGGAAGCTACCCTTAACAAGATTCTGTCAGAAGATATTCGTCAGCATGTTCCCAAACCGACCGATTTGCCACTAAGACTTTGCTGGGGTGAATTGGATAGAGCTTTGCCAGCCGCCACAGCCTATGACTGGCTAAAGCTCAGCCGCCAAAGCCATGTTTTTAATGTTCCGTCTGCCGGCCACGCCGTTCATCTTGAAAAGCCTGAGCTCTTTAATATTTGGCTTAATACCTGGCTAAATACTGCCGATTTGTCAGCTGAGATTAATCATGAGGATCAAATCAAATGAAATATCAACTGAATACCTTACTGGCCATCCTTCAGCAGGCAGAATATAACTTGCCCATCTGGCAGAATTGGATAAATACTAATCGCCCAGAAAATCAAATTCAAAAATTAAACTCCTTAAAACCTGAACGCTGGACTTTAAAACTCAAATTCATTAAATGGTCTACCACTATCCTTAGCTTACTGCTGGCACAAACTAAAGCAGTAGAAATAAGTGTCAAAATTTTGAAACCATTTGAATCATTTTTAACCTGGGTATTAGTTCGCTTGGCCTCAGCTAAACTACGCCGCTATCAAAAATCTGGGCTAAGCGTGGTTGGAATTGCCGGAAGCTACGGCAAAACCAGTGTAAAACATGTTACCAAGCACATTCTTGCGCATCAGTGGTCTGTGCTCATGAGTCCCGCTAGCTACAATACACCGCTTGGTTTGGCAGTCACGATTTTGCGTCATTTAAATAAGTCGCATCAAATTTTTATTGCTGAACTTGGTGAATACAAAACTAATGACATTGCAGATTTTCTAAAATGGGTTCAGCCTGACTATGCCATCTTAACCCCAATTGGCTACACTCACGGAGAGCGGTTTGGCTCCGATGAAAAGCTTAATTTAACTTTCAAGCCACTACTGACCTCGCGTTTTAAACCAAAATTTTTATTAGTTGACGAAGTTAATCGCGAAGTTATAAATAACTTTAATCTCACCAGCAATCATCGATCAGCTGAAATGAGCTACTATGGTTCCGCTGAAAATAATGTGTACAGTTTAAAAATCGCCTCTTCCAACTTTGATGGCAGTAATGGTTTGCTAAATACTCCTCAGATAAAGAACCTGTCTGTTAGCACCCGCCTGCTGAGCTCCCATCAACTTATTAATGCCTTGCCTGGAATAGCCTTAACTGAACAGTTGGGAGGCCAGTCACTAACTTCAGCCCTTTCTATTAGGTACGCGCCAGATGTACCAAGACGTTTGGCAGTTATCTCCAGTCCCAATGGCTCAGTCGTTATTGACAATAGCTATAACTCCAATCCCGGTTCTTGGCAAGCGGCTCTAAATTTCATCAAGCAGGCCAAACCAGATAATTTGATTGTCATCACGGCCGGTTTTGTTGAACTTGAGCCTAATCTAAACGCCTCAGCTCATGTCCAACTGGCTAAAGATTTAATGGCAGTAGCCAGTCAGATTGGCATAATTGAATCTAGATATAACCAAGACTTAATTTCAGTCATAAAAGATGGCAAGGTGCCGTTTGTGATTGGCTCTAACCAAGCAGAGGTCATTAGCAAGCTCAGTCAATTAGAAAGTAAATCACCAAGATCAGGGGCAAACTCTGCCAAAAAATCAATAAATTATTTTTGGCTTGAGGGCGGCTCACGCGAACTATATCAATAAGCTTGAGCTTTATCACTCAACGATAATAATTCCAGACTCAAGCTTAATTTAATAATTCTTTAACAAAACCAGCCATGTCATCGCTCCAGGCTACGGTATATGGTAGTTTCATACGGGTAATATGATCACCTTCTGGCGAAGGGATCAGTAAGACAATTGGTACATTGCCTGGACTTTTACGCAGTAAAGTACCTAACTTTTGTAAGATTTTTTTATCCGTCTCACGAGGAATCGTGATCTCTATCGCATTCTTTTCAATTGGTTGTTCATCATCAACTAAATCAGGTTGCCAAATATTTTCTACCACCAGTTGCAATTCATCATCCCGCGTATCAACTTTGGCTCTAACCAAAACCGCATTGTCATCAATAAAGTAACGCTTGCCGTCTTTATAAGCCCGCGGAAAACACACTATCCGAATACTGCCTGACTGATCTTCTAACGTACCAAAGGCCATGGCTGAATTATCTTTTTTGGTGTGAACTTCACGTATACCACTTAAAATTCCACCAATCACAAAAGTCTGATCTTTATGAATATCTCCATCTAAATCACCGATTCGTTTCTCAGCTTGCTTACTAATTTGCTCTAATCCCTTAGACATGGGGTGATCAGTCAAATAAAATCCCAGCAGTTCTTTTTCATATGATAATAGTTCGGCCGCTGGATATTCTTCTAAGCGGGGAAAGGTGTCTTTTACCTGTGTAGCTGACTCCTGAGCCACCTCAGCAAATAGAGAGTCCTGACCGGCTAGCTCGCTCTGAAACTGAGCCGCCTGCGCCCGAATATCATCCAGATTTTCCAGCATGCTAGATCTGGTCGCAAACTGATCAAAGGCGCCAACCCTAACCAAGCTTTCCACTACTTTTTTATTAACTCGTCTGGAGTCAGTTCGGCGTAGGAAATCAGTAAAGGAAACAAATGGCTGATCAGCCCGAGCTTCCATAATGGCCTCAATCGCGGCTGTGCCAACATTTTTAATTGCTCCTAGACCGTATCGAATGGCTAAATTCTCTAAGGAGTCTTTGTTTTCTTCAACACAAAAGCCAATCGCTGATTTATTAATATCTGGCGGCAGAACCACTATGCCCATACGGCGGGCATCTTCCACTGCCATGCGGACTTTTTCTTCCTTCTGCTGGCTGTGCGACAAACTTTCCACCGAGGCCATGGCCGTCATGTACTCCACCGGATGCAGAACCTTCATGTAAGCGGTTCGATAAGCCACCATGGCGTAACTGGCCGCATGAGCTTTGTTAAAGCCATAACCGGCAAATTTTTCAATATAGCCCCATACTTCTTCGGCTACCTTTTTCTTATAACCATGCTCCACTGAGCGTCGGACGAACTCAGCCTTTTGTTGATCCATGATTGATTTCTTCTTCTTGCCGATTGCTTTACGCAAGACATCACCTTCACCCAAGGTATACCCAGCCATCACATTGGCCACGTTAATTGCCTGCTCCTGATAAACCATAAAGCCATACGTTTCCTCAAAAACTGGCTTTAAATCAGGGTGCGGATACTGAACTTTTTCAGGATTATGCTTAGCTTCGACAAAAGCAGGGATAAGATCCATTGGTCCAGGCCGATACAATGCCACCATAGCGGTAATATCCGAAAATTTATTAGGCTGAAGAGTACGGGCTACCCGCCGCATGCCGCCTGATTCCAACTGAAAAACCCCGGTCGTATTTCCTTGAGAAATCATCTGATAAACCTTGGGTTCATCAAGCGGAATATTGTCTAGATTAACTTCAATTCCCTTAGTTTGTTTCACAATCTCAATCGCTTCACCCAAAATTGAAAGGTTACGCAAGCCCAGGAAATCAAATTTTATTAAACCAATGGCATCATCACCTGAGACATTAGCGTCCAAGGCGTACATGTCATACTGAGTGATTATCTTGCCTTCCCGATTTTCCCTTTGAATTGGGACATAATTTGTTAAATCATCATCAGCAATAATAACAGCGGCCGCGTGCACCGAACTGTGTCTCGCCACGCCTTCACATTTTTGAGCCAACTCAAACAGCTTTTTGTACTTGGGAAGTTGGCTGTACTGCTTTAGTTCTGGCACTGCTTGAATTGCTTCTGGCAGGCGCATATTGGGCGGAATCAACTTAGCAATGCGGTCACAGTCACCATAAGATACCTCTAAAACCCGTCCCACATCCCGAATTGCTACACGAGCTTCCATTCGTCCAAAAGTGATCACGTTGGCTACTTTGTCAGAGCCGTACTTTTGTGTAATGTATTCAATTACTTCTTCACGACGAGTATCAGCAAAGTCCATATCAATATCTGGCGGCGACGGTCGCTCTGGATTAAGAAAGCGCTCAAATTTAAGGTCATGTTCCAGGGGGTTAACGGTGGTAATTCCTAATGAATATGAGACCAGTGAACCAGCCGCACTACCGCGACCTGGGCCAACATAAATGCCATGATCCTTAGCCCACTGCACAAAATCATGCACAATTAGAAAATAGGTGGCGTAGCCCTTGCCAATAATGACATCCAACTCATAATCTAAACGTTCTTTAATCTCTGGTGTGACAGTCATGCCTAATACTTTTTCATAGCGCTCGTAAGTTTGGTGTCTTAACCAAGAACCCGCGTCATAGCCGGCTGGCACTTCAAACAGCGGCATTACCCATTTTCCCTGGGGAATCTCCACATCGCATTGCTCGGCAATTTTCAAAGTGTTGGCCAGGGCGTCTGGATACTGAGCAAATAGCTCTTCCATTTCCTGTGAGCTACGGAGGAAAAACGTCGGTGAGTTAAGCATGGTCATCCGCTCAGTTTCTGAAACAAACCGGCGGGTAGAGACACAAACTAACGCGTCCTGCGCTTCGGCGTCATCAGCATCGACATAATGAACGTCATTAGTTGCAACCAGTGGAATGCCGGTCTCACGGGAAAGTTTGGCCATTTCAGCGGCTAATTCATGAGTCTCTTTAACCTGATGATTCTGAATTTCCAGATAGAAATCACCTTCAAATAACTCATAGTATTGTTTAATTTTAGCTTTGGCTTCATCGCGCTTGCCTTGCAGTAAGAGCTGAGAAATCAAGCTAGACATACAGCCGCTAGTGGCAATTATGCCTTCATGATGTTCCTGTAAAAGTTCTTCATCAAAACGGGGCTTATAGGAAAAGCCTTCCAGGTGCGCTCGGGAAGTTAGTTTCATTAAGTTTTGATATCCAGTGAAGTTCTTAGCCAAAAGCGTAATGTGAAAAGCATCTGAGCCTGGCTTAACTTGTTTTTGGTGGCGGCTATGAGCTGACATATAGCCTTCCAAACCAATAATTGGTTTGACATTAGTTTTCTTAGCTTGATTGTAAAAATGAATGGCGCCGTACATTACGCCATGATCCGTCATGGCTAACGCTGGCTGTTTGTACTCCTGAGCCCGCTCAAATAGTTTATCGATTTTACTCAGACCATCGAGCAGTGAATACTCAGTGTGGACGTGGAGGTGAACAAAGGACATGGTTAAGCTAGTTTAGCAGAGAAAGCAACTACATGACCAAGTCATCGTATCTATCTTTTTAAAAAAAGACTCAATAATTTACAGGTCAATTTAGATAGCTTGCGCCTTAATTTCCTTAATTATCCTGCCTGCCTCAACTTTTTTGCCGATTTGGCGCAGTACCTGACCCATAAAAAAACCAATCACTTTTTGCTCGCCGGCTTGCAAGTCGGATTTGGCCTTAGCATTGGCGGGATCATTTAAAACGGCTTGCACAGCTGAATTAATCTCAGCGTCGGAGACCTCGTCAACTTTATACAGATCCTGAATTAGAGGGATAAGACGCTGTATCTCTGCCTCTATAGCTGATTCGTCCTTGCTTTCCAAAACCGAATTGTCTAATAACCAAGTTTCCACCTTTTTATTAACGATAGCGTTGGCGGCCGCCTGGGGATCAATTGAGTGTCCTTTAACTGACTGCAAAAATATTTCAGCTGATTTGGCCACCACTTTATCTGAGACAAATACCTCAGCATTTTGTTCACTAATACCATATACAGCCATTAATCGCTCTTTTAATACCTGTGGCAACTCGGGCAGGTCGGCCGAAATCGACTCAATCAACTCAGTCGTAATCACCAGTTCTGGCAAGTCAGGATCAGGGAAGTAACGGTAGTCCTCGGCATCTTCTTTACTACGCTGAGAATAGGTACGTCCCTCTGAATCATTCCAACCGCGGGTTTCTTGAGCTGGTATTTCTCCAGATTCACGAATTTTTGTCTGTCGCTCAATCTCAAAGGCGATGGCCCGCTCCAGGAAGCGGAAGGAGTTTAGGTTTTTAACCTCAACTTTGTAGGGCGGGAATTTGTCAGCTGAACGTTCTTCCTCATTTTGAACAGAAATATTCGCCTCTAAACGCAAGTCACCCTTTTCCATATCACATGCCGAAACATTCAAAAAGCGCAAAATTTGCACCAGGTTTTTGGCAAATTCGCGGGCATGAGCGGCACTGTGCATATCTGCCTCAGTCACAATCTCAATTAAAGGCACACCGGAGCGATTAAAATCAATCAGGGAAACATTCGCCTGCGATACACCAGCGCGCTTTTGTTCCTCTGGAGACAATTTAACGTGCTGAATCTTGGCCGTATCTTCTTCCAGATGTACGCGAGTAATGCGCACCGGCCCTTGGCTAGTTGTCACCTCTCCACCTTCGCACAAAGGCTCATCATATTGTGAAATCTGATAACCTTTGGGCAAATCAGGATAAAAGTAATTCTTGCGATCAAATTTGGAGTGACTGGCAATAGCTGAGCCTAAAGCTAAGCCAACTTTAATGGTTCGCTTGATGGCTGATTCATTGGCTACTGGCAGAGCACCGGGTAAGCCGTAGCAAACCGGGCAAATGTGGGTGTTTGGCTCCTCGCCAAAATGATTAGCCGGACAAGCACAAAACATTTTAGAAATAGTGTTGGGCTCAACGTGAATTTCTAGACCGATAATTGGGGTATAATTGGACATATTATTCCTGTCCTTTCAGCCACTGATTTATACCAGCCGCTTTTTCAAAGGCGTTAGCAAGTTGAATTAGCCGACCCTCTTTAAAGGCTGGCGCGACGATATTTAAGCCTAGCGGCAGATTAGTTTCTTGATCAAAGTGGACCGGCACATTGATACCTGGCAAGCCAGCCATTGAGCTTGGTTCCAACAACATGTCCATTAATTCACCAAAGTAAGGATACTTGGCTGATTCACCTAGTTTTAAGGCAAAACCAGGCGAGGTTGGGGCAATTAACAGATCATACTCGGTAAATAATTTGTCAAAATCCTGAATAAACATGGTGCGCACTTGCTGAGCTTTAACATATGTTTTAGCTTCATAACCTTTACTTAAAGTGTAGGTACCGATCATGATGCGGCGCTTGGCTTCTGCACCCATCTGGTCGCGACCTTGACCATAACGGTAGCCGTCATAACGAGCCAAATTGCTACTAACTTCCCCTCTCTGAATGACCGCATATAGTGGAATAGCATAGCGGGGATCCATCGATTTTACAGGCTCAACTTTGACACCAAGATCCGCTAGAACTGCCAAGGCTGGCTTATAAAGCGGCCAAATATCTTTAAGCTCTTCCAGATCTGAGTACATCAAGCCGATTTTCAAGCCAGACGCCGGCTGGTCAAGATACGAGGTGTAATCTTCAACTGGCAAAGGGCTGGTTGTACTGTCGCAGGCGTCGCGTCCAGCCATTAAATTTAACAAAATAGCGGCATCTTCCACTGTTTTGGTCATAGGACCAGGACTGTCTAGGGATGAACCCATCGCCACAATGCCGTAGCGGGAGACGCGACCATAGGTTGGCTTAAGCCCAACCAGGCCAGTCCAAGCTGAAGGCTGGCGAATTGACCCAGCTGTTTCCGTTCCCAGAGCGGCAATACACAAATCAGCGGCGACCGCGGCGGCGGAGCCGCCGGACGATCCACCTGGCATGTAATCCGGGTTACGCGGATTTTTGACTGGACCAAAGTCGGAGGTTTCCGTACTCGACCCATGCGCCCAGGCATCCATATTGGTTTTACCAATTAGATAAGCTCCGGCCTTTCGCATCTTGCCAATTACGGTTGACTCATATTGTGGTCGGTAGCCTCGCAAAACATTGGAGGCGGCAGTCGTGACCAAGTCTTTGGTTAAATAATTATCTTTGACGGCAATTGGAATACCACTCAGCAGACCACTTGAGTTAAAAAGTTCTGCACCATCTTCGACCGGCAGTTCCTGATGATAATCTAAATAAATATTCAGGTCATCATTTTTTGACTTGATTTGCTCTAGCACTGCTGACTGCACTTCACGCGCTGAAAATTTCTTGTTAGCTAAGCCAGTTAAAGCCTGTTTTAAGGTTAATTTGTTTAAATCGCTCATTTCACTGCTCCTCAATTATCCGATCAACCACGACAAAGCCATTCACGCTATGCTCAGCTTGGCTCAAAGCTGATTCTTGTGTCAGAAGTCTCGACTCATCCACTTTATCCTCACGCCAAACATTGGTTAAACCAGTCAGCTGATGAGTCGGTTCAACATCAGTTGTATCTATTTCATGCAATTGGTTAATTTCTTCAACCGTAGCGGAAAATGCCTTGGCGAATTGCTCTTGTTCCTCTTTAGTAACACTTAAATTAGCTAATTCGGCCACGTGGGCAACATCTTGAGGTGAAACGGTCTTGGACATACAGGGCATAGTTTATCAAATTAAATCCGGCAGATCGCGGGCAGTAATCTCAGCTAGTTAGAAGGATTGCTGAAATTACTCCCAAACTTCATGCCACTTGTTCAGAAAATCAGTATGGCCAGATTTATCAAATTTCCAAAAATCCAACGGGACCGGAATTTTACCTGAGCCATTTGGCGTGTCAATTACATAGGTCGGCCAGGCTAGGCCGGATAACCGTTTGCGCAGTTCTGTCATAATCGCAATTTCTTTTTCCAGTGGCACTATAAAATGCTCTACACCTTTAGTCGGATCACATCGGAATATATAGTAGGGTCGCACACCGATTTGAATTAATCTGTTAAATAATTCTTCTAATACTTCGACTGAGTCATTGACTCCCTTTAAAAATACCGATTGCGATAACAAAATGGCACCAGTTTTCTGTATTTTCTTAATGACAGTTAAGGTTTCTGGTGACATTTCGTCTGGGTGCTCAAAATGCACCGACACATACAGAGGCTGTTCTATCTGCTTGAATGTTTTGAGTAGTTTGGGGGTAATCAGACTAGGCTGAGAGACAGGCGTGCGGGTATGGACTCTAATGACCTTAATTTGGGGTAAAGCGCGGATCTTGTCGATCGCCTCGATTAACAAATTATGAGCGGTTACTGGATCACCCCCAGAAAAGATTACCTCATTAATTTCCGGATGTGCAGTCAGGTACTTCACCATATTATCGACATCAGCTGAAGTTAACTTGCCTTTTTCCATGTCGGAGACGATGCGGCGGCGTGTACAAAAGCGGCAATAAGCCGCACAAGTCATGGTTAAAGTGACCAGCACCCGACTGGGGTATTTATGAACCAAGCCTTTGGTAACCACATGGCTATCTTCTAACAGTGGGTCTTCATAGGTTTCATCGCTGATTTGCAATTCATCATCACTCGGATAAAACTGGCGCCGGATTGCCGGTGAATTCTCAGATAACTTAGCCAAATGAGGAGACACCTGAAAAACTAGACCATTCGGAGGAGGTTCCTCATCAGTGATTAAAGCGGGTTCAACTGACAGATTCACTCTGGAATCAGCTTGATGATCTGTACTGGAAAATATGGTTGTCATAACAATTATTACCGACCATTTTATGGCAATTGTCAAGGATAAACAGGTTGATTAAAAAAGCTCGGTTTGACTGGCGGTTTCCAGCTTAATAAGTTTAATCATCATCACGATCAAAGCGGGAATAGCGTTTAAAACCATGATGTTCTGGAAATTCATCACCCATAAAAGTAACAAAAAACATCAAGCGGACATCTTCAACAATGTGTGGACGGCCGGTTTGAGGATCTCTGACTTCATTTGTATCCCACCAACGGCGCAAGAAAAAATCAATGGGAAACAGTCGGTCCTGACGGGAAAAATCTTTATATGGATCCACAATTATCACTAATTTACGCTCCTCATCAATGTGCGAAACAATACTATAGTGACCATAGTCACCGTCAACTTTTTCTTCTTCTTCACTGTCATAAAACAAGCCTTGCCACTCAACTCCCACACCGTAGCCTTTGTTAAGTACCACGCGCAAATCATCGAGCGTAGATTTGTATTTGTACCAAAACTGAAGATGAGGAGCCAAACGAGAACTAGCCAGGGCAATCTGGTCTACTCGCATGCCGTGCTCTGCAATGGTGTCTTCAACGTCAGCCGCGGCCGCGATTTCTTCTTGGGTTACCTGCTCGCCTAAAACAGCGAGAAGCATCTCCAAAACCGCGGCGCCGCAGTGGGCTTCGGATATTTGCTGGACATGGGGAAAGGACATGATTCCGCCTTACTTTTAAGCTGACTTTTGCACTGCTCGTGCGTGTTTGCTAAGCAGACTCTTTAGTACATCAGTAAAGCTGACATCATTTAGAGCCAACACTTCAGTCATTGGCAATCCCATATCTGGTCCAAAAGCTGTATTCGGATTGCAGTCCACAAAATATGGCACCTTATTTTCCAGATCATAACGAATATCAAATTTGGCGTAGTCCTGATAACCCAATACATCAAAGGCACGGGTCAAAAGCGGACTGACCCGATCAATAACATCCTGCTCTGGGATTATGTATTTATAGGCTTTGGCATCATCATATGATTCCAAACTGGTGAAGTCGTGCTTGCCATCTGGCTTAATCTTAAAAACTTTTTGTCCATAGAACTGGTGCTTTTTGCGACCATCGTCATAAATCACGGCGGTGATTTCCGGACCATCGATAAAGCGCTCCACTATAACCGGAATTTTATAGGTTTCAATCATTTGTTTTACTTTTTTTTCAGCTTGAACCAGATTTTCTTTAACCGCCTTATTATCGATGCCAACACTGCCGCCACTTTCATTTAATTTGACGATTAAAGGAAAACCTAAATTTTCCGGCACTCTGGTGCGCAGGTCACGAATAAACTTGTACTCAGGAGTTGGAATGTCATGAGCGGTTAAAATTTGTTTGAATAAATGTCGGTTGTTGCCTACCACTAGACCCATTAAGCCAGCACCGGTGTATTGGATTTCTGATAATTCTAAGGCACCAGGGATAGCAGGCTGTAAGCGATCCTTGCCACGAACGGTGTCAACTAAATTAAACACAATGTCTGGCTTATCAACCAAAATATTGGTAAAAAAGTACTTGTCAGCGGCATAGCCTTTGACCGCAATACCTAACTTGGCGATTTCGGCTATTACTTCTTCGGCTCGATCTTCAACTTCAAGTTCAGCAATATAAGCGCCCTCGGTGGCATAATCTTCACGATCAACTTTGGCATAAGCTAAAGCAACCAACTTGAGAGCCTTGAGAGCGGCCTCATCGATAAAAAAATTACTGGCGGGGGATTTTGTCATAGATTCATAGTGCCAAAGGAATCACAATTTGTCTAGCTGATAAAGAAAATCGGAATTATGAACAAAATTTGTTTATTGCTCTTGCTTAAGTCTGCTGAACTAACGTCTGAGCCAACGCTAAGCGACTGTTATGTCCTTGGATAAATAAACATCCTGAATAGCGTGTAACAGCTTAACTCCGTCAGCAAATGGCCGCTGGAAGGCTTTGCGGCCAGCAATAATGCCCATGCCACCGGCTCGCTTGTTGATAACAGCTGTCCTGACGACTTCGGCAAAATCATCCTCGCCGGAAGCGCCGCCGCTATTAAGAAGCCCGATCCGGCCGGCAAAATTATTTAAGACTTGGTAGCGGGTTAGATCAATTGGGTGATCGCCGATTAACTGCTCATCAACAGAGGCATCAAACTTGCCATAATCACTAGCCTTAGTCTGCAGTGCTTTAAAACCGCCGTTACTTTCTGGCAGTTTTTGCTTGATAATATCGGCTGACAAAGTCGCAGCTAAATAATTTGCCTGTCCAGTCACATCCGCCGAGCGCTCATGATTTGTTTTACCCACAGTAAATGCGTCATTGCGTACATATGCCCATAAAATCGTCGCCAGGCCAAGTTCATGCGCGCGGGCGAAGGCCGCGGCCACTTCCACAATTTCCCGGCGGCTTTCGGGCGAACCAAAGTAGATGGTGGCACCCACCGCCACGGCACCCATGGCCGCGGCTTGCTCAACCGTGCCGAACATAATTTGGTCGTAGGTATTGGGATAACTTAATAGTTCATTGTGGTTGAGTTTAACAATCAGTGGCAACTTGTCCGCATAGCGGTCGGCCACCATACCCAAAATGCCAAAGCTGGAAGCCAAGCCATTACAGCCGCCTTTTATGGCCAAATTGACAATATTTTCGGGGTCAAAATAAATTGGATTTTTGTAAAATGAATACCCAGCGGCATGCTCCACACCCTGATCTACTGGCAAAATGGATAAGTACCCTGTATTTCCCAGTCGGCCGTGGCCAAACAAACGTTTGAGATTTTTAATGACCGCGTCACTGCGATCACTGCCAGCAAATACCTTATCAACAAAATTTGGTTCAGGCAGGTTCAGCAACTTAGACGAAACTTTGGGTGAGCGAAATTTCAACAAGTCGTCAGCTGAATCACCAAGAAAGCGTCGAATTTCGTCAATACTCATGATTTCGCGATTAGAACGGACAGGCCACATATGCTCATTGTAATGAGAATTGCCACTAAAATACAAGGAGAAGCGTTGTTAAATCTATCATCTAGGCAAATGATTCTTTAAAGATCTTTTACTGAGTGCACTGATTATCTCTCGAAATGCTTTATCTGAGGCTAATAAAATTAACTCACGCATTTCCGCTGGATATTGAAGGTAATATCTAACTTGTTGATTAGTCTTTGAGTTTTTATCAGCCCAGTTGTTAAAGCTTTCAGTAAAGTCAGATAAATTGGCTGGCTCTGAGTTTGACTGTGCCTTCACGGCGGAGAAAGCTCTATCAACTACAAAACTAACAATTGCCTCCCGCTCAAACTCAGTGATTAATGAATCACGCCTAGTTGGATTAAGTTGATAAAAATAATTATCAACAAGTTGACTAATTATTTGTTTAATAAACCAGATGATTTTTAAGAGACAGTTAGATTTGAACCGCTGGCCTCAACCTTGAGTTTTAGGACTTCCTCCTCATCTTCCCGTTCCAGCATTTTAATTGCTACCTCATCGAGTATTTCCGTCTGGATTAGGCGGCGCAGAGGCCGGGCACCAAAAGCCGGGTCATAACCATGCTCGGCTAACCATTTTTTAGCTGATTCAGAGATAGTTAAATCAACTTTTTCCTCTGCCAGCATTTGTTTGACTTGATCTAACTGAAGATCGACTATTTTGCTTAATAACTCCTGAGATAACGGTTCAAACTGAATCACTTGGTCAATCCGATTTAAGAATTCCGGTTTGAATTGGTGCTGAAGCCGGTCCTTAACCTGACTTTGCAAGGCCTCCGCCTGCTCCGGCTCTTGCGCCATCTGCAACATCAAATCAGAACCTACATTACTGGTCATAATAATCACCGTATTAGTAAAATCAACCGTTCGACCTTGACCATCAGTCAGGCGACCATCATCAAATACTTGTAAAAAGGTGTTGAAAATTTGGGTATCCGCTTTTTCAATTTCGTCCAGGAGAATCACACTGTAGGGGCGTCGACGCACCGCCTCTGTTAGCTGACCGCCTTGCTCGTAACCTACATAGCCTGGCGGTGCGCCAATCAGTCGCGCGATGGTGTGCGACTCACTGTACTCACTCATGTCCAGGCGCACCAAGGCATGTTCGTCATTAAACATCACCTGAGCCAGAGCTTTGGCGGTTTCCGTTTTTCCCACCCCCGTTGGTCCTAAAAATAAGAATGTAGCCAGGGGGCGATTTTCATCAGCAATACCCACGCGACTGCGGCGAATAGCATTGGATACAGCGTGCAGTGCCTCAACTTGATTAACCACGCGTTTGGATAGCTCATCTTCCAGATGTAGGAGTTTTTCGGTTTCATCCTTGACCAGCTGAGTTACCGGAATGCCGGTCCACTTACCGACCACTTTAGCCACATCTTCACGGGACACTTCTTCCTTTAACAGACGTTCAGCTTCCGGAATGGTTTCCCACTTGGCAACTACATCATTTAGTTGTTTTTCCAACTCAGGAATAATGCCATACTGCAGTTCCGCGGCTTTATTTAAATCAACTTCCCGCTGGGCGCGTTCCAACTCCGCGCGCCGCTCCTCTAATTTAGTTCTTGTAGTTTGAATTTCGCTCAGCAATTTTTGCTGTGACTCCCAGCGGTTTTGCAGATCACCTAGCTGAGTTTTCAACTGGGTAAGTTCGGAGCGCACCACTTCTAGCCGCTCTTTTGAATGGTCTGACTTTTCTTTTTTTAAGGCTTGTTCTTCAATTTCTAACTGAACTTTGCGCCGTTTTAAATTGTCGATTACCGCCGGATCAGACTCGGTTTCAATTTTAAGTCCTGAGGCCGCTTCATCCACCAAGTCAATCGCTTTGTCAGGCAGGTGTCTAGCTGGAATATAGCGGTCAGACAGCTCAGCGGCCGCCACCAGGGCGTCGTCAGTAATCCGGATACCGTGATGAAGTTCATAGCGTTCCTTTAAGCCGCGCAGAATGGAAATTGTGTCCTCAACGGTTGGCGCCTCAACCATGACTGGCTGAAAACGCCGCTCCAAAGCTGAGTCCTTTTCAATGTACTGACGATACTCATTCAGTGTGGTCGAGCCGATAAGCCTTAGTTGCCCCCGCGCCAGCGCCGGCTTGAGCATATTGCCCGCATCCACCGCGCCTTCGGCGCCGCCGGCGCCGACCACGGTGTGCAGTTCATCAATAAACAAGATTATTTCGCCGGCGGCGCCCACCACCTCGTCGATTACTTTTTTGAGGCGCTGTTCAAACTCGCCGCGGAACTTGGCACCTGCTAGCAAACTCGACATCTGTAAACTCAAAATGCGCTTGTTTTTTAGGGAAGTCGGTACGTCGTCATTAATGATCCGCTGAGCCAGACCTTCGGCTACCGCCGTCTTGCCAACTCCCGGCTCGCCGACCAAAACCGGATTGTTCTTGGTGCGTCGAGAGAGCACTTGAATCACACGGCGAATCTCACTATCACGGCCGATCACCGGATCGAGTTTACCGTCCTTGGCCAAGGCGGTCAGATCAGTTGTAAAGTCTTGTATGTCGACGTTTTCGTCGGGTACTTGATACATCTGCATATTGGCAATATATTATCGCTATTTAGCAGTCTAATCAAGAGAGTGACAATCTTTAACCATGGCCAATTTTGCAGGCCACACCAGATCAGGCGAAAAATAATTAGCTTAACGCTACTAAATAGATCAGAGTAATACTAAGGAAATCATTTGTCTTTAATAGTCACCAAAATAACTTAACTATTGAGCTCACCTGACCAAAGCCCCCCCACCACTAAATCAAGCGTTTACATGCTTCGCAGGCGGGCGATTCGCTCTTCCATTGGCGGATGCGTATTGAATAAACCGGCAAACCAACCGATCGCGTCGCGGTGGTCCTTGAGCGGATTGGTAATGTACAGGTGAGCTGTTGCCTTATTGGCTGTCTCAAGTGGCTGATGATCGGCGCTTAATTTCTCCAGTGCCCGCGCTAAGCCCTCTGGGTAATTAGTTATCTTGGCGGCACTGGCATCAGCTAAGTATTCACGACTGCGAGAAATAGCCAATTTAATTAGCTGAGCTATAAAGGGCGATAAAATGGCCAGCGCAAAACCCAGCAAAACAAAGACGGCTGTTAACTGGCCGCTCTCGCGCTCGCGCCGGCGCCCGCCAAACATGCTCCAGCGCAAAAATAGATCTCCTAACAAGGCAATCAGGCCAACCATAATGGCCACCATCGACATCAATCTAATATCGTAGTTGCGAACGTGGGACAACTCATGCGCCACCACGCCTTCTAGTTCAGTCCGGTCCAGCTTGGCTAACAGGCCGGTGGTCGCGCACACCACGGCGTGTTCCGGGTCGCGGCCGGTGGCAAAGGCATTCATGGCGGAATCTTCAATTACGTATAGATCGGGCATTGGCAAACGGGCTGCAAGGGCCAAGTTTTCAGTCACCGTGTAAAAGTTGAAGTCTTTTTGACGATCCGCCGGCCGCGCGCCGCTCAAACTCAAAACCATTCGGTCAGAATAATAATAACCAACCAAACTGCTAACGCCAGCTAAAACTAAGGCAAAACCCACACTGCTCAGACCAAAATCCATCACCTGCGCAAAAACATAGGCCACCGCCATGGTGAACAGAAAAAAGCCGATCACAATTACCCACGATTTTCGTTTATTGCTGGCAATTTGACTGTACACCGACATGGCGACGGCCTCCTAATCTCAAATTAAAATTAAAGATCAACTTTGACGTCTTGGGTTTCACCAACTGATACTTCCACATGCTCACCTGACATGGGTGTAACCAAGCCGGCTTGCTTCTTAAAACCAAACAGATTGGCCACAATGTTTGACGGGAAAGTAACCAATTTCTGGTTGAAATTCTGGGTGAGGTCAATCAAGGCGCGGCGTGAGTAGGTCAACTTGTCAGCCGTATCACGTAGTTCAGCCATAAATTGCTGAATTGTTTCGTTGCTTTTAAGTTCTGGATTGTCTTCAACCATTACTTGCAGACGGGGCAAAACCTCATTAAGCTGTCGCTCTACTTTTTCCAGAGAGGCGCCAGTGGTGTCTTTGACCGCAGCGTCCACACTCTTGCGGGCGTCAGTTAACATCTCAAAAATGCCTTTTTCCTGCTTGAGGTAGGCCTTAACCGAGGTCTGTAAATTAGGAATCAAATTGGCCTGACGTTTAAGTTGGTTGCCTATTTCCTGAATCGAAGCCTCAATTTGTGTCAGCAGTGTCTGCAGTGAATTGTAGACCGAGATGCCGTAGATAACGGCCACCGCCAAAACTCCCAGAATTATCAGTAATACTTCCATGTTTACTCCTTCTTTAACTTATTAGCTTATTCTACCAAGCTTATCTATGCTGATAAATATAGAGAATAACCGTAAGAAATAAGTATGAAGGCAATGGTGGGAAAAGCTTACTAAAAAAGTTCGAAGATGTTTCATGAACGCTTTGAGCTTTAGCTCACGCTGTAGTGAATGAAACATTTTTGAACTTATCTTGGCGGTCGCGACCGGACTCGAACCGGCGATCTCTTCTGTGACAGAGAAGTATGTTAACCAACTACACCACGCGACCACCCGCGCAAATACGCGTAGATGCATATTATATTGAATCCTAGGCCATAGACAAGGAGCGGTTCAACTTTCTCAAGAGTATCCTACTGCGCTTGATCTAAACAACCTTAGAGCATGAATTCTAACTCTTCTTTACTATCATCAAGAGTAACGCACCCTATCAAATACTCCTTGCGTCTTTGCCCAAAATGTCATACTGTAGAAGTAATCTAAGGTAGAAATAATAAACCAAACAAAGATATAAGGAGGGCACATGGCCGATAATAATAGACGAGTCATTGATGTAGCCGGAGCTGACCGCGAAACAATTATCAGCATCATTTTGGGAGCCATTGTTGTAATCATAATCGGAGCTTTAGCTTTTCGCTATTTCCAGAATACAGAAAATGGTGAGGTTGCCACGCCTGAATCGGAATTAACTGAGCCACAAGTAGTAGAAGTTGAAGAACTTCCTGATGGTGAAGTCATGGTCGAAGAAACTGACGAAGGTCAGGTTCCCGCCAACTTGCCCGCCCGCTACACTGTCAAAGAAGGCGAATCTACCTGGCGAATTGCTGAAGCTTTTTACGGCTCTGGCTTTAACTACACCGATATTGAAATTGCCAACGATCTCGCCCCTGAAGAAGGCTTGGTGGTCGGCCAAGTGCTGACCATTCCCCGCGTCCCAGTACGCACCGCTGACACCGCCGCCGCTCCCCGCGACGTGACCGCCGAAAACGGCGCCATGCCTGCTGAGCAAACTGGTGGACCAACCAAGGGCGACGATTCCGCCGCCGAAGCCGCCTTGGCTGAGTAAGACATACTTTTGATAAATCTGCGGGCCGCCTCGCTAGAGGCGGCTCGCTTCCGTTCTCCAATACAAATTCCTGAAACATCTAAACCAGATCTTCTAAACTGAGCCGACGGTGGGAGTCGAACCCACGACCTATGGTTTACGATACCAGCGCTCTACCAACTGAGCTACGTCGGCTAGATCAGGAAGCCACTAAAACAAGCCCCTTCAATAACAACTCAAATTGTATCATTGGCTAGTTTGTTTTATAATCTGGAAATCCTGACTCAAGGATCCTTTACCGGATGGTGAAATGGTATCACAGAGGCCTTTGAAGCCTTTATTCTAGGTTCGAATCCTAGTCCGGTAACAAATCTCTTTGGTTAAGGTGACAAAAACCTTTAAGCTCCCCAGGCACAGAACTCAATTTACCTTTAACATGGTTAGTTGTGCATTATCTAGCCTTACGCGCTTGAGGTACATAAATAGGTTGCGCCACAAAATAAGTGAATCTAGAAATATCCTAAGCTGGTTATATAATTCTGGCGAATTATTAATGGATTCGGCAAGGCTACCAACAAGATGTGAGTTATTTTTATGTCGATCAATTACTTGATATCGGGCTAAATCCAAAAGCTCATCTAACCAATGATCAATGTCTACAAATGTTGTGTGTAGATTCTCAAGATTTTCGATTTTATCCATCTCGACTGATATCAGTGCGATCATTTGCTCTAAAGCATCAATGGAGTCTTGTTTTTCATTCGTTTTAAATTTAGAAATTAGATCGGGAAAGATATTAAGCGTGTCATTATTATAGTTACTATCATTAGTTTTTACTTTTGGATTATTAAATGTCGTCAGTAGTTCGCTTAATTTATCAGTAAAAATACAGGCTAATCTTTTTAACTCGTTAAAAATAACTTTTTCATTGTTAAAAGCCATTACTTTAGTTTCAGAATCAGGCGCAACATCTACTTCAGGAAATTTTCTTATGGCAAGTGGGTCATAGACAACAATACTCATTTCTGACCTGAAGTCAATTTCGGATACTGCGCGGTGACCATTTCCATTTTTTGATAAATCTAGTTCATTAAGCTCAGCTAAAATAGCTTGAACCTCAACCATGGTAAATTTTTCAAGTGATGCCTTGTCGCCGGCGTGCAGACCTTGTTTAATCCAGGCTGCCCAAATATCAAAGGAAATTGGGTCACTTTCTGACATTTTACTTACCTTACTACCGCTGAGGTGCGATTCATAAGTTCACGTGGATTATCAGCTCTTAATTTAGATAGAGCTTGCAATGCCTTCTGGGCAAGATCTTTTTGTTCTTTAAATTTGGCTGGTCTAACTTGATTTGGAAAACCCTGAGCTAGATTTTTAGCCACCGTAATAATTTTTTCTAATTCTACTTCCGCCCATCTGGCTACATCGGTAGCTAATCTCTCCAATTGTTCCGCGGTCGTGGCAATATGCAGCTGATTCTCAAAATCTACCAGCCTTCTGGTTAGTTCATCCAGTTGTGGGCTTAGATATATTCCAGCCATCATATCTTCGGGCAAAGCAACAACGTCTCGTCCCTGATGATAATTATAGTGCTGACCATTATTCTCTGGTGGCAAAATTGCGTTACCATTGAATATATTGCTATTTGGAGTTGGAGGCGTTGGCCTAGACTTGGTTTGCTGATGAGAATTTATAAATAATCGCAGGTTACTTAATATTGTATTGAGCAAGTTGTAGTAACGCTGATGAGCTTTTTGATATTCAGGGTTGAATCGATATTCTTGATCAATATAAGCCGGAGGATCTAGCTCAGGAAAGTCTATGATCTTACCCTTATAAAATGGTTTTACACTAATGTTTTCGAAAGTCAAATCCTTTATCGCCATCAGCTGTTTATAAGCATTTATTGTAATTATTTGGTAAATATTTTGTAATTTTACCGCTTGAATATAGTTAGATTCTATCGTTTTAGTGAAGATGATTAAGTAGATATCTCTACACAAGCTACATGAGCGACTGCCTTCTGCCATTAAGTTTTCTGACTGCTCTCGCCGAATAATAGCTGATATGGCCACTATTTCTAAATCGGTTAATATGAAGATTTTGATTGATGCATCAGCAAATAATAAGCTATATATACAATTAGCACTCTCCACGCGAGAGTGCTAACTTAAACTTCTCTGATGAATGCGACTAGCGAAGCTCAAACACCACCATAACCGTCCGACTGACGGTACTAGTGCCTGGCTCGACTGGCGTTCCACCGCCGCCTAGACGGCGTGATTCGAACATTGGCACAATCGGACTATTCTGGCTCATGGATTCATCAATGGTCAGGATTTCACCCAAGCTGGCGCCGGCGTTGGTGGCCAGTTGCTCAGCTTTGGTTTTGGCATCTTCAATCGCACTCTGGAGTAGTTCAGTTTCCGAGCGGTTCTCATTGTCCAGCTGAAAGTTTGGACCATAAACATTAGTCGCACCTGAACGAGCTAGAAGGTCAGCTAGTTCACTGGCCCGATCGGCCTGGCGCAGGATAACCTCCACTGAATTATTGGCTGACCAACGCACTTCCTGACTCGGATTATTCAAATTGTAGGAGTCATCAATCCGGTTGATGGAAATATTTTGAGTTTTGATATCTTCTTCAGCTATGCCAAACTCTTTAAGATCAGCAATAATCGTTTCGACACTTTGATTGACCTGGTCAACCGCCGTCTGCTTATCAGCATTTACTTCATTAACACCAGCGGTAAACGATGCAATCTCGTTAGTCCGTTTTTCCTGAGAAGTGCCGTAAACGGTAATGGTCCGGCTAGGCGCTACTGCCAGGCTGCCCCACTCAATCGGCACCACCGTTACGATGGCAAAAAAGACCGTAATTGCTAAGACCGCAGTTAAAGGAACGATTAACGTCAACCACTTAAACATATAAAAATCAGTATAGCGAATGTCGATTAGGTCTCCAAGAGGTCAATTTGTTTGGCTTCGTTTGTTTTTTTAGTAAAAGTTCCACATGTTCAGCATCCCATTTATTTTTATCATTTATTTTTATTTTGAATTACGTTTGATTACGAGTTTCTCACTTGTTTCATATGCAATCTTGGCATAGCTGGTTTAAATTTGGTTATCGATGAAAATTGTCATGCTGTCGGGAAGTTATCTACCTGAGATTAACGATGTTTCCCGCTACACTCAATTGCTTAAACAAAAAATGACTGACATTGGCCATGACGTGGCATTGCTGACAGATTTTAGCTCGGCTGACCAAACCCTGGAGGACAATGTTTTTGGCACCGTTAGTGGGTGGCGAAATCGAGATTTAATTCCGCTAACTCAAGCCATTCTCCATCAAAGACCAGATGTTTTGCACATTCAGCACGCGCCCGCTAATTATCATTTCCGCCGAGCTATTGGTTGGTTGCCTTTTTTACTACGAGGTTTTGGCGGTCTAATGCCGATTGTCTCGACCTTGCACGAATATGGTAATCGCGAATGGCTTCCTCGCGGTTTATCTAATGATTTGGTTAGGCGCTGGCATCGCTGGGGCGAAGCGCGCTACCAATGGGATCGGGAGAATTACTCGCTCCTAGCGCAATCACAAATAATTATTAGCACGGTTGATTACACAACTCGTTTACTGCTGAGTCGGTTCCCTGAGTTTGAAAGCCGGCTTCGGCAGTTCAGGCCGGCCGGAAATCTAAAGCAGTATCCGGCCAGCCGCGCCAGCGTGCGCAAGAAGCTTCAGTTGCAGTACGGCTGGCCGGTCAACGCCATAATTTTGACTTACCTAGGTGGCGTCAAGCCGGAGAGCGGTCTGGAAACTTTACTAACCGCTTTTGCCCAAGCTCAAAGCCGGCGGCCAAATTTGCGCTTGTTGATCATGGGCAGTAATAAAAGCATGGGTCTGTCAGAAATACAGACGCAAAAATATTGGGACAAACTGCAGACCAAAATAAAAACCTTTAAACTTAATAATCAAGTTCGTTTTACACAGCGGATTAGTGACACGCTTATTTCTGGCTATTTAGTTGCCAGTGACCTCGGGATTTTACCGTCTGACATGGGGGTAAACCTGACCCATCAGCCGCTAATTGATATGTTTAGACACCGTTTGCCGGTTATCGTGACTCAGCGTCATCCAAACGAGACACAGTTGGAGCGTCAACTTTTTGCCAAGGTTATCAAGCCATTAGATATTGAGTCTTTGCGCCAATCAATTCATCAGTTTTCCCGAAGCGCAATCGTCCGCAAAAAACTAGGCCGCTTGGCTCAAGAATTTGCGACCCAATTTTCCTGGGAACGACTGGAAAAACAACATATTCAGCTGTATCAAGAAATGGGTCGTCTGGCCACCAACCGGTTCGCCCAAAAGCAGTACGCTTCCGGATAGGTTTCAACTTCTGACAGTATTCGCATTGTTGTTAACTGAATGCTTAAACTTCTAGCTTAACTCACCGCGCCAATCTTAAAGCTAAATCTCTAGCTTAAAGTGTCGGCCAAATCTCTAGCTGAGATTACTCTCAACTTCATCATGTCGGTTTCTAATAATGCGAATCATGAGGAAGGCCAAGAGGAGTCCACTTAGCACCCACCAGCGGCGTTGGTCAGTCTCAGCTGAGACCGACTGCACCACCTGCTCGCCTAATACTTCTGGTTGCGCTTGGGCTTCATCAATTAGTAAGCCGTCAGCGGCCTCTACGGTTGGCACGTTCTCAAACATCCAGCCAAATAAGCGCGGCTGGACGCCAAAGTTGGTTGTCTTAACTGGCGTTACAATAGATTGGCCTTTATTATTGCGAGCTTCGACCCAGGTTCTGGTTTCAAATATCTGATATTCAGCCATCGCCAGGTCCGGAATCTCCAGACCAAACTGGAGTTGGCCTTTTTTGTGCGCCGGCAGTTCGCCCAGCGGAAAGCCAATCTCGACCAGAACTTCACCCTGCTGGACAATTTCGTGAATTACCACCAAATCTTTAACCGGTGCGTCTGCCTCATTTCCGACCTCAACATTAAAGGTGACCGTGTCTAAAGGATAAATAAATCCAACCACATTGTGGCGGACATCCAGCGACATCGGCCAGTTGTTTGCGTCAGAGTCGCTATCTTCATCTGATTGATTATCGGCTGAATCTTGACCGCCAATTGGCAACTCTGATTGCTCGCCATCGGTGCCATTGCTACCATCGTCACCATCAACAATTTGGTAGATCGTCGTGGTCACCTTAGCCTGATTAGCCTTGGTAGACGATTGCGGCTCTGTTGAAGAAATTTGTGTAGTAATAGTGACTTGGCGCTCATTAGCCGCCGCCTGAGCGGACGGGACTAAACTGCTCAGCCATGATTTCTGACTATCGGCTACCGGCAAATTCTCCCAATCGGTCGCGCGTAGGGTGACTGTCAATGATCCACCGTGTTTTTCTGGCACTTCCCCTAAATTCCAACTCACGCTGTTTGAACCGCGCTGTCCAGACTCAGCTTGCGAATAACTGATAACTTCCATGCCGGCCGGAATATTTACCGAAATCGCGGCATCATCAGCGTCGTCATAACCCTTGTTAAGGTAATTGACATGGTAAGTCACGGTCTCACCCAGTGGTACCGCTTCGCGGTTGCCACCAATGCTGACCGCTAATTCTGGATAAGCCAGCTGAACATTGCCGGTCCAATTACCAAGAATATTAATGATACCGATATATAGACTACTATTCACAATCCGGGAATTAATCAAATTAAACAGATTGGCGATACTGATAGCGTTGCCCGTTGAGATAAGAGCCGCCTCCGCCGTAGCCGTATTGCCACCTGTATTGGCCGAAACTTGTACGTTTTGCGTCAGTGTTGCCTGATTATTGATCTCCACGGTGGATTGATTGCCAAACCCTGAAGATGAATTATGATTGTCATTCTCTGAGTCCGACTGATTCGAATTGGTTAGATCAGCAACTTGATTATCCGTGAGTGCGAACTGGCCGGTTGGCAAACCTAAAGCTTCATACTCACTATTCCAATTGAAAAGCTGACCGCTCCACACTCCGGCCACATTAAAGAGCAGCAAATACCAACCCACATCACTTAGCTCAGAATTGGCCAGATTAATAACGTTGGCCGCCGCATAGGCGTCGCCGGTTTCGATCCAGGTTTCTTCGCCAGTGGCTGAGTTGCCGCCGCTATTAGCACTAACCTCAATATTTTGATTGATAAGCGCGTCATTATTAAGCAGAGTTATGGCTCCGCCACAGTTTGTACATGGATCGCTGTTGCCAGAATTGTCGGCGACAACTTGATCCTGTCTGGGCAAAATTAAATCGCCGAGGAAGCTTGGCCAAATATTAAAAATTTGATAGATAAGCTGAGAATCAATTAAGGTGGTGTTAAGAATTTGCTGAATTAAAGCTAAAGCAACGGCATCTCCGGTCAAAATGGCGGCCAAGTCCTCGGCTTCGGCTTCGTTATCACCGGTGTTGGCATCTACTACTACCTCTTGGTTTACCTCAGCTGAGTTATCCAAAGTGGAAGTGGTCGGTATAAGGAAATTATTATTGAGACTGGGAGTTGGAGTTGAAGTTGGAGTGGCTGAAGACTGATTGAGCGAGTCATCGGCTAATTGAGCTTCTGGGGTAGAATGCTCGGTTGACAAAGTTGATTGCGCTGGCTGCTCCTCAAGAATGGTGCAATATAAATCTGAAAAGTCAGCGTCTTCTTCACCAGTCAGATTATAGGCATCAATCAGAAGACAGGAATTTTGTAGCTGGGTATTGATAATCGTGGTTGAATCAGCCACGCCCGCTGAGCTGCCGGTTTGCAGCTCCGTTTCGTCGGGCAGTTGTACAGCCTCGTTAGTAGCAGTTGCATCCGTAGAATCAGAACTGTCACTTGAACTATTTTCTGACTGCTTTGAGTCGGAAGAATTGCTTGAACCGGGAGAATCATTTGAGGATTTATTGGATTCGTTATTAGCTGAAGCTGCCATATCTGCTGAGGCAGTGGCCGTTGGGTCAATTATTGAAGTGGGCGAAGGAGTTGGTGTAGTCTGGCCTAACGGTAATACTGTTGGTGTTGGCGAAATTATTGGCGCAGGTGAGGGTGTAATCTCTGGCGAAGGTATAGGGGTGGGATCAGCATAAGTGTCTGGATTGGACTCATCTGAATTGCCACTGTCTGTAGGAGTTGAGTTTACATCTGATGAATTAGTTTCATCAGTTGAAGTAGAATCAGTAGATTGGTTTTCGTTAGTTGTTTCATCAGTACTAGATTGATCGCTTTCATTAGATTGTGTATCCGTACTTTCACTGTTTTGTTCACTACTATTATCGTCAGAACTTGAAGTAGAGGAATCTTGAACTACTTCTACATTAGAAAGTGGTTCGGTATCCTGCGCCCAAATAATTACGGGCGACATTAATTGAATTGTGTAAGCAAGGGTGAAGATGAGAGCGAAAAATCTTTGCATATTGTTTTTCTAAGGGTGTGGGCAGGCGCCGCTGGCGGCGCCTGCCAAATTCAGAATGATTTTATTGAACCATTAAGTAATCAGAGTTGACTACATTCCACACATATCCTCCAGCTTCAGCATTACCAGTCTCCATGTAATTCTCGGCTTTAAGAGAACTTGATGACTTTTTTAGAGCTGGCTTGCTATGCCTGCCAAAGTATTTGGTGTACTTAGGCGTTTTATTTGACTGCTCAGATAAACTGGCATCTATCTCCTGTTTGTTGTCACCAGTGTCAGCCTTGACCACAAGGTCGGTATCAACCTCAGCATCATTATTGATTTTCAGCTTAGACCTAGTTGGAACACAACCACAATCATCACCAATGTTAACTTGATTCATGACTTCACCAACCGCTGTGGCATCGCCAGTAAACATGGTGTTTTTGAGCTCAAGTCGACCAGAGCCGCGTAACGAAGCACCTAGCGTTTGAGTGTTGTCCCCTGTATTAGCATCAACTGATACATAGTTGTCTACTTTGGCTTTATTGTGAATTTCAACCCCTCCACTACTTTGCTGTGGAAAGGGGAATCCACCCCCGAACCCGAAAGCACTAACTGGACTAACAACCAGTAACAGCGCCGCTGCGCTAGTAAGTCCTGACAGAATATACTTCTGCATGATCCTCCTTTTGTTTTTTTTACCTTCCCATTTTCATGTCACGGATGCGCATCCTGGAACAGCTAGTAATATCAATCAGCTAGCACCGCTCCAACTTTTTAGGGTGACATGAAAATGGTTCGAAAAATAAGAAGGCCATTGTCTTATACCTATGGCAGTATTTAGTAGTAATTGCTGCGGGACTTTTGTTTGATGAAGAAGTTTGTTAAGTCTCATTTATTTTTTTCTTCTATTGATAAAAGCAGTTAATTTATTACTTTTATTACTCAGCAAATATAAAACTAGTCTTGTTTTGTGAGAATAATGTATGAATACAGAAAGATAACTGCTACAAATTCTAATTTGGAAAGATTCTAGCTGAAACAATATTTAGATAGCACTTAATCTGAAAGCAGAAGAACCGGCCTTTACGGCCGGTTCTTCAAACTTCAAACTATTTGATAACTGGATTATAAGGCTACATATGGCCAGCCGGCATTCTTGCCGTGCTTCCACTTTTCTGCTCCTGAGTAGCTATCTGCCCAGTTGGTTCCGCAAGCTGAATCTAGGAAGGTGAGCATCCAGGCGTCATCACCAGTTGCTCTCCACCCGCTGCCAAAGCGACCGTCTTGCAAAGCTGAAGCGGCTCGGCAGATAGCTCGGTCGCCTGCGCTCCAGATTGGCAAACCGGCTCGCTCTAAGACTCTACCAGCCACGACAAATCCCTGCAGACCTTCCCATGGATATCCAGTGTGTTCAGGCGTTGTTGAGCAACTTCCTCCACGTCGCATGTCATCAGGAATTATTCCGTCGACATTGACTTGGCCGCCACAAGATATGGTGCAGCCTTTTGGATTAATCCAGTACGGGTTGTCCTGATCACACTGCCATGACAGTGAGCCATACTTGGCTACGGTCTTTTGACCGGTCACACTGGCTACGTAGTAATCTCGAACATCCTTGAGCTTAGCTGTATCTCCCAAATAGGCATAGATAGCTGTAAGTGAGGAAAATGCTTGTGAGCCCCAGTTGTTTGGACGCATCTTGTACATATCCAAGAGATTTTTATGTGTTTGCGAGCCGATGTAAGTTTCAGCCATATCCCGCATCTTCTTTTCAAAAGCAGGGGTATGGTAGCCAACTAAATCAGCTGACATCGCATAAGCACCGGTTTCACGAGCCCAAGCTAGAGTTCTGCCAGTTGGGACAAACTTTTCAACTTTCATGAGAGCATTAACAACTTTGCTCTTGTACTTGGCATCGCCAGTTCTAGCGTAGACAATCGCCGCCGCTAATACGTCTGTATTCGTCGTGTCGTTCTGATCGTCTAGATCAGGCGAGGGACTGTCAGCTAAACTATCGGCCGCCTTCTTAACTGCATTCCAGGCATCACCAGACATTGGAATTTGGCTGAGTTCATCAGGTGAAGTCCAGATTCCCTTGACCGGCGCTGTAGATACAGGCGGAGCCGGAGGTAATGTTGGGGTTGGAGATGGCACAGTTGGCTCTTCCGCTGGCGGTGTAGGAGATGGTTGGGCCGGCTCACTAGGAGTAGGTGTTGGCTCAGCCACTGGCGATGGAGTTGGTTCTTCCGGGGCTGGAATTTCTACCGAGTCAAGTCCATTAATGGAAAAAGCTATGCTTGCCCAGTCAGTAGAACTGTTAAGCGTGCCTTTAAAAGCAATTGGTTCAGAATTTGCGCTATATCTAGTTACCAAAGCTAATCCAGCTTGATCGCCCGCTCGCTTACCGTATCGAGTATCCAAAATTTCCGTAAATCCAGATCCCGCTTTATGTGTGCGCAGTCTGGTAGCGACGGCGCCAAAAACCAGTGAATTATCTGTTGAGATGATCGAAGCGGAATACTCCTTAGTGTCTTTACCGCCAGAGCATTCGCCATTTAAACCATTAGTATTAAAACCATAAACGTGGCTAATTGGATCTGTCAGATCAACTCCGCTAAAAGTGGAAACTGCAATTATTGAGTTCTTAACATCATTATCTAGGCTAGCAGTGACAGTGCCATCAGCACTAGGTCGCCCTTTAGCTACCCAGACATCTACACCAGTCGCTTCACGGCCCGCACATTGAGACCTTAGTTGCTCCCATTCCATCCCCATTCCGGTGACAGAATTCACTTCAACATAAGGCTTAGTGGTAATTGTGGCAACATATAAATTTGTGGCAGAAGCAGTTACGGTTCCTGACGTTACCTTTTCACTGGATGAGGAAGTTCCCTTGACTGTTTTGATATGAGTTGGTTTGGCAGCAATACCTGCCCACGTCAATCTAAAGGTTGGACGCTGAATCATTAACACAGTTGCTACTAAACCAATCGCCATGAGAACAAGGTAGATAAGGTGTTTCTTATAAACTCGGAAAAATCGAGTTAATCGCAGATTAGTTGAAATTCGCTTTGATCTTCTTTTTGCCATAGCTCTTATCTAATCATTAATTTTCTAGTGTCGTCAATAGCAATATTACCGATGCTTAAGATTAAATTGTTATTGCTAGCTATCGTAACTATTATTAAACAGTTGTAACTATCTCACTATAAGCTGACCAAATGAAAAGTAATTTTAAGCGGTAAAAAATTAGCGGGTTCCGGAACGTCGGCCAATAAACATTTTTGATTGGCCATGAACCTGAGTCGTTGGCTTGGTTGAATTAGCCGCAGGCGAATCTGCTGTAGCGGCTTTAGAAGCCGCCTTCTTGGCCGCTTTTTTTGATTTTTTCTTCTGTAAATAACTCATAAACGCTGGTGCCGTTGTTTTGATTTGGCTATCTATAGTGTATCACCTTATAATCAGGTACTAGAAATGGAGAAGTTATGAAAATCGCAATTGGTTATGCCAGTATGTCCGGCAATACCCAGATTATTGCCCTTCAAATTCAAAAATATCTGGCCACTCAAAATATCGAGGCCAAATTATTTGATTTATTTGAGACTCCGTCCGCAGATTTAGCTGAATTTGACTTAGTGTTTTGGGGTTGTTCAACCTATGATGACGGCCAAATGAACCCCTTAGCCACTATTTTCTTTGAAACCGCTGTAGCAAACAAGCAAGTTTATAACCAAGTTACCAGCGCCCTTTTTTCCTTGGGTGATTCGATGTATCCCGAGTTTGCCACCGCTGGAAAAGTTATGGAGACTCATTTGTCAAAAATGGGATCCAAGGTTTTGGAACCAATTTTTATTATTGACGGCTTCCCAACCACCGAAACTCTAGCGCAAACTGACGACTGGACTCAGCAGATTCTTGATTCAATCCCGACTGATCTCTTACAAAAACCAGCTTAAAATTATGAAGCCTATGACTTGCTTTGATTGTATGGACTCACCAGTAGGCGACATTACCATCGTAGTTGAGGATGATGCCGTCGCCGGTATTCACATTGAAGGCGACCGCAACTTCACCGCCATGCCAATTGACTGGGTGCGCCAATCTGATCACCCCATGATCAAACAAGCCAAGCAAGAAATCGCGGAGTATTTTGCCGGTAAACGGAAGATTTTTGACTTCCCAGTTCACTTTTCTGGCACACCCATGCAGTCCGCTGTCTGGACTGCCCTCCGGCAAATACCCTTTGGCCAAACCGTTACCTATAAGGAATTAGCCGCTCTGGCTGGTATGCCGCAGGCAGTGCGAGCCGTCGCCACCGCGGTCGGCCGCAATAAACTCGGCCTAGCCTGCCCCTGCCACCGTGTCATCGCCAGCGATGGCTCGCTCGGCGGTTACGCCTCCGGCGTAGATAAAAAGCGGATGCTGTTGGAGTTGGAAGGAATTAACCTGGCTTAACTTTAATTAACATAAATTAAGTTTCCAATGCTTCATTAATTCCAAAAACGTCTTCTCGTCCGGATCGCCCACTGGAATTCTGTCCGTGCTCTTAGGTAAAATAAAAATGTAATATTATGGACTCGCGACTAGAAACTGATTCAATCTTATTTTCACCCGAAATATTAAGCAGTAGTGATCTCGCTAAGTTGATCACCGAAATTTATACTGTGGCCGGCGCAAGAATCGGCTCATATTTTGTCGAAGCCAATATCGTTTTGACTCTTGCTGGCGCTCGAGGTCAAACCGAATTTTTTATTAAAGATCCTTCAGAAAATGATATTTTAATAATCAATAAGCTTGACAGAATATTGAATCCAAGAGATATCTCTCTTAATGCGGGTCAAATACTTAAACGATATGATCAATCATCATATTTAATGATCGGAATTAACAATTTAGCCGGATATGAGCTAGTCTCTGGGCAAACCAGAATACCAGGAGTAACTAAGTTTGAGGCAAGCACAGGCTTTGCTGGACTAGATAAGTGGAAAACGACTACGTTAAAACATCTGAAAAGGGAAATAATAAGCGGTAATATTAAATACCCACTTACGGATTTGACAGATATCTTTGCCGGAATAGTTAAAGGCTATCCTGATACCGCCATCTTTGATGCCATTGATCATTGGGGGAAAGGCGAAAGACAAACACCAATCACTGATTCAAATATTAGTGAAGTTAAGCTATATGGTGGAGCTTCGCCAAACTTTATTTTTCACCCTGATCACTCAAATGATCCAAGTATCAGAGCTACCATCAAACTATGGGAAAAGATTTTACGCGATTTTTATAAACATCCTGGGCATCAACAATTAGCCAGCGACTCCAATTTCCAATCAGCACGCCTTGTAAGATAATCAGTTATAAACTTGAGATTTACCCAAAATTACAGCGAAACCATAAGTTGTATAAAAAATAAATACGCTAAATAATTCATTATTTATTTGTGAAGAGCGTATTTTTATTCAATCAGGAGTGCATTCGTATTGCATATCAAGACCGACACACAGATGTGAGTCAACTTCTTCAAGCCGATTTACAACTTTATCGATAAAGTAAAAATTTGTCCCTTTGTCATTCATTTGAATTATTTTTGATTACAAGATGCTCGTCAGAGATATGATGACCCAATTTTTGTGCTTTTGATTTCAAGTCACTAACTATGATTTCATTATCTGGAGTAATGTGAATTTCAACAGGAGTAACATGTATCCCCGTACTTTCGATACCCAATATTTTTCTTGGGTTGTTGGTCAATAGTCTTACCGATTTGACACCAATTGAGTTTAGCATCTCACCAGCAACACCAAATTCTCTTGACTCAGAGGGATAACCTGCATCTTTATAAGCTCTGTCTGTATCGATCCTCTCATTCGTAACAGGATCGCGCTTCTGTTCAATTCTTCCATCTTTCCAACCAAACATACCATTTAACTGAGCTAATTTCCCAACAATGCCATTGCCTCGACCTTCTTGCTCTAGATATAAAATGATTCCTCGTTCCTCTTGCTGAATTAATCTCATTGCTTCATGGAGCTCTTTGCGACATTCACAATTCACAGCATGGTAAGTTTCATTAGTTCTACACGAGGAATGCATTCTGACCAGAACATCCTCTGAATCCCCTAATGATCCTTCGATGATATTGCCAAAAACCAACATCTCATGATGTTGACCTGTAGCTTTGTCTCCAAAAACTAAATAAGTCCAGTCGCCAAACTCAGTCGGTAAAGGCGATCTTCCGAATTCTTCAATCATAGACTCGCCCTCCTTTTCAAGATTTCTTTCATTATAGCGATGCAATCCATGGTTGATACCATTCCTGCTTTCTTATCTCATCGATAACTCGCCAATTTGCTTCATGATCTGAGCTATTTGCCAAATATACTCCTTACTCAAACAAATGAGAAATTCCTTCCTCAAAGAAAAACTGTATCACACTAAGGAGCGAGCCGAGAAATGGCTCGAGCAAACCAAGAAGACCTTTAGCTTTACCACCTGTATTCATGAGCCCTTCTTAAACTGAGGGTTAGAACTGAAGAAAAAGCCCGCAACTAAGGCACAATAAGAGGATCTTGCA
>CAZRWP010000005.1:0-70588 GCA_964603945.1 uncultured Pseudomonadales bacterium
TGTAGGAATAATAATTGAAACATCGACTGGTCCAGAGCTCATATTAGTCATTCTACCAACCTTAGCTATATTTAAGAATCCAGAACTTGATTTACATTTTATCCTGATCAAAAATTACTCAATATTCACGTCCTATAAAGTCTACCTTGACTTGAAATCAAATAAAATTAGTCTACAGCTATGTCAAATAAGTCAGAAGACATAAATCCAGAGATCAACAACACAGAACCACAGTCAGACCTACCAGATCAGATTACCGAGTATGTTTTGACTAAAGAGTCATCTGATCAGCCAGTGATTGTCCTAGGCAGAACGAAGAAACGGCTTGAGGTAGCATTGATTGATGCCAGTGCTCACCGCCCAAGTTGGTTTATAGTGGCCTATTTGAATCCTGAAGTCGATGGAAATGAGCAAACTTCACCTGATATCGGTAAATATGTCAGAGCCATGCCCTTTGATACTCGACAAGAGGCGGTTAAATTTGCTAGAAATGTAGTGTCAAGATGGCGTGAAAAACCGCCGGAGATAACAAGTTATAGTGGCATTAACTTAGCCTGGCAAGTAAACCCAAATGAAATAATTAGGTTGGCTGAATTAGCTGATTCACTTACTCGATAAGATTGGTTAGATCAATTATCTCCGTTGTGTAAGGCATTTCTTAGATAAGAACTTTTAATATTTGACTCAAGTGTATCAAACTGTAAAATACAACTCTATGAACAATCGCAATTATGATGATGGACAAAACTGGGATGATGAAAGATATGGAAGTTTTGATTGGCTTAATCCCTTAGAAAGTAATGAATCAGAAGCACATCAAGAGGGAGAAGATGAGCCAACAGGTGTAATAATGACCTTCGAATATCCGGCTGATCCGGATGAAACTTCAGATGATCCTGATTTTGAAGTCTATATGAAACGCGATTCTCAAGAATTAGGCCTTTCAATTATTTGCTTCCCCACTCTTCATAGAGAAATGCATCTCTTATTGTTCCTTGATGAATCAATTGATAAAGATCCAGAACCTGATAAAAACATTGGGCAATATGTTAGGCTCCAGAAATTTCTAACTTTTGAGGCCGCTGAGGAGCATGCAAAGGCTTTGATATTTGACTGGAAGCAATCGGGAGTTGTTAATACTGATAAAAAAGGTAATGTCTGGGGAATTTCAGCGGCTCGCTTAATAACCGCGGCCTTAAAAAATCCCATGGAACAAGCATTCATTAATTCAAATTAAGTTAATTCGAGTTAATAGCTAAGTATTACGATTTTATTAAATTATCCCAAACCTAGCCTAACTATAATGGTTATTGCTGTATAATTGTCTGATTATGGCAAAAAGAATTATATCTGAACCTGAACAAGCAAGAATCATGGCTAAGGCCGCAAAATCTGGCGACCCACATAAAATTGCCTTAGCTATGGCACAACTTAACGGCCAAAGCCGAGAAGCATATCTAAATGCTATTGATGGTCAACAGCCTTGCGCTCCGTGTGAAAAGCCTTTAGACAACCTCAGATAAATTTGCTGAAAAATAACTATTTTCTTGTGTGGCTGCTAGAGGACTCGAACCTCTGACCTCTCGAATGTGAATCGAACGCTCTAACCAACTGAGCTAAGCAGCCTCGAGAGTGTTATTGTACTACGAGAGCCGCCGTCAGTCAGATATATTTTCAAAACTATAACTTTGCATTTAAAATACTTTATACAAATATACTTTTTTAGAATCCAACCAAAAATGATGCAAAAAATCTGCTTACCCCTGGTATAATTGGCGCCTAATATGACACATTTGGAAAATGACTCAAATATAATGCCTGATGATAGTCATGAATTTGTGGATGAATTCGACTCGAAAGAAGAGCATGTTGATGAGTCAATAGTCACGCACTCAGAAACTTTGGGTCACAAACTATTTCCATTTTTGCTAATAATATTGGCCATTATCGGTTTAAAGTATGAAAATGACAAGGCGCAAGAGCAGCAAGATAGAGCTAAATTTGCCAGTTGCACCGCAACTTGGATAGTCAAGCAAGGCGATACTGTCACTAAAATTGCCGAGTCAACAGGAAATACGGTAGAAGAACTAGTTCAGGAAAACAATCTTTCCAATCCAGACTTCATAGTAGTTGATCAAGTATTGTGTATCAAAGAATCTAATGACAATAATCCTTCACCTTCAAAAATAAATGGCTCAGACTCAGAGACAAGTGGGCAAGAAAAAGTGAATGAACCTTCAATTGACGACGACGGTTATGCTGATCGATCAAATAATGACCCAATTTCCGAGCAATTTTGGGAATCTGAAGTCTTTAAAACAAGGGCATTAGATTTCGGAGTTGATTTAGATGAATTACTTGAACAAATTCAAGGTATTGATCTTGATGAGTTGAATCCTTCAGAATTGCTGATATATTTTATGCTTGTCGTGGCAGTCTACAAGCTTATTGATGTAGCAATTCCAGAAAAAGTTAAAGAATTCTTTGTAACCTTAATTGCCTTAAGACATTTACTAGCTTCTAGAAATGACTCTGAAAACGATTAATTTAGCTTGGAATAATTCTTAGAGACATTGTCCTTAAAACTTAGCTTAAAATATCGGCTTGCTTCAAAATATCTTCCACTTCCTGAGCGGATTCAACTTGCATTAATTGCTCGCGTAGCTTGGCGGCTCCAGGCATACCCTTGATATACCAAGCTAAATGTTTACGCATTGGCCAGAAGATAGCTTCCGGATAAAGTTTCTCATAAATTTGGCTGTGTAAGACGGCTAACTCTTGAGAATTTGGGGCTGGTTTAGACAGAATGGCAGGTTTAGGAAAATAAAAGGTTTGATCTCGCCATTGTCTGAGTTCTCGCAGGATTTGCGGATTGCCGTAGGTGGCGCGGCCGATCAGCCAGCCATCCACCTTGGTTTCTTCCAAGCGTTGTTTAGCTGATTCAACACTATCAATATCACCATTGCCGATAATCAAGGTAGGCGAGTTTTGCGCGTTCCTGACTTGTACCGCCTTACCAATCTCCGACCAATCGGCCGCGCCAGAGTACATTTGTTTTAAAGTCCGACCATGCAAGGAAATGGCCGCCAATTCAAACTTCAATAAAAAGCTAATCCACTCCTTGGTCACCGGTTGGTCATAGCCAACTCTGGTTTTAACCGAAACTGGAAGCAAGCGGCGCTGTTGATATTCAGTTGGTAAAGCCTTATGACGCTCTAAAATTATTTTCTTAGTTTTTTGCTTGAGTTTGGGGATGTCGTCTAACGTTTTGCCGTCCGCAAAGTCCTGAATTCCGGCTTGCACAGCCTGAATTAACTGCCCAGCCAGATCTGGATTTTGAATTAAAGCAGCGCCACTGCCATGTTGCTCTACATTTTTAGCTGGACAACCCATGTTAATGTCAATGCCATCAAAACCCAGGTAGCCCAAAATTAAGGCTGTAGACCTGAAAGCCTCCGGATCCTTGCCAAAAATCTGGGCAACTATTGGGCGCTGTGACTCATCAAATAAAAAATCTTTAAATAACTTGGTCGCGTTATGGCTTATGCCCTCAGCGGAAGTAAATTCCGTCATGATTAAGTCAGGTTGCCCATACTTTTTCATAATGAACCGATAGGCCTGGTCCGTTACGCCATCCATCGGACTCAAACCAATTAGCGGCTTGGGCAGATTGGCCCAGAATCCCTGTGTCATAAGAACTGTATTATACGGGGAAATTAGTGGCTGATCTGGTGAAGATCATGTTTGGCATATAAATCTAACATAAAACTAACAGCTTGGCTTCAAATCTAACAGAAAACTAACAGTTTGGTCTCAAATCTAACATAAAACTAACAGTGTGACGTCAAATCAAACAGAAAACTAACAAATACTATCAAAATTCTAACGAAACCTAACGCAAAACTAACAGCTTGGTCTCAAATCTAACACAAAACTAACAAAAAATTTCCCAATTCTAACAAAAAACTAACAATTTACGGCCAACGTGCCTGAACCAATTCCTCTAAATCCCTGCCAAGAATTTGCCTTGCGCTAGGCGTAAGCCAACCATTAAGTTTAAAATTCTCGAGTTTGCCAGTAGCTTGTGCCAAAAAAGATTGAGCTGACGTTAAATCATCAGCTGATTCAATAGCCACAACTTTTTCTAAAAACCATTCAATCAACCAGGGAGAATTAAGTTGATGATCAGATAACATCGACACCAACTCCACTTGGCTAATAACCTTAAATTCGGCCATTGGTCGCCAGACCAAAGAGTTAGATTCCTTATAAAACTCAATCGAAAGCGGATAATTATCAATCTGCCCAGGCAAAAGCCAATTCAGCTGTTGGACATTGCCGTCAGATTTATAAATAAACAGCTCAACCTGCCGCGGTGAGGCTCCATAATTAGCCAGATTAAGCAAAAGCTCACCCTCTGGTGGCTTGGGCCAGTCGTAAACCCAAGCTGGACGATTTTCATATGACTCGAAAATTGGCTGAATAATCTGTTGAGCTTGTTCAACCAAGACACCAGACTCGGTCCAAATGGAAATCGCACTAAGATCGGTATTTGAAGGTGTAAATAGACGCGCAGACAGCCATGTATTATCAAAATCCAACAATGAATCATAAATATTTGCCGGATCGATTATCAATCCGATTTCTAAAGCTGAATTAAAACCATTGACCACCACAAAATGGTTAGGCTGAGCCAAAATAACGGGCAAGGAGCGCCAAAGTTGAACCTGCAACCAAGTCAGATAATCATTAGGCCGGTTTTCAAACGTGAACTCTAAAGCCGAAGTCTGCCAAGTTTCCTTTATTTGCTGAGATAAGCGAGTTAAGGCTCGCCAGTTTAGCCAACCAGAGTTAACATAACCATCTGTTTGCGAGTTAAGCCAGGTATTTAAAGTATCTGGCGTCAAAAACTGTCCATCCGGCAGTTTGTCTAAGCCAAAATAATTAAAAACCATGACAGCACTGGTCAAGGCACAGCCTCAACGCCCAATAGTTGGGTCATTAGGTGACCAGAAATTGCCAGAATCATATTCCAAATCACTCCAGCGGGGATCGGTTTGCGTAAACTCCGGCACCGGCAAGGAAATAGTTTGATCAGAATCAGACTCCCATAGTTGCCAATTGTCGTAACTGACCTTAGAAATATTGCGCGCCGCGCCTACACTGCCGGCTAAACCTGGAACTCCGGTTAATAGCTTAGGGTCATCTGAAAGTTCAGTAAAAATATGTGTTTCTATATCATTAATCGTCAGCTTGATCTGACCAAGTTCGCGCTGATACTCAATTTCCAGGTCATACGGCTGATATGTATTAAATTTTGTGGTTCTATATGATGGTTGAATTTGATACGACTGACCGTTAATAACTTTTTCGGCGTAAATGGCGCGATCAAACTGATGAAAGCCTAAATAATTATCCTGATCTTGCCATAAAACCAGCCAATTAAAATCAGCCAGTGGCCACTGGGGCGTAAACGTAAAGTTAAGTTTGAAGTGATTGGTAAAAAGCGGTTCTGACGGCAAATCTAGTAACCAGTCAGGTTGAATAACGACTTTACAAGGCACTGAACCGTTGATAAACAGCTGAGCTTGATTATCAAAAATTTGCCAACTCTCGCGATCCGAAAATTGAGTTCGACAGGGCAGAGTAGGATCTAAAAGCTGGCCATTAAAGGTTTCCCGCCACTTATCAAGTCCAAACCACTCAAAGTTGTCAGCCATAATTAAGTGATCAGCGGCTTTAGCAGAGCCAATATTAAAACAAAGCCAAAATAATGAAAATAAAAATGAAAATACTACTAATACTAAGCGCACAGCTGTACTAAATCAGTCAAAACTAACAAACTCCTAGCAGTTATACTATTCTCATGGCTGAAAACCGCGATAAACAACAGTTAAAAGATCGCGTCTCAGTTGTGATCACGGTAAAAAATGACGCCGATGCTCTGCGCGATCTCCTCAATTTGTTAAACAAACAGAGCCGCTTGCCTGATGAAGTAGTAATTACCGTGGCTGGATTTGACTCTGAAAATGAAAACTTCACGCTGGCAGTGGCTAAGGCCTGGCGGCCGCGCCAGGGTACCAAGCAGGTCATTACAGTTGGCAATGCCACCAGAGGGCAAGGCCGGAATTTAGGTGTCGCGGCCGCCCAACACGACTTGATAGTTTTTACCGACGCCGGTTGTTACCCCCAAGCTGAGTGGCTGGACAATTTGCTCAAGCCATTTACCAAATCAACCAAAACTAAGCTGGTCAGCGGCTTTACTTGGGTCAAAAACAGCTCTGCTTGGCAAGAAGCGCAAGGTCTAATGGTCTTGGTGCCACTTGAGGAAATAGGTTCGCATCCCTTGCCAGCTACCCGCAACATGGCCATTCGCCGATCGGCTTTTAATCAGGCCAAGGGGTTTAAATCTCAGCTAAATTATGCCGAAGATTACGATCTTGCCAAGCGTCTTCAGCGCCTTGGTATCAAAAGTGAGTTTGCACCAGGCGCCAAAGTTATTTGGCAAGGACGAGCCAATATATTTAGTTATTTCACCATGATTTTCAACCTAACTAAAGGTGACATACTAGCCAAAACCTGGCGACTTGGCCATTTAACCATGTGGTTACGCTACATGGCATTTATATTCGCTGTCTGGCTAACTATTCATTATTTTGAAGAACCAAGGAGTATTATTTTCAGTATTTGGATTTACCTGGCTTATCTGATGTCCAAAACCCTGAAATTTACCTTTACAAACCGTTTAAGTTATATTTGGATACCTTTGCTACAATTAGTTACAGATATGGCAGTACTGAGTGGCATCGCCGCTGGCTTGATGACTCTAATGTTGACAAAATTCATTGCCATTTTTACCGATTCTTCAGAAAGCTTGAGCTAACATGAACTTATTAAGATCACATTTGGTTGAGCTGTGGCAATCGCCGGTGATCCGCGGTTTTTCCTTCATGTCCTTAATGCGTTACAGCACTAAAGGCATGTCATTATTGCGCCTAGTAATTGTGGCTCGCTTATTAGGTTCATCAGCGCCATATGAGTTAGGAACTTTTGGCTTAGCTTTGCTTGTCATTGCTGTAACCGAGGTTTTCACCCAAACTGGCATCAACATAATTTTGATTAGAAGCCAAAAAACCTTAGATAAATACCTTGACACAGCCTGGATTATTTCAATAGTACGAGGATTTATTATTTCTTTGGCCATCTACTGGCTGACGCCATATTTAGTTAGTATTTTTGACAATCCAGATATAACCACCTATTTGCATTGGGCCTTGCTGGTGCCAATTTTGCGTGGCTTTATCAATCCAGCCATTATCCGTTATCAACAGACGTTGGCTTTCGGCCATGAATCATTATTCCGCGTTAGTTTGCAGTTAATCGATATTTTGTCTGGCTTAATATTTGTTTTTCTAGCCGGAAGTGCAATTGGTTTGATTTGGGGTGTGGTTGTTGGCGTAGCGGCTGAAGTAATTTTATCTTTTATCTTATTCCGACCGTGTCCTGCCTGGTGGAAATTTAAGCTCTCCCTACTTTGGCCATTATTCTCTGAAACAAAATACGTCATTGTTAATGGCATTGTTACCTATCTAAATGAGAACTTGGATGACTTGATAATTGCGCGCTTACTGGGAACTTCAGGCTTAGGCTTTTATCAGATGGCTTACAAATTATCGAGCGCGGTCACGATTGAAATTGGTAATACATTGCGCGATACCCTTTATCCAGTTTACGCAAAATTGGTTAACAAACCGCTTGAAATGGCAAAATTAATCGATTCGGTTCAGTGGCGACTACTCAATTGGAATGTGCTGGTAATTTTGCCAGGCTTTATTTTGGCTGGTCCAGTCATTCGCTTGCTTTTAGGTGAAGATTGGCAAAGAATTGTCTCGGCTGTGCAAATTTTGCTAATCAGCGGCGCCTTGCGTGGCATGATGAACAGTTGGTTCCCGGTCTTTATTCTTAGTGATCATGTCAGAATAAACTTCTTGATTAACAGCGCCAGCACTTTAATTATGGTGGTTGGCTTGTATTTACTAATTCCGCATCTAGGCTTGCAAGGCTCAGCCATGGCCATCTTGCTATCTGTAGCGGTGGTGGCTCCGTTAATGTGGCAAGCCAAAACAATTGCTCTGCAGAAATTGGTAACTAAATATGGTTAACAGTTTGAGTCTGGCGATTTTGCATCGTAATCAAAGTCAGGAAATTACCGCGCTAATTGGCAAAGTTCCTGCTTGGATTTCTGAGATTTTAATAATTGATGATGACTCTACTGAATCTGAGTTATCTGCCTTATCTAAATTGGAAAAATCTAGACCTCAAGTCCGAGTTGTCAGCCACGCTTTGCAAAATGACTATTCTGCCCAGCGCAACTTTGCTTTGAGTCAGGCCCGAGGCAGTTGGACATTGTTTTTAGATGCCGATGAGCGTCCAGCGGGCGCGTTTTTTGATAAACTACAGCGCTTGCTTGAAAAGGAAGTCATTGAGGAATCTGGGGAGGGCGCCACCGCCTTTTCCATTATCCGCCATCAGGTATTTTTAGGCCGGGAATTACACCACGGCGACGGTGGCGCCCAGCGCCTGATCCGTTTAGCCAAAACCAAAGCCGGACAAGGTCGTTGGCGGCGCGCCGTGCATGAGGTCTGGGATTTCCCAACCAACCAAGTCAAACACTCAGACCTCACCATTACCCACCACAACTCAGCCAACATAACCGAATTTATAGCAAAGTTAAACCGCTACGCCGCTCTGGAGCCTGCGGTCAGACCTCGCCAGTCGCTTAGCACTCTACTAATACAACTGCTAATCTATCCTAAACTCAAATTATGCTACAACTTCCTCTGGAAACGCGGAATAATTGACGGTTTTCCTGGTCTAGCTCACGCCTTATGCATGTCATATTATTCGGCGATTGTGCGCATCTATCTCTATGAAAAACATCACACTAACTGAGGTTTTGCTCCTCCTAATTGGTCTGACCTCTTTACTGGGCCAATGGCAAAGACTATCAACACCTATTGGCTTGATCAGTCTGCATGAAATACTTTTGCTTGCCCTGGTTGTATTTAGTTTGTACCGGCATCGATCTGCTTGGTTGGACATGCTCAAACATCCAGCTGTTTGGCTTGTCATAGCTTGGGTCGGCTGGCTATTGCTGATCACTATTATCAACTCGCAGATTACTGATAACTTTCAGTTGTTACAAGTTGGATTGGCATACTGGCTAAGATTAGTTTTATATGCCCTAAGCTGGTTTTCCTTAGGCGCTTATCTTAAGATAAATCCGGATCGCCGCAGAATAGTTCTTAATGGCTTAATGGCTTGGCTCGCGGTACAGTTGCTCTTTGGACTGGGTCAGTATTTGCTTCTGCCTGATACCCGTCAGTTAGTGTATTTAGGTTGGGACGACCATTTAAGTCGAGCGATGGGAACGTTACTTGATCCCGGTTTTTTTGGCTTGCTGATGGTGTTTGGTGCCGTCCTTAGTTTTGACCGCTACTTAGAGAGTGCCAAACTCCAGAAACTCATCTTCAGCTGGTGGCCGATTTTATTTGCCGGCTTTGTTTTAGGCTTAGCCTTGTCATTTTCTCGAGCTTCTTACATAGCATATATTTCAGCTTTCTTGATTTACGCGTTTTTAAAGCGCCAGCGAATCATCTGGCTAACTTTGCCGCTCTTAATAATGGCCATACTGCTGATTCCTAAAGATGGCGGGGGAGAGGGGCAAAAATTACTGAGAACTAACAGTATTGAGGCGCGCACCGAAGTATTGAGTTACCACACCCAGGATTTTAGTGGCCTGAATTGGCTAATCGGCCGAGGCTGGTACTACGAAGGCTCACTTCAGCTTCATCGCCAAGCCCTATCAGAAGAAAAAACGGAGTTCACCGCCACGAGTCACGCCCGCGCGGTTGATAATACTTATCTGCACATCTTATTCTCAGCCGGCATACCTGGATTATTCTTGTTTGGATTGATCTTAATGACCCTGGCTTGGAAACTGAGATTAGCGCCAACCGCCGAAGCTATTTTAGGCGCGGTAATAATCCACAGTTTATTTAGTACCGCCTTGCTATACCCTTGGGTTTGGCTAATTGGTGGCGGAGTAGTGGTTTTAAGTTTGACTCAGCTTGATCAAAAATAAAGTTTACTTATTCCCCTCTTTACTGCTGAACAGCCAAGTGCCCAGAGCAAATGAAATCAAGCCTAAAATCATAAAGATGGTGGCGTCGTACCAGATTGGATTGGAAACTACCAGGTCAAATTCTGGCCGTCCCATGAATAAAATGTTTCGCATTAGGTCAACGCCGTAATAAAGCGGATTGATGGACTTTAAAATGTTCAAAATTAACGGCAGATTGTTGACCGGTGTAAAGGCGCCGCTTAAGAAAATCAGCGGAAAGACCAAAAATGGAAAGATTCTCTGAGCGCTTTCGGGTGTATCCAGGCGACTGGCGACTAATATTCCCATACTACCACCCACAAAGCTGGCTAAAATAATAATCGGTAAGGCGCTGAAGATTGTTGTTAGCGGAAAACTCACATTGACCAAAAAACCAAACAACATCAATCCAAGCACCTGAGCTAGGCCAACAAAACTTTCACCTAAGATTTTGCCTAAAATAATTGAAGCGCGGCTGATCGGCGAGACAAAAATGCCCATGGAAAAGTCCTTCTCGCGGTCAGTTATCAAAGACACAATGCCCATAAAACTGCTCTGGAAGATCGTCTGCAGAATTAAACCGGAAAATACATAATCCACGTAACTAAAACCGAGTTGCTGTGCTCCGATACCGGCGTCCAAGGTCACGGCAAAAATGCCTAAAAAGACAATCGGAAAGATAAAAGTGCCGACAATTCTGCCCTTGTCACGCAAAAACTTTAACAGATCCCGCGTGGCCAGCATTAAAATATTGTTGAGCTCCCGCCGCCAATTCATGTTAAATATTTTCCAAGTCATGTTGATTCCAATTCATATTTAATCCATTTTCCGTCCGGTGAGGTGAATAAAAACGTCATCCAGCGATGGCTGGCGAATGTTAATTTCTTGTATATCTGATTTAAGCTGAGCAATGATTTTTTGCGCCGGCAATTTGGCTGTCTCAATAATAAACATCTGATTGCGGCCAACTTGGTACTCAATCTTCATTTTTTCCAACTCTTTTTTTAACTGACTGGGCTTTGTCGGCTGAAGGTACAAAAGCTCTTGGCCTATCTGCTTTTTTAACTTGTCTGGCGTGTCGGTCACCAGAATTTCGCCATGATCAATAATACTGAGACGGTCACAAACCTCGGCTTCTTCCAGGTATTGGGTGGTCAAAAACATGGTAAAGTTCTTTTCTTTTTGCAAGTCAATTAAATAATCCCAGATAGCGCGTCGGCTTTGCGGATCCAAACCGGTCGTTGGTTCGTCTAAAAACAGGATTTGCGGAATATGGAACAAGGCCTTAGCAATGTCGACGCGGCGGCGCATGCCGCCGCTCAGCTTCTTGACCACTTGGTGCTTGGTTTGCGGCAAGCCTACCAGCTCCAGCACCTCATCAAGCCGGCGCTTATACTTGTCTGACATCAGCGAATACAGCGGAGCATAATCGGCTTGGCCGTACAGCACGGCGTGAGATCGGAGATTTTCCTCAACCGTCAACTTTTCATCCAAGGAAACCTTTTGGTAAACAACTCCAATTGTGGCGCGAACTTTATCTGGATCATCATTAACATTAAAACCATTGACAATCGCCTGACCAGAAGTTGGAAATAAAGACGTTACTAAAACGCTGATGGTTGTACTCTTACCAGCGCCATTTGGGCCCAAAAAACCAAAGATCTCGCCACGCTTCACCTGTAAATCAATTCCGTCAACCGCGTTCTCCGGCTCACCGTGATAACGCTTGACTAAATCTTTTACATCAATGGCCAAATGAGACTTATTTTTCATTTAGTTATTTCTATTAAGAGGATTTAGGCTCAATTCTATCTTATCTTGTTTTACTTACCATGGTCTTGTTTTCACGACTGGTAAAGTGACGGCCATATAAAAATAGAATTTCCCAGACCAGCTGAGTTAAATCTTTGACAAACCGCGTCGAATCTTCTGGGCTTAAATACTCAAATCTAAAAAAGCTATAGACCAGTTTATCTCTATTTAAAGCTGTTTTCCTGATTTTGCTTGAGAGGGCAATCGGTTCATTATTTACAACTTGAGTAATGATCCCAGGTGCCATAGATCCATTAGACTCTGATAACTGAGAATATCCATGGAGCAAATTAAAGACATTCAGCACCTGGGTGGGGTGGACGACTTGCTTTTGGGAAAAAGATCTGTGACCCGGTGTTGAGAGCACTTTTTGTTGGACGGCTTGCGAAAAATCAATTTGGTTTAGCTGATGGGCAGGAATTAAAAGTTGCACTTTAAACAGATCATCGGTTAAATCTAACCAGGTTTGAATTCTTTTTTTTAATTCAGAAAATTCAAATGGAATAACCCCACCCACTTTGTCTATCGAATCAATAAATTCCATTAATAGTTGTCTGGCATTTCTGATTTCCTTGGGTTGGCCGCGGTTATGGTTGAAAACAAGCTGTCTAGGCAGAGAACTACTGGCATGTAACCATGCTTGCTCAGATGTGCCTGGTCGAGTATGAAATTGAATAAACGGCTTAACAATAAATTCCTCTAATTGGTCTAGTTTGTCATCAAATTTCTTCAATAATTCCTTACTAAATTCAGCTTTAGTTAGTTCGCGTTCTGAATCAACCAATTCAGTTGTGAATCTTAGATGAGATGAATGTTTTGGTTTTTTCGAGGCAATTTTTCCCCAATCTTTAACTTTAAACCACGGATTATCCCACCTCATTCTTTGTTGAGCTAACTTTGGTAGATTTTTTAGGGGGTATTCATGATCTTCTGCCTCAAGTGGTTCTAAACTGAATTTATAGCCTAAGGCATGCAAAATATTTAAACTGAGCTGAGTTATTTGTTTAGCCAATTCGACATTATCATCACTGGATAAATTATTTATTGACATTTGGCTGAGAATACTCTGAATTTCTTGATCAACCCTGTTTAATCGAGATTGCCAATAGAAATCTGAGTTCTGCAATATATGAAATAACGCTAATAGTTCAGGCAATATACTGGCAATTAAGGTTGTGTTGTCAAGATAAGCTCGGTTTGGAACGCGGTCAGAATCCGAGTCACTTAAGGGCATCTTGACATACTTTTTCAACTGAAGAACAAACCAGTTAAACAACTTCTGTTGCGAAGGAGAAAATTCTGTGTAGTGAGCTTCCGTAATTAGTGAATTGCTTAAATTGTACCCATGATCCATTATATTTGGCGCCCTATTTGCTTTAGCAGTTTCTGGTTCTGGTCGTTTCTTTTCTTTAATTTCGCGATCAATGCTTTCAAAATTAAATGGGGGAACGAAATTAGTGAGATCATCATTTGCTGTCTGAGCTCTTAGTTCAATAACTGAGTCTTGAAATGCCTGGAAATTACCAGAACCATTTCTGGATCTTCCACTTCGTTCAATGTCAAAGCTTCTTTTCATAGAATCTAAATTAATAGTTAGTTATTATTAAAAATAAATAGTATTTATCCTAAATAAAACCCGAGTCTAGCCTGCCTTGGTAAAGAAAATGTAAGAAATCCCGACAACAAAATTTTCAATAAATAAATCAGCTTAAAAAAGTAAAAGCCGTCACATTGTATTGGATCAGAAACAAAAATATCATAAAAGTATGAAAAGTGAGCCCGGCTGGGATCGAACCAGCGACGCGCAGCTTAAAAGGCTGCCGCTCTAACCACTGAGCTACGGGCCCGAGAACCTCTGAATTGTAACACAAGACGCCTCTAAAATAATCAATTAATTGGTCATAGTTCAATTGAATTTTGAACAATTTAACTACTAAAAACTGTAACCTTACGGCTTTCTTGCCCATTTCTTTTGATGTTATATCGCAAAATTATCATGATAATCTCTCGTACAAAAAATGAATTAGGACAAATCCGAAATATGAAAATAGCTCAAATTGCTCCTATTATCGAAAGAGTTCCTCCCAAAAAATATGGTGGCACCGAGAGAGTGGTCTACACCTTAACAGAAAATTTGCTCAAAAGAGGTCATGAGGTAACACTATTTGCCTCTGGCGACTCACTCACTTCTGGCACATTACAAAGCATTATTCCACGTTCCATGCGTGAATTAGGCATTAGAGATCTCTATGGCTTAAATGAGTGGCCACTGATGAACTTGGGTCAAGCCTATAAGATGCAATCGGAATTTGACTTGATTCATGATCATCACCACTACATCAGCTTGCCGACTTCTCATCTGGCCCAAAAACCAGTGATTATGACTTTACACGGTCCCGTTACCGTCAATCAAAAAAAGATGTTCACCATGTTCAACAATCCGTATGTGGTGACAATTTCTCAGGCGCAACTGCCAAATCCAGGCCAAATTAACCATGCTGGTGTGATTCATAATGGCTTAGACATGGAAAATTACCCCTTTAGCGCTGAGCATGAGGGATATTTGTTATTTGTAGGTCGAATGTCAGAGGAGAAAGGTGTGCATGTGGCAATTGAAGTTGCTCGCACCCTGGGTTTGCCACTGATCATTGCAGCTAAACTGGACAGAATTGACCGCCGACACTTTGAAGAAAAAGTTGAGCCCTATCTCAATGACAATCAAATTAAGTGGGTGGGTGAAGTGGATGAGCATCAGCGAAATGATTTAATGAGTAAAGCTATGTGCTTACTACATCCTATTTCCTTTAGAGAACCGTTTGGTTTAAACATGATAGAAGCCATGGCTTGTGGCTGTCCGGTTATAGCTTTCAGGCGTGGTTCAATTCCGGAAATTATTGAAGATGGTAAAACTGGTTTTATTGTTGAGGATACAGTTGAGATGATTGAGAAGGTAGATGAGATAGAAATAATTGACCGAGCTTATTGCCGTGAGCACTCGCTTGCCAACTTCAATGCCGATAAAATGACCGATGCTTATGAAGAAGTATATCGCCAAGTACTTGAGGCTGATAAACAACCTCTGGACCAAATCATTCCAGATTCAATCCAAACAAATGACCAGATCGCCAGCCAAACAAACACCAGGCTAAACAAAACATCAAATAATGGTCAATCTTTAGCGCGCAAGCAGAAATTAATCACCAATCCAGAGGTGCTCTTCTCGGATAAATTTTTAAAGACTTAGTATAGAAATTTGCATTTAATAGCCGTACTTGTTGAGATCAGCATTTCTTGTCATAATGAGCGAAGAATGCCCGAAACTGATTCTCCTTTAGCGATGTTGTTGAGACCTCTATCTCTAGATGATGTGGTTGGACAACAGCACTTGATTGGTCCTGGCAAGCCACTTCGCCAACTAATTGACCAAAAACAATTATTTTCCATGCTGTTTTGGGGTCCGCCTGGAGTTGGAAAAACTACTTTAGCGCGCATCTTGGCAAAAGCCACCGAACGAGAATTTTACGAGCTTTCCGCAGTGGCCGCTAGCAAAGGTGATGTCCGAGATGTTATCAATTTGGCTAATCAGGGTCAGAAATTACTTACCCAATCTCATCGGGCACCAGTTTTGTTTTTGGATGAAATTCACCGATTTAATAAGGCTCAACAGGATTACTTACTGCCTCATGTCGAAAAAGGGACGATTATTTTAATTGGTGCCACCACGGAAAATCCTTCGTTTGAGGTAATAGCACCACTTTTGTCTCGCTTGAGAGTATTTGTGCTGGAGGAGTTGTCACTTGATGATCTGCGAGAATTGGTTCTTAAAGCTGCCAAAGAATTAAAAACCACCATAAAAAAAGCCGCGGTAGATGAAGCCATTCGTTTAGCCAATGGCGATGCCCGCGCTGTGCTGACCTTAATTGATAACTGCTGGCAAACATATCATTCAATTACGATTGAAAATCTGAAGAATTTGGGCGATACCGGATTGCGTTACGACAAACAAGGTGACCAGCATTTTGATACTATCAGCGCGCTAATTAAAAGCATGCGCGCCAGCAACATCGATGCCGCCTTATATTATTTAGCTCGTTTAGTTGAGGGCGGAGAAGACCTCAAATTTATTGCTCGCCGCTTGGTTATTTTTGCCAGCGAAGATATAGGGTTAGCGCAACCGACCGCTTTAGTGGTGGCCAATGCGGTTTTTGAAGCGGTGAATAAAGTTGGTTATCCAGAAGCGCAAATCAATTTAGCCCATGGTGTTGCCTATTTAGCTCAAGCCAAGAAAAATCGGAGCGCCTACAATGCCTATTTTGCCGCTTTAGCCGATGTTAAGGCGACTGGAAACCTGCCCATACCAAAACTATTGCGTAACGCACCAACCAAATTAATGGAAGAACTTGGCTATGGTGAGGGCTACGAGATGTATAGCCAGCAGGATTTATTGCCGGCCCAGCTTAAAGGCAAAAAGTATTACTCAGATCGAGATTGATTACTACATGATACGACTAATATTTACTATTGCTAATTGTTATAGCTGACTCTTGATTCAAGCGTTCCTTCAGTATAGGCTATGGTCATGTCGGTGACCTCACGGTGGCCAGTTTTAGCAGTTCTAATTTGTAGCTCGGTTTTGCTGTCCGCTTGCTATTCAACTCAGTCAAATAATGCTCAAGAATTTCCATCTACACCATCGGAACTCCAAAATTCCAAGCCGGATGGTAATGAGGCCGGTTCGGTTTCCACCGATATCGATTTGACTCCTCAAAACACACAAGTCCCTATGCCCGACCAAAATATTCAGCAATATCCCGTACAAAATAATAATCAAGCACAGGAGAATCCTATGGACCTACCAACATCTAATGACCCAAACGCCAATAACCCGCTGCCGCCCTTTATCGAGGAGCTTAAAGTTGAGACAGTCCAGCCTGGAACCGGTGGCATTGTGGCGGCCGGCGACACTGTCAAGGCGCAGTATAAAGGCCAGTTGACTAACGGTTCGGTTTTTGACCAGGGAACTTTTAGTTTTGAGGTAGGTGCTGGACGTGTAATTCAAGGTTGGGATCAAGGTTTTGTTGGTTTGCAAGAAGGTGGTCAGTACCGCTTGCTGATACCAGCTGAACTTGGGTATGGCGCAAGCGGCGCAGGTGCTTCAATACCACCCAATGCTGATTTAGTCTTTGATGTAACGGTGATCGAAATACAAAAATAAAGGAGGCCTATGGCAGCCATTAATAAAGTATTCGGGCGTCAGATTCTTGACTCTCGAGGGAATCCAACGGTTGAAGTTGAGGTTACATTAAAGAATGGCTCTTTTGGTCGCGCTGCTATTCCATCTGGCGCTAGCACCGGTAGTCGCGAAGCATTGGAACTTCGTGATGGCAGTGACATTTACATGGGCAAATCAGTTAATCAGGCAGTCGCTAATGTTAATACAACTTTAAGTGAACTCGTTACAGGCAAAGAGTTAACGCAATCTAGTCTTGATATGGCAATGATTGAGGCTGACGGCACAGAATTCAAAAGCAAGTTAGGCGCTAATGCTATTCTAGGTGTTTCTTTGGCTTTTGCGGTTGCTCAAGCACAATCACTAAAATTACCGGTTTATCAATATATAGCAGATCTAATTGGTCAGACTCCTAGTTTGCCTCGACCAATGCTTAATATTATGAATGGCGGTGCTCACGCCGACTGGGCGACAGATATCCAGGAATACATGATTTTGCCGATGGGTAACATTCCTTACGCTGAGAAAATTCGCAAGTCAGTTGAAGTATTTCATCATCTTGGCAAACTTTTAAAAGCCAAGGGTTATTCAACCAATGTTGGTAATGAAGGCGGATACGCTCCGGCAATTAAAAGCAATGCTGAAGCTTTTGAACTAATATTGGCTGCTATTGCTAAAGCTGGCTACGCGATTGGTGAAGATAAAGATTTCTTGTTAGGAATCGATGCGGCGGCTACTGAGTTCTACCAGGATGGCCAGTATCACCTTAAGCGAGATAACTCAGTTAAGTCTCCGGACGAAATGATAGATTGGCTAGTCGAATTGACCGAAAAATATCCTCTTTATTCGCTGGAAGATCCTTTGGCTGAAGCAGATTGGGAAGGTTGGCAGAAATTAACTGCCAGAATTGGCAAGGACCACCAAATTGTCGGCGATGATTTATTAGTAACAAATCCCAAATTTGTTGCTAAAGCCATTGAAGAAAATAGTTGCAATGCTGTTTTGATTAAATTAAATCAAATTGGTACGCTTAGCGAGACCCTGGAAGCCATCAAAATGACGCAAGAGAATGGTTGGAAGGCTGTCTGTTCACACCGCAGTGGTGAAACAGAAGATGTTTTCTTGGCTCACTTGGCTGTCGGCACCAATTCTGGCCAGATTAAAACCGGCGCGCCGTCTCGCACCGACCGTACTTCAAAATACAATGAGCTTCTACGGATTGCCGAGCAAATTGAGAAGATTTAAAAGTAAGAAATAACAAAAAATAAAGGAGTCAGCATGGGCATTTTGGTCCTAGTTAGACATGGTGTTACAGAATGGAATCAACAAAAACGCTTTACCGGGTTCACCGATGTTCCGTTGCCGGAAATAGGGCAGGAACAAGCCAAAAAAGTCGGTCAGCAGTTAAAAGAGTTGGGTTATGACAAATTTGACGGTTTCTATACCTCCTGGTTGGCGCGATCCATCGAGACGCTTAAAATTATTTTAGCTGAATTAGGAATTCCAAATCAGGAATATACTCAGCACCCATTTTTAAATGAGCGCCATTATGGTATTTTGCAGGGTTTGTTCCATCAGGAAATGCGCGAAAAATATGGTGAGGAACAAGTTCAAATCTGGCGCCGCAGTTATGCTACTAGACCACCAAACGGTGAATCACTCCGCGATGTAGTCGTCCGAACTCAGTTTTACTTAAATGATGAGATATTACCCCGCGTCAAAAATGGCGAAAATATTCTGGTCTGCGCCCACGGCAACTCCAATCGCGCCATGGTCAAACAACTGGAAAACATCTCTGACGACGATATTGTGAAGCGCGAAATCGCCTGGGATGAGCCGCTGATCTACGAGATTGACCAAGAGGGCGAGGTTAAACGGTTGCTATAGATTGTATTGACAAGCTTTATTTTGATTAATATTGCTTGTTAAATTGTGGTGTAAACATAATTTATACTATGATTTTATTTAGCTGAATTTTTGTGTACCCAAACTTGCAGAAGGCATATATTTACGTGTAAAATCGTAAAAATGCCTGAAAAGGCAGAAGGGAGTGGCGGTATGTCTCGTCATAGAGATAGGGGTGATTTAAGAGACGCATTAACAAGACTCGGAATGCAAAGCTCAGCTGATTTGCTAAGAATGATTGAAAAGAAGAGTCTTTTTCCAAACAGGAGGAGAGTAGAATTTGGCACACAGAAGCCAACTGATACAGAAGCTGAAAAGTCTGTGCCGGTGTCTGCTGATCAAAATGCTACTCGTTAGTCACTAAAATATCTTAGCTGAATTACTCAATCGGAGTAGCGTCAAGTTCTGCCCCAACACCTCAATCGTCTCAAACAGAGGTGGCGTTGCTTTAAGGCCGGTCACAGCTAGCCTAAGCATCATAAAATACTGTGATTTTGGCCAGTCGTATTTCGACTGGAGATCTCTAATTGCGGTTTCGATTCCAGCCACATTCCAATCTTCAATACTTTTTATGGCCTCAATGGTCAAGTTCAATTGCTGAGCCACTAATTCTGGCGTGGCTTTTTTAAGCAACATTGTCTGATCCACTTCAATTGACTGATAAAAGAAATTTGATAATTCTGGCCAATCGGCTAGAGTAACTAGTCGTTCCTTAACTAAAGGCAATATCTTGGTGATTTTGTCTTCTGGAAAATCAGCCGGAATGAAGGGTCTCAAACGCTCGATTAATTCATTATCACCAAATTCTTCACGGATATATTTACCATTCATCCAATTTAGCTTTTCAATGTCAAATACTGGACCGGTTTTCTGCATTCTTTCAAAACTAAATACCTCAATAAACTCAGCCAAAGATATAATTTCTTTATTATCCGGGTGCGACCAACCAAGCAACATTAAAAAGTTGAGTAATGCTTCTGGCAAATATCCTTTTTTCTGATAGGAAACAATTGAGACATCGTTTTTTCGTTTAGATAGCTTTGATTTATCAGGATTACGCAATAATGGCATATGCGCGAATTCCGGCAAATCCCAGCCAAACATTTTATAAAGCAAAATATGCTTAGGCGTCGAACTAATCCATTCTTCACCGCGAATGACGTGTGAGATCTTCATTAAATGATCATCGACTACAACGGCTAAATGATAGGTCGGATACCCATCTGATTTGATTATTACCTGATCGTCAATTTGCTGATGATTAATCTTAACCTCACCTCTAATCAGATCATTCCAGGCTGTTTCGCCATCTGGAACACGCATTCTGACCACATAAGGTTCACCAGCTTTCACGCGCTTAAGGGCCTGATCCAGCGGATAGTCTCGGTAACGACCATCATACTTTGGTGGCTGACCAGCCGCTTGCTGTTTTTCTCGCATTTCTCGTAATTCATCTGGAGTGGCAAAGCAATAATAGGCCTGACCATTGTCGATTAACTGTTGGGCATATTTTTGGTATATTTCTAGTCTTTCTGACTGGCGATAGGGCCCGTAAGGACCACCTTTTATCACGTCTTCATCTGGCTCAATACCAGCCCATTGAATCGTATCTAAGACTAATTGTTCAGCGCCCTCAACAAATCTAGATCGATCAGTGTCTTCGCTACGGACAATAAACTGGCCGCCATTTTGCTTGGCAAAGGCATAATTAAAAAGTGAAATGTACAACGTGCCGACATGGGCAATACCGGTGGGTGAGGGTGCGACGCGGGTGCGGACATTATCAAAACTCATAGGGGAATTGTAGCGCAACTTGCCTGGAAGATCATCTCCAACTCTAATAATTAACGAAATTAAAAATAATAATCAGAAGAAATTAGCGAGCGTTAAAAACTTCATACACTTGAGGGTCAAGCGCTGGCACTAAGGCCTGAAATCCGTGATCTCCCTCAAAAACATAAACTGGTTGAAAGTACGAGTTGGCAGCCGGGGGCTCATAGTAGGCTAAGTACACATTTCGGACGGCGACTGTCTCACTGCCTTTGCGTGTGACATAACCTTGGCCAGATAAAAGCTGTTCCCAGGCTTGTCGGGTGGGTTGTAAGGGATAAGTTTGGGGAGTTTCCCAGAGAACCGGGAAATATAAAGACTTAAACAGCAAGATTCTTTCACCAGGACTGCGGCTACCGGAAAATACGACACGGATAACGCCGTGATCTGGAATATGGGTAACGGTGGGGAGGCCGTTTGGAATATTTCGATAGAGATCAGCTTGGACAAAATCGGCTTCGCTAATACTATTAGCTTCCTTGGTTTCGCCCGCTAAAGCTCGTAAATATTTGACTTTGGGACTGGCAGTAGCCACGTCAGGATTACTCAGATTAATACTGCGAAGTAATGTTCGCAGTTCGCTGGCCGCCTGACGCTCGTCCGGTATAAATTTTTTGTCCAGAAGCGGAACTGATGAAGCCCAATCTGTTTCTAAATCAAACAAATTATCGACAATATTGATTTCTAAAGTTGCTGGCAGAGGATTTTGCTGTCGCCAACGATAAACTGTGCTGGATATTTTTTCCGGTTCAAATAGAAAACCCAACTGAGAAGCTTTAGTTTTAGCGCGATCTAAAGCTAACAAGTCTAGCTCATTACCTGGAACTAAATAAACCGGCATTTGGGTGCCAAAATCTGGTAAGCGCTGACCAATAGTTTCAAGTTTAATTTCTTCTGGCCGGTCTTCCGGAAGTTGCGCCGGGAAAGAAGGAGTGGGTAGCTTACCAAAGCCCATAGTTGGGGGAGGTGGCCCAGGTGGATTTAGTGCTTTATAGATACTAATAGTCGTGGTTAGGGTAAAACGCGCCACAATTAAAAAGACAATACCAATCAAGCCATATTTGACGGCACTTCGGCCGTAATGAGCCCAAGTTGATAAATTGCTTTTGTTTTGTGCTTTGGCCATATCTCTGCTGTTACTATCTTACCTAAAATTCCTGAATCCGTAAGGACTTCTGCAACCAGGGAATTAAATTTAAGGCATCACCGTAGCGATCCTGGCTCCCTAAGATAACGACAATTAGGTCCAAATCCTTGAGCTGTGTAAGCTCTGCTGATTGATTGTCCTCATACAAGTTTGTTTTACTGGAAGTGGTACTCGGCGAACCTGGTTGAGTGGGCAATATTTCTGAGTCTTGCTCTGTTGAGCTTATCGATACAGGCCAAGTTGAGCGATAACGGAAAATCAAATTCTGCCCAGCCAGATCGGTTGTACCGGTTTTAATGCCTAAATACTCCGGGCCACGTTGCAATAAGCTATTAGTAGTGTAAATGGTGTCTAGACGGCCGGTATTTAACTCTTTAACCATAGCTAATTCTTGGGAAACTGTGGTAGCCAAAAAGGGGTTATCTAGAAAATGATCGGCCAATCGACCCAAATCCTCAGCAGTTGAAAACTGAGCCGTATCATCCAAACCAGTAACATTGGCAAATTGCGTGTTTTCCAAGCCTAGCTGTTTAGCTTTGTGATTCATTTGGTCAATAAAGGGTGTAGGTGAACTAACTGATTTAGCCAACGCCTCGCCAGCATCATTAGCCGAAAAGACCAGCATGGCAGTCAGTAAATCCCTAACGGTGAACTCATCTTGAGGCAAGAATTTCGCCCTATTTCCAGGGACAGCGGCGGCTGAGCCAATCTTGACAATCTCATCTAAATCGGTGTTTTCATAAACAACTAAGGCTGTCATGAGCTTAACTAGCGAAGCTGGCGCCGTGGCGGTATTAGCATGATCAGCAAACAACACCTCCTGACTATTTCTGTCATAAATCCAGACCGACTTGGCCGAATAAAAAGGTTGATCAGCTGATTCTTCCAATTGGTATTGGGCTATTTTAGGTGGCTCAATGGTGTTTGTTATATCTGATGGCAATTTTGTTGATGAAGCCAAAGTTTGCCAAAACTGAAGTAGGGCGCCAACAAATCCAACCGCGATCACCACCAACCACAAGGCGATCAGAATACGATACTGAATTAAACGGTTAATAAAAGCCATGGAATCTATTGTGACACAGCAATTAGGTCGCCGCTACTATTTCTATATCTACACTTCCGCGCCGGTACGTTGAGGTTTTCAGGCGTATGGCTAGTTGTGTTGGTGCTAAGTTGTTAGGCAATTTGTTTTTAAATTGAAAACAAATTGCCGACGCCGACAATCCATCAGCTAGGTTGCGAAGTTGAATCTTTAAATGAGCGCCATTTTTGCCAACCGGTCGCTGATCAACAATCTCGATATCTTTTAGTAAGAATAATGGTTCTTCGTTACCCGCTCCATATGGCGTGAATTGATTAATTGTGTCCATTGTTTCCAGATTTAATAAAGGCCACGCCAACTGTCCGAGCACTTTTAGTTGAGGTTTTAGCAAATCGGCCGAAATGGATTTTTGAGACAAACTTCTAAGTTGATTATGAAACTCAGCTAATTTTTCCGGTTCAATGGAGAATCCGGCCGCCATGGCATGTCCGCCTAAAGAAGTAAATAAATCACTGTCAAGCGAGCGAAGCAGTTCGGTAAGATGAACACCTGGAATACTACGGCAAGATGCTTTATATGCTCCATTTCGATTGGATATTACCAGGCTTGGTTTGTGGTATTTATCAACTAATTTACTAGCAATTAAACCAATTACGCCCTCGTGGTAATCACCAACCGCCAACACATAGTTATCTTCCGGAGTACTAAGCAGTGAGTCCTTTACCTTAGAAATGGCGGCTTCCGTGATATCTTGACGTTCCCCATTAACCGTATTGAGCTTACTCATTAACTCTCGGGTATTTTTGGGATTACGAGTCACTAGGGCGCGCAAGGCATCCATGGCACTGTAGAGGCGGCCCATGGCATTAATTCGGGGCGCCAGCGAGTAATTGATAGTATTGACAGTGGCTTGTGATAAATCGGTACCGGCCAACTCCGCTAAAGTCAGTAGACTTGGCCTGGTAGTTTGCTGCAAGGCTAATAATCCAGCCGTGGCTAGACTTCGGTTAGCGCCAATTAGTGGAACCTGATCGGCAATGGTACCTAAAACTGTTAAATCTAATAGTTCGCCAGCTTGCTGTCGATTATTCAGTAATTCTCGACCTAATAACCAGGCAACACCAACTCCGGTAACTTGCGTGGTATGGATCAAGGCATCTGCTTTAGGCAAATCGCCGTGTGGCTCATGATGATCCGTGATAATTACTTTGACGCCTTGCTCTTTAAGCCAGGCAACTTCCTTATTCGCGACGATGCCATTATCTACCGTAATCACCAAATCAGGCTTTTGGATAGCCAATATTTCATCCAGAGCAGTCTGAGTGAGTCCATAGCCATGTTTTTCTCGATGTGGCAGAAATGGTTGTGCCGAAACGCCTTTGATTTTTAAGGCCTCCCATAAAACCGCGGTGGCAGTGACACCATCACAATCATAATCACCAAAAATTAAAATCTTTTGTTGGTCTTTAATTGCTTTTTCAATTAGAGTAACCGCTTTATCCAATTCTGCTGAAGAAACACCAAAATCCTCAATTGCTAATTCTAGTGGTGAGACCGGATTTAAAAAACCAGACTGCTGATTGGCAGGAATTCTGTCAAGCAATAATTGTTTCAGCTGATCCTGGCTAGAAATAATTTCATCAGAGGAAGTGATAATTTGCACTCTCTTACCCTACCATTGTCATGTTACGATTACCAGGTATGAGACTCTCGCTACCCAAGGAGATAATAGCCATTACAGCGGCTATGAATCAGGCAGGATATGACCTCTATTTAGTAGGCGGTTCTGTACGTGATCTGGTGTTGAATCGTCCGGTTCATGACTGGGATTTCACCACTTCCGCTTTGCCTGATCAAATTAAAGCCGTCTTTCCAGAAGCCTTTTATGAAAACATTTTCGGTACAGTAAGTGTTGTTGGTGAGCATCTATATGAACAATTACAGTTAGATGCAGAGGCTTATTTGCTGGAAGACAAATCTCAGGTTTATGAAATCACTACCTTTAGAAGTGAAGGTACTTATTCTGATCACCGTCGGCCAGATGAAGTTACCTGGGGAAAATCTATTCAAGATGATTTACAGCGCCGTGACTTCACTATCAATGCCATGGCAATTAAATTAACCACAAGCCAGGATCAGCAATCAGCAGTTTTTAAGGATTTTGCAGGCATGCCAGATAGAATTGATCTATCAGCGGAATTGTTTGATCCTTATCGGGGGAAACTTGATTTAGATCAAAGAGTAATTAAGGCAGTTGGCCAGCCAAATGAGCGATTTGAAGAAGACGCCTTACGTATGCTTAGAGCTATTCGCTTGGCCGCTCAATTAAAATTTGGAATTGATCCTGAAACCCTAATTGCTATTCAAACTAAAGCAGACCAAATTCAGCATGTCAGCTGGGAGCGTATTCGTGATGAATTCTTAAAAATCTTAGTCACTGATCAAGTTGAAGATGCCTTGACAATCATGGCTACCACTGGACTTTTAAATCACATCTTGCCGGAAATTATTCCCGCCAAAGGTGTCGAACAGCGCGGCCATCATGAATATGATGTTTGGGAACATCTTTTTAAGGCTGTCCAACTTTGTCCGTCTAAAGATCCAGTTGTCCGCTTAGCAACTTTGCTTCATGACATTGCCAAACCCCAAACTCAAGCTCCATTGCCTGATAAACCTGGTGAATATTCATTCCATAATCATGAGGTCGTTGGTGCCAGAGTCGCTAGAGATGTGGCACGGCGTTTACGCATGTCTAAAGATGATGTTCAGCGAGTATTTACCTTGGTACGATGGCACATGTTCTATTATCAGCCCACCATGACCGATGCGGCCATCCGCCGCTTTATGCGCCGAGTTGGTCCAGAAAATATGGAAGATATTATGGCTTTGCGTGAAGCAGATCGCCTTGGCAGTGGCAGTAAACGAACCAGTTGGCGCCTAGAAGAAATGAAACAGCGCATTCATGACCAAATGCAGGAGCCATTGAAGGTTAGTGATTTAGCCATTAACGGCCACGATGTTATGTCCTCTTTAAATATTCCGGCTGGGCCGCGCGTTGGTCAAATTCTAAATGAATTATTTGAAGAGGTTTTAGATGATCCAGATAAAAACAACCGTGATTACCTATTAAATCGCTTAAAAGATCTTCCGCTGATCTCTCAGTCTGAATGATTTATACTAACTGACATGCTTAAGAATCTCTTCCAGCTCTTTGATGATCAAGCACGGACTTTGTCGCGTTATCAAAAAACGGTTAATGCCATTAATGAGCTTGAGCCGGAAATTAAAAAATTATCAGACAAGAAACTTAAAGCCAAGACAGCCGAGTTCAAGAAACGTATAGAAGAGGGTGAAACTCTCCAGCAGATAGTACCGGAAGCGTACGCCGTGGTCCGCGAGGCCGCTCGCCGCACTCTTGGCATGCGTCACTTTGATGTCCAACTTTTAGCTGGTTTAGCCTTTTATGAAGGCAAAGTGGCCGAGCAAAAAACCGGTGAAGGTAAAACTTTATCGGCTACCTTACCTTTATACCTGTATTCTCTGACTGGCCGCGGTGCTCATTTAATTACGGTTAATGATTATCTGTCCCAGATTGGCGCGGGTTGGATGGGTCCGATGTACGCCGCCCTTGGCGTTTCGGTCGGTGTGATTATTCATGATCAGGCTTATCTTTATGACGCCGAGTTTACCGGCGAAGAGCGTGGCGATGAGCGCCTGGAGCATTTCCGGCCGGTACCCCGTCAGGAAGCATACGCCGCTGACGTTACCTATGGCACCAATAATGAGTTTGGCTTTGATTATCTGCGTGACAACATGGCGCAGCGTTTAGGCGATCAAGTTCAGCGAGACAAGCATTTTGCCATTGTTGATGAAGCTGACTCAATCATGATTGATGAAGCCCGTACACCTTTGATTATTTCTGCACCTGACGCCGAACCAACTGACAAATATCTTGAAGTTGCTAAATTAGTCCGTACCTTAACTAAAGGCACTGATTATCAAGTCGATGAAAAAATGAAGACAGCTACCTTGACTGATTTGGGTGTTAAGCGCATTGAGCGGAGTCTGGGCGTCACCAACTTGTACGAGGAAAGTTTTGATACGATTCATCATCTTGAGCAAGCCTTAAAAGCGGCCAAAGTTTTCCAACGGGATAAAGATTATGTTGTCCGCGATGGCGAAATTGTGATTGTTGATGAGCACACTGGACGCTTAATGTTTGGCCGCCGCTATTCAGATGGCTTACATCAGGCAATTGAAGCAAAAGAAGGCGTTAAAGTTCAACAGGAGTCCAGAACTCTGGCGACAATTTCTCTGCAGAATTACTTCCGTTTATACGAAAAGTTGGCTGGTATGTCTGGAACAGCGGTCACTGAAGCCGAAGAGCTTAACAAGATTTATGGTGTAGATGTGGTGGCTATTCCCACCAATCAACAGATTCAAAGGCTAGATCATACCGATCAAGTTTATAAAACTGCCCGCGCTAAATTCAGCGCCATTTTGCGCGAAGTAGAAGAAGTACATGCTCAGGGTCGACCAATCCTGATTGGTACGCGATCAATTGATCAAAACCAAATTCTGAGTCGTTTGCTAACTAAAAACAAGATTCCCCACCAAACTCTTAACGCCAAGAATCACGAACGTGAAGCTTTTATCATTGCTGAGGCCGGTAAGCCAGGCGCAATCACGGTTGCCACCAATATTGCTGGTCGTGGTGTGGACATTGTCCTCGGCGGTGCTAAACCAGAGGCCCGTAATTTTAAGACTGACAAAGAATTTGCTAAAGCCGTTAGTGAGTGGCAATCGGCCCATGATGAGGTAATTAACAGCGGTGGTTTGCACATTGTTGGTACCGAACGCCATGAGTCGCGCCGGATTGATAACCAGTTGCGCGGCCGCGCCGGGCGCCAGGGCGATCCTGGCTCGTCTCGCTTTTTTGTGTCTCTTGAAGATGAGATCATGCGTATCTTTGGCGGTGACCAGATTTCCAAGCTAATGGATACGCTTAACATTGATGAGAACATGCCAATTGAGCATCCCATGATCACCCGCGCCATCACTCAAGCGCAGATTAAAGTCGAAGGTTACTTCTTTGACCAACGCCGGAATTTGGTTAATTATGACGATGTTTTAAATCGCCAGCGCACCATCATTTACCAACGGCGCCAGAATATTTTGGAGCAGATGGAGGAAAGCAAAGACGATCTGGAGGACTCGCGCTGGCGCGACCGCCTGGCAGAAACATTCCGCAAGCATTTTGAACTTCAACTGGCCGCGCGGTCAGAAGATGGCTTTGATGAGGCCGAGATTAATAATTTAGCCACCGAACTCGCCACTATTATTCCGTTTGATACCAATTCTTTAGAGCGCATCAAAACTCAACTTAAAAAAGAAAATACAGTTAGTGGAATTCTGAACACTTTTGAAAGGGTCTTTCAGGACATCTATAATATTCGCGAGAAATCACTTGGCTCGATTGCGTTGCGCGAAATCGAACGCTACGTCTTTTTAAGCAGTATTGATGAACAATGGATGGATCATCTGGACAACATGACTAATCTGCGCGATGCCGTCTGGCTTCGTGGCGGCAAAGAGCAAGCTTTAGCCGAGTATAAAAAGGAAGCTTTTAATTTATTTGACACCATGATTAAGCGCATTGAACTAGAAGCTCTAAAAAAGGTGTTTAGAATTCACTTACAGCCAGTTCAGCCTCAGCCAATTGCTGAAGACCTAGTAATGTCTGGTCCTGCTAAAACTCAGACCACTGATTCAACCCCAGATTTAACCGCCGATCCATTATCTAAACCCAAAAAAAGATCAGCTAAACCCAGGGGTAAAAGAAAAGCCAAGGGATCTTACCTCAAAAAATAATCTTTTTGCCTACTGTTCATTTTCTAAATTGGCCTCAGGATCCACACCAAATATATAAAGTTCTTCTTCTGCTCTGGTAACGGCAGTGTAGAGCCAACGTCGCCACTCCTCATCATCCATGTGCTTAGAGCGTTCTTCAACCACAATCACGCGTGGCGCCTGACTGCCCTGAGCTTTATGAACCGTTAGGGCATAACCATAATCAAACAACTGACCAATTTCTCTCTGCTGGATACGGCTAAACTTTAGTGTGGTGGGATTATTAAACTGCTCAGCCGCCATTAAGCCAGAAAAGATGATATTTTCAAACTCATCTACCACCTCACCGTAATAAGAAATTATTTTTTCATCATCGCGCTTAGCCACTTCCAGATTCTGCAGTTTACCAGTCATACCGTTAAAAATACCAACTTCCCAGTCATTTTTTAAACAAACTACTTGGTCGCCTGACTCCGGCTGATCTGGATTTCGCCACTGAGCGGCCCTAATTGAAGCGTTTATCTGGACACGTGAGTTATTAAAACCCGTCAAAAATAGTGTGCTGGCTTGATACGTTTGAAAATAATCGTTCATCATGACCTGAGCCTCACTGCTTTGCGAGTTGAATTTCTCCACGCCATCGCCAAATTTTTGCACTGGAATAACACCTTTTTCTCGGGCCAGTTGTGCTACTTCTAAAATCGGACTACCTGCCGCCTGACGATGAATAGTTTCCAGACGATAATTAGCCTCGGCCATTAAATTAAAATTACTGCCAATCGGAGGTAATTGACCATGATCGCCAACTGCCAATACCGGCATACCAGTTAATTGAATATCACGCCAGATGTCTTCCGTGATCATGGAGGCTTCATCGACTACTAGCAATTGATAAGGAAACTTATCTTTTCTAATCCAGGACTCGATTTGGCCAGATTTACCCATAATTGGCGCATACAACAAGGAATGTAAGGTGCTAATTCTGTCCTTGGTAAAAACCGCTTTCTCATCATTTAGTTTTGCTTCTAATACCCGGGTAGCTTTTCCAGTAAAACTAGCAAAAGCGACGCGCCATTCGGGACGTTTTTTCTTTAAAATAAGACGCAAAATAGTCAGTAGTGTACTTTTGCCCGTACCGGCGTAGCCGCCCAATACAAATGGTTCTTTGGGTTCGGTGCTCAACCAACCAAAAATTTGACGCAAGGCCTCGCGTTGTTCAGATGTGATGTCAATTTCCGGCATATATTGAGCTATTTGTTGTAGAATAAACCATTGTATATGATTAACCGAAGAACTTTGGCACAGGCCACCCCCCAACTTGTCGGACAAACTATCACCTTGATGGGTTGGGTTCATAATAAACGCGATCACGGTAAATTGACCTTTATTGATTTCCGCGATCACACCGGTATTATTCAGTGTATTGCACAGGGCATGATGTCTGAGCTGACTAATGAGTCAGTGGTTGAAGTGACTGGTGTAGTTCAAACTCGACCAGAAAAATTGGTCAATCCAAACTTACCAACCGGCTCAGTCGAATTATCTGTTACAGAGTATAAAGTTCTAAATTTGGCTAAAGATTTACCAATTCAAGTTAAGGACGACGGATTAAATGAAGATGAGCAGGTTCGTCTGCGATACCGCTATTTAGACCTGCGCCGAGAACGAATGCGCAAGATTTTACGTTTGCGATCTGAATTTTATGAGGCTTGGCGCTCAGCTTTGGCCGAATATGACTTTGTGGAAGTGGAAACTCCGATGCTGACAAAATCCACCAAAGAAGGCGCGCGCGATTTTATTGTTCCTTCCAGATTTCAACCTGGTAAATTCTATGCTTTACCACAAAGTCCTCAGCAATATAAACAATTACTGATGACGGCTGGTGTGGAGCGTTATTTCCAATTTGCCCGCTGTATTCGTGATGAAGATTTGCGCGCTGACCGAGGGTTTGAATTTACTCAATTGGATCTGGAGATGAGCTTTGTTGATCGCGAAGATGTGATGAAGGTTTTGGAAGACATGACCATCAAGGCAGTTGAACAAGCTGGCGGCAAAATTAAAACCAAACCGTTCCCGGTTTATGACTACCAGGAGGCAATTAAGCAATTTGGTGCTGATAAATTTGATCTACGCACTGAAGAAGACAAACAGAATGGTGTTTTAGCCTTTGCTTGGGTAATTAATTTCCCGTTCTTTAAGAAAGTTGATAAGAAGGACGCCGCCGAAGTTCGCGATAGTCAAAGCGGTTGGACCTTTACGCATAACCCCTTTAGCGCCCCATTGCCAGACCATATTGATGACCACTTAGCCAAGCGTAATATCGACCGAATTCTGACCTCTCAGTACGATCTGGTATGCAATGGTTTTGAAGTAGGTGGCGGTAGTATTCGAGCTCACCAACCGGAAGTTTTACGCACCACCTTTGAAATCATGGGTTACAGCAACGAGCAAATTGAAGCCAGTGTTGGTCACATGCTGGAAGCTTTTGAGCTAGGCACTCCGCCGCATGGCGGAATTGCTTACGGTTTGGACCGTCTGGTTATGTTACTGGCGGGCGAGGATTCAATTAAAGAAACCATTGCTTTTCCTATGACTTCTACTGGTCGTACCGCCGTTATGGACGCGCCAGCTGAGGTGAGTGAAGAGCAGTTGAAGGAATTAGGAATTTGGGTTGAGCAAATTGGTTGACCCCACCGGGACTAGCAAGCACGCTCGCTTCCACTCGCTTTGCTTGCACTAGGGTTATCTCGCATGGATCAGTAGATTAGTATGCTCGATCCCGTTGGAACAGAGACTTCAATCTCGTGCAGAGTCTTAAGCACAAAAAAATCCGCTGTTGCGGATTTTTCTATGCTTGTGACCCCACCGGGACTCGAACCCGGGTTGCTGGGATGAAAACCCAGTGTCCTAGACCGCTAGACGATGGGGCCAAACATACTGTGATGCTGATCAGGCATTATATCAAACGCCATGACTATAAGTCACCTGTTGCAAAATATGGTAGTTATACTGATAATACCGACATATCTCTGTATAGAGCAGGGTAGCTTATGGCTGGACAGTTACATATTGCAATCACACCGGAAACTTTATTTACCATTGGTGGTTTTGAAGTTACCAATACTTTATTTACCAGCTATCTGGTTACCGTATTTTTAATTATTTTTCTGCTTTACGCTCGCTCACAATTAAAATTAACTAATCGCCCAACTGGTTTGCAAAACTTACTTGAGGTAATTGTAGGCGGTCTATACTCATTTATTGACACCATTACTCACTCAGCTAAGAAAACTGCCACTTTTGCACCGATAATTACCGCATTTTTTGTTTTCATCCTGCTTAACAACTGGGTGGAATTACTTCCAGGCTTCCATACAATTATCTACACTGGTGAACCTGGCATACATCTGACCAACATCCCTGGAGCTGGCAATACAACTGAAGTTTACGCGGTCGAAAATCCGACTGAAGAAGTCCATCTAGAAGAAGAAAATGAACACACCGGTGTTGCTTTGCTAAGAGGTGCTAACGCTGATATTAATATGACAATTGCTCTGGCCTTAGTATCAGTGGCAGTTATTCAATACTATGGCTTTAAATTCTCCGGAATTAATTATGGTAAGAAATACATTAATTTCTCCAGCCCAATCTTTTTCTTTGTTGGTCTATTGGAAATAGTATCGGAAATTTCTAAGATTCTATCCTTTGCTTTCCGTTTATTTGGTAATATCTTTGCTGGCGAAGTCTTGATTGCCGTTATTTCATTCTTAGTTCCGGTAGTCTTGCCCATGCCATTTATTGGCTTAGAGATTTTTGTCGGCTTTATTCAGGCATTAGTATTTGCCATGCTGACCCTTGTATTTATAAATATGGCTACAGAAGCCCATCATTAAAGTAAAGAAAGGATACAAAATATGGAAAATTTACCTTCTGCTCTCACCATGAGTATTGGCGGAATCGGTCCGGCTATTGCTATTGGTGTTATTGTTAAAGCGGCTTTGGAATCAATCGGCCGCAATCCAGAAGCTGGAAGCCAAATTCAAACCGCAATGATTCTGGGTGTCGCGTTTGCTGAAGCGATTGCTATTTATTCCTTAGTCATTGCTCTGGTACTCAAATTTGTTTAAAAGAAAAGGAGTTCATCCATGGAGATACAAGTAGGAGCCATACTCCTTCAAATGATTAATTTTGGGATGGTTGTTGGTGCTGTGACAGTGCTATTAATTAAGCCTGTTCGCCGTATTCTTGATGAAAGATCTCGTAAAGTTGAAGAGGGAATTAAAGCTAGTGAGTCTGCGATAGCTAAAGAGGCTAATCTGGATAAAAAAGCCAAAGATATTGAGCTTAAGGCTCAGGAAAAAGCAAAAACAATTCTTGATGAGGCACGAGAAGATGCTAAAGAGCGCCAGGCCACATTACTTAAAGAAGCTAAAAAACAAGCTGAGGCAATTAAAGCCAAGGCTCAAGCAGATGCCGCTAAAGAAAAACAGGCTATTTTGTCTGATCTGCAATCTCAGTTTGAATCAGCCGTAGTAGCGGTTGCCGGTAAAGTTATCGGCGAAGAACTAACTAGCACCAAACATCAATCACTCATTAAAGAAGGATTGAAGGAAATTGAAACTGCCTAAACATGACTTTAGTTACCGTAATCACTGCTATTAGTTTAAATGACAAATTGCGCGAGAAAGTTAAAAAAGTGGCTCAGCAAAAGCTTGGTCATCAGGACTTTGAATTGCGCGAAGAAGTCGATCCTTCAGTTATTGGTGGGGTAAAACTGTCAATGTCTGGTCAGGTATTTGACGCCACTATTGCCAATAAGCTAAAGCAGATTGGGCAGAGTTAGAAAGAACATCATGGCTAAGTCAAATACATCTTTACTTGATCGTTTTCAAACAAAACTTGACCAAACTTCGACGTCAGTAAAACCTCGAGTTGCCGGCAAAGTCATCTCTTTTGGTGATGGCGTGGTGGTGGCTGAAGGCTTAGATGATTTGAAAGCCAGCGAATTGGTTGATTTAGGTCAAGGCAAATTTGGTTTAGCTTTGAATCTTAACAATCAGACTGTGGGTATTGTGGCTTTAGATGAGGTTCCTCATCTATCTGTAGGTCAGGAAATCTACGGAACTGGTCGCATTTTGTCAATTGGTGTTGGCGATGAGCTTCTAGGTCGCGTGATTGATCCTCTTGGCAAGCCTTTGGATGACCAGGGTGATTACAAAATCACCAAATATGAGCCTCTAGAAAAGATCGCGCCAGGAGTGATGGATCGTCAATCGGTTAGTGAACCTCTGCAAACCGGTATCAAGGCCGTCGACGCTATGATTCCAATCGGCCGAGGTCAGCGTGAATTAATAATTGGCGACCGTGGTACTGGTAAATCATCAATTGCTTTGGGGACTATTCTGAATCAGCATGACCAAGACGTGATCTGTGTTTATGTCTCAATTGGTCAAAAACGAAGCTTTTTGGCACAAACAATTGCCTTACTAGAAGAACGCGGTGCCATGAACTACACCATTATGGTGACTGCCAGTGCTTCAGATCCAGCATCGATGCAGTTTTTAGCTCCTTTTGCCGGGACTTCCGTAGCGGAACACTTCTTAAATCAAGGCAAAGATGTCTTAATTATCTATGATGACCTGTCCAAGCATGCACAGGCTTATCGGGAGATTTCTTTGCTCTTGCGCCGTCCCTCTGGTCGCGAGGCCTATCCAGGTGACATTTTTTATCTGCACTCACGTTTATTGGAACGTTCTTGCCGTCTGAATGAAGAAAAGGGCGGGGGCTCTATTACCGCTTTACCGATTATTGAAACTCAAGCCAATGACGTATCCGCCTACATTCCAACTAATGTTATTTCCATCACTGACGGCCAAATATACCTAGAAGCTGATTTGTTCAACGCCGGTGTTCGACCAGCTATCAATGTAGGTTTATCAGTCTCTCGTGTCGGCTCCGCCGCCCAAAAGAAAGTTATGAAGCAGGTTGCTGGTCCAATGAAATTGGATCTAGCCCAATTCCGAGAGTTAGAGGCCTTTTCTCAGTTTAGTTCAGATCTGGATCCAGCGACCAAGAAGCAACTTGACCGCGGACACCGAATTTCCAGTATTCTCAATCAAAACTGGGACACACCTTTATCTCTTGAGCAACAGGTTTTAGTTATTTGGGCCGCTACCAGAGGCCATTTAGATGACATTCAACTGGAATTTATAGCAATATGGGAAACAGAGTTTCTTAATTATGTCGCTGACAGTGAGCCTGAACTTATCAAGAGTATTCGCCAATCAGCCAAACTTAACGATGAGATAGAAGCCAAACTTGGGGAAATAGTTCATACATTTAACTCACTTCACCCTGATTGGCACATCGTTAAGGAGGAATAATCAGTCGTGGCTAATTCACGTCTCATCACTCGCCGCATTCGCTCAGCTAAGAATATTGCCAAGATTACTAAGGCAATGGAGATGGTGTCGGCTTCGAAAATGCGCCGCGCCCAAGAGCAAGTATTAGCCTCACGACCATTTAGTGAAAAACTAGCTAGATCACTAGCTGATGTTGCTAACTTCACCGATCCTGGCTTACATCCTCTTTTACAAGAGCGTAATGAGGGTGAGCCCCTTTTGGTAATTTTGTCGACAGATCGTGGTTTATGTGGCGGATTAAATACTAATTTGTTTAAAGCAGTCAGTATTTACGCCCTGGAAAATCCCAATTTCAAGTCAATCGTGGTGGGCAAAAAAGCCAGAGAATTTGCTAGTCGATCTGGTTATGAAATCGTTGCCAGTTTTACAGATTTACCAGAGAAGATACGTTTTCAAGACATCTTGCCTCTAAGTGAAATTTTGATTCCAGGCTTTATTGGGGATCAATTTTCATCCGTCACCTTTGCTCACATGAAATTTTTATCCACTCTGTCACAGGAAGTTGCGTTTACTCCGCTTTTGCCTCTACAAGCTGTAACAAGTCAGGAAATTATTCCGGAAAAGCGAATCTTCTCCAAAGAATATATTTTCGAACCTAGTCCACAGGCCATTTTGAATGCTTTATTACCCGCTTATATTGAAACTCAGCTCTATCAAATGTTTTTAGACTCCAGGGCATCTGAGCATAGCGCCCGCATGATTTCCATGCAAAACGCCAGTAATAATGCTAAGGATGTCGTAGAAGTCCTGCAATTGGAATACAACAAGAGCCGCCAAGCTGCTATCACTACCGAATTAATTGAAATTAGTACCGCCAGTTTAGCAATGTCTGGTTAAAATAAGGAGAAATATGAACAACATCGGTAAAATCACTCAAATTATCGGCCCGGTCGTAGATATAGAGTTCACCCAACTGCCAAAACTTCTGGAATCTTTAGAGCTCGAACTTGATAAAGGCAAGATTCTAACGCTAGAAGTTGAACAGCAATTAGATCACAAGACAGTCCGCGCCATTGCCATGGGACCGACAGATGGTTTGAAACGCGGTTTAACTGTGACCGCCACTGGGAGGCCAATTCAGGTGCCAGTAGGAGAGGAAACACTAGGCCGCCTATTCAACGTGGTGGGTGAGCCAATTGACGGCCAGCCAGCACCAAAAACCAAAAAACAGTACTCTATTCATCGGCCAGCCCCAACATTAGAAGATCAAGAGTCATCCGCCCAAATGCTGGAAACTGGAATAAAAGTGATCGATTTGATCGCTCCTTTTGCTCGAGGTGGTAAAGTGGCCGCGTTTGGTGGCGCAGGCGTCGGTAAGACCGTTATTATTCAAGAGCTTATCCGCAATATTGCGGAAGAGCATTCCGGCCACTCCGTTTTTGCCGGCGTAGGTGAGCGCACTCGTGAAGGCAATGACCTTTATCACGAAATGCTTGACTCAGGCGTATTAAAAAACACGATCATGGTGTTTGGCCAAATGAATGAGCCGCCAGGTAACCGTTTGCGCGTAGCTCTAACCGGTGTGACAATGGCTGAATATTTCCGTGATGAGAAAAAAGAAGATGTTCTTTTGTTTATTGATAATATTTTCCGGTTCTCTCAGGCTGGCTCGGAAGTTTCCGCTTTACTTGGTCGAATTCCCTCTGCAGTGGGCTATCAGCCAAATCTGGCTACGGAAATGGCCGCTCTGCAAGAGAGAATTACCTCAACTAAAGAAGGCTCAATTACCTCATTTCAGGCGGTTTATGTGCCAGCTGACGATTATACCGATCCAGCTCCAGCCACCACTTTTTCTCACCTTGACTCAACCATTGCCTTGGAACGCCGTTTGTCTGAGCAGGCATTATTCCCAGCTGTTGACCCATTAGTTTCTAACTCAAAAATTCTGCAACCTGACATTGTTGGGCAAGATCATTACCGAGCGGCTCGCGGCGTGCAGGAAATTTTACAGCGCTATAAGGAATTACAGGATATCATCGCTATTTTGGGTATTGATGAGCTGTCAGCTGAAGATAAATTGGTAGTTTCACGGGCGCGGAAAATTCAGCGTTTCTTGAGTCAGCCATTTTTCGTAGCTGAGCAGTTTACCAACATACCTGGACAATATGTTTCAATCAGTGAAACCATTCGCGGTTTCCAGGAAATTATCGATGGCAAGCATGACTCCTTGCCTGAGCAGTCTTTCTACATGGTCGGGACGATTGACCAAGCTGTCGCTAAGGCAAAAACAATTAAAGATTAATTTGTCAGTCTACCGGCGGGAAAAATGTAAATAATGATAACTCACAAATAAACAACTAATATGTCAAACAAAACACTCAAACTAGAGATCGTTACTCAGGAGAAACAACTACTGAAAACAGAAGTTACTTCGGTGAGTGTAGCCACGGAAGTTGGCGAAATTACCATTTTGCCTGACCATATTCCTTTATTTACTAAATTAGCTACCGGCGAGCTTAGATACCGTGAACCAAATTCAAACAAAACTAATTACTTCGCCATTTCTGGCGGTTTTATGGATGTCGGAGTTAGCGGTCAGGTAACTGTTTTAGCTGATGAGGCATTGCGCGCTGACGATATTAACGAAGCCATGGCGGAGCAAGCTCGTCAGGAAGCTGAAGAAGCTATGAAAAATCAAACTTCCCAGCGTGACTTTATTCTGGCTGAGGCTTCTTTGCGCAAAGCTTTGAACGAGCTGAAAATCGCCAACAAGCGCAAGAGTTCTAAACGGTAAGTCAGATTTTCCATCCAACTAAGCAGACTGACTTTGTGTTTCACCCATCATTTCATTTTTACTTGATATACTGATGACATGAGCACAATCTTTTCCAAGATCTATCATGGCGAACTGCCAGGCTTTGTGATTGCTGAATCACCAAAGTCTTTTGCTATTCTCAATCGTTTTCCCACCCAACCCGGTCATGCTTTAGTTATGCCAAAACAGGAAATTGGCTACTTATTTGATCTGCCCCTGGAGGATTACCAAGACATAATGGAGCTTACTTATAAAGTTGCACCTGCTCTAAAAGCGGTTACTAAAGCTAACAAGATCGGCTTAGCGGTTGAAGGCTTTGGGGTTAAAGATCACGCTCATATTCACTTAATTCCGATTAACTCTAGCGCTGACTTTAGTACTTCGATGGCTCCTGAGGCCACCGATGAAGAGTTGGCAGAAATAGCTGAGCAGTTTTCCAGGCATTGGCCACAAGCTTAAGGTGAAAGTTTGCTATAATTTTCACCATGTCATCGACACTAAAAATAGATGAAGCCCCTGAATTTGATAAGACAATCTTAATCGGTGGCGGTCACTTGACCCCAGCTTTAGCCACGATTGAATACTTTCAAAAAAATCATCCCAATATCCGTCTTATTTTTGTCGGACGAGAATTTTCTCAGGAAAAAGAAGAGCAATTAGCCAAGGAGCGAGAAGCCTGTGAAGAATTAGGCATTCCTTTTTACGCGATTGAGGCCGCCAAGTTTCACCGTTCAGTTTGGTGGCGCAATATTTTAGAGATTCCCCGCTTGCTACCGTCTTTTTGGGAAGCCTATCAGATTGTCAGACAAAACAATGTTGATCTATTTTTAAGCTTTGGCGGATATCTAGCTGTGCCAATTGCTTTGGTAACTAAACTGCAGGGCAAAAAGATTGTCACCCATGAGCAGACTCGAAGTTCTGGTCTCGCCAATGAATTAATTGCCTTAATTGCCGACAAAGTAGCTATCTCTTTTCCAGAATCAGCTGATCAATTTCCCAAACATAAAACTATCTTGACCGGCAATCCCATCCGTCAGAAACTTTTACGCTCATATAAACGCCCGCCAGCTTGGTTGCCAACCAAGATTAAACCAATTCTTTATATTACCGGTGGCAGTCAAGGTTCTCAGGTGATTAATAATGCGGTTGGACAAATCTTAGCTGAACTAACCGCCAAATTTACCGTTATTCATCAGTGTGGCCGCAGTCCAAATCAACGCTATTTGCGTCACCTGGAAGAGCAAGCACTAGAACTACCAGAAAATCTTCAACAGCATTATTTCCCGCGTGAATGGATCGATGAGCAGGAAATTAGCTGGTTTATGCAGCATGCCGCGCTAGCTATTTCCCGTTCCGGTGCCAACACAACTTTAGAAATGACAATTCATGCATTACCGGCCATCTTTATTCCTTTGCCTTTTGCTCACAATAATGAGCAGTGGAAAAATGCCCAAAGTATGGTTCAAGCGGAAGCGGCCGTTTTACTTGAGCAAAAAGACTTAACTCCTTCAGCTTTGTTGGAAAAAGTTATGGATACCTCAGCTAAACGAGGATACATGCGCAAACGTGCCGAAAAACTACGTGACAATTTAATCTTGGACGGAGCTGAAAACTTAGGCAAACTTTGTCTATCTCTGCTACCATCACGGTAATGACACCCCGACTAAAACGGAAAACTGATCAGTCGCAACCGCTCAAACAACGGACCGCAAATAATGGCATTCAGCCAAAATCGCCAGTCAATTGGCTAAAGAGATTAATTAGTTTAATAGTCCTAATTGGAATTCTTGGAGGTGTGCTGTGGTTTCTTTGGCAGGCTCCAAGCAAAGTCGAGTGTGTAACTAATCTCAACTCCTACTGCAATGAAATGATCATGGAGTCACTAAAACCGCTAAGTAATACGCCCTGGGTAAAAATCAAATCTCGTTTTGCAGATCAACAGGAGCAAATCCTAGCTCAGCATGATGATTTAGTCGCTATTACTTTACACCGTCGGCCCCTTCACCAGATCGAAATTACGGCTGAGTATGCACAACCGCTTTTCATGGCAACTGTCGATGGCCAAAGCTGGCAAGTACTAAGCAATGCTTATTTGAAGCCAATTGAAAAACCAGGCTTGCCAGTAATGACTTTTCCCAATCAGGAAATGTTAAATTCTTTATCTGATGAAGATCGACAAAATTACGCTTATTTGTATCAAAATCTGTCAGCTTTTTCTCCCAGATGTAAATCAATTAATATAAATTCTAGAGCTGAGATTACGGCAGAGTTTGAAAATAGCGGACAAGTTTTACTCAAAATTGGGGACCACCAGATCATAGATAAACAGCTCGCTACTTTACAAGCCTTTTTGCGCTCCTCTACAATGGATCAAGACTATAATCTGCTGGACCTTCGTTTTGATGGTGTAGCTGTGGTAAAGGAATGATGTCTAAAAACAATGTGGTCGCGGCGATCGATATTGGAACCGCCAAAATATGTACTTTAATTGCTGTCGTGGAAGAGGGCGGGGAACTGCGTATTGTTGGTGCCTCTTCCGTTCATAGTCAGGGAATTCGTAAAAGCCAAATTGTAAATCTCGAAGAAGCTACTTTAGCCATTACTGAAAGCGTTGACGCCGCCGAACGGATGGCCGGCTTTAATATTTCAGAAGCCTACGTGTCGGTTAGTGGGCGCCATATTCAATCGCAAAATTCTAAAGGGGTCGTGGCCGTGGCTGATCCTCAGGGAGATATTATTCAAGAAGACATTGACCGGGTGATTGAAGCCGCCAGAGCCGTATCATTGCCGTCTAATCGCGAAATATTGCATGTTATCCCTACCTCATACCAAGTTGACTCTCAGGATGGCATAAAGGACCCAATTGGCATGTCTGGCGTCCGCTTAGAAGCGCAAACCCATATCATCACCGGCTCAACAACCGTTTTGAAGAATATCCGCAAGTGCGTGGAGCAACTTGGAATTCAAGTGGGCGGCTTTGTGTTTAGCGGAGTCGCCGCCGCCGAAGCCGTTATTACTGATACCGAAAAGGAGTTAGGTGTAATTCTGTTGGACATTGGCGCTGGCTCAACCGCGCTCAGTGTTTATGTTGAAGGCTCCCTGATGTATTCTGGCGTAATTCCAGTTGGCGCTTTGCACGTGACTAAAGATATCGCGCTTGGCTCACGCATCAGTATTCCAGCGGCTGAAACTATCAAGCATAGTCTTTCAAATTTACCACCAGTCTCGCCAACCCGTCTGCCTAATGAGTCACGAGAAGAAGCTCGTGCCCGACAAAAAAGGGAAGATACTATTGATTTAAATGAGTTAGGTTTGGAGGAAGAAGTTAAAACACTCTCTCGAAAAAACTTAGTCGATGGCATAATTGTGCCCCGCCTACGCGAAATTATGGAGCTGGCGCATGAAGAGCTCAAAAAGCAGGAAATATTGGACGAGGTTCCATCTGGCTTGGTTTTAACCGGCGGCGGCGCCGAAACCGTCGGTGTCGTTGAGACTGCTCGCCGGGTAATGAATTTACCTGCCAGAGTCGGTCGGCCAGTTGGCTTGCGCGGTTTAATTGATGAAATTGAAACACCAATGTACAGCACAGTAACTGGACTACTGACTTATGGCAAGAAACAAGGCATTAGCCAGGTCAGCAGTCATGGCGGCTTTTCTTTGGGCGGCCTACCTAAAGGAATCAAGCCGAACTCGATCTTTAGTGGTATAAAAAAACTTATTCAATCGATCTGGCCTTAGAATCGAGATTTATCTATCAACATTTTTGACAAATACTAGTCTTGGCAAAGTATTGACCAGGCTGTAAGATAGCAATCACACGTTATGGGTCTTGTTAAACCAAAGAATAATTCATTCGCCAAGATAAAAGTAATTGGAGTTGGTGGCGGCGGTGGCAATGCGGTCAGTTCAATGATTGAGTCAGGTACAATTGAAGGCGTCGAATTTGTTTCAATTAACACTGATGCACAAGCACTTCTCAATAATAAAGCTGAAACAAAACTGCAAATTGGCTCTGGCTACACCAAGGGTTTAGGCTCAGGCGCTGACCCTGAGGTTGGCCATCAAGCCGCTGAAGAATCCCGCGAAAAAATCAAAGAGCTCATGTTCGATACCGACATGGTCTTTATAACGGCTGGCATGGGTGGCGGAACCGGAACTGGTGCTTCGCCAATTGTGGCCGAACTTGCTAAAGAATCCGGCGCACTTACCGTGGCCGTGGTAACAAAGCCATTTTTGTTTGAAGGCATGCGTCGCGGCACAGTTGCCGATGAAGGAATTGAACTTCTACGCGATCATGTCGACACTTTAATTGTCATCCCCAATCAACGACTTTTGGACGTGGTTGATCGCCAGATGACTTTAATTGAAGCTTTCCGAGTTGCTGACAGTGTTTTAGGTCAAGGCGTCCAAGGAATTTCTGATCTAATTACTAGACCAGGTTTGGTCAATGTTGACTTTGCAGATGTTAAAACTATTATGTTGGATTCCGGCAATGCTCTGATGGGTATTGGTGAGGCGACCGGTGAAAATCGCGCCGTAACAGCCGCTAGAGCGGCCGTTGCTTCACCTCTTCTGGATGTCTCAATTAATGGCGCCAAGGGAATTTTATACAACATTACCGGAAGTGCAAACATGACTCTGCCAGAAATTTCGGAGGCATCCAATATTATTAATCAAGCTACTGATCCTGATGCCAACATCATTTTTGGAGCTACCATTGATGACTCCATGGGTGACAAGATTAAGATCTCAGTAATTGCCACCGGTTTTGAAAACACCAGCATCGAAGCTTATCGCCGCCCAAGTTTTGGAGCCTATGATCATCCAAATGCTGGGGCACAGTCTGCTAATCGTTCAACAACCGCCTCGTCTAGAGCAAGCACAAGCCCTAATCAATCAGCCAATGCTTTCTCAAATTCCGCTTTACCTAAATTTCCAGGCTTTATCAGTAATGGACAGTCAACTAATCAGCCAGCCAAAATTGACGAGGATCAAGGTTCGCTTCAACACAACACACTTAAGTTTCGCAAGCCCGCTTCGGAAAATGACGGATTAATTAATGCTTATCGCCCAGTTCAAACTGCGCCTCAGCCAACCGCTCAGATCCTGACGAATGAACCAGCACCACCTTCAACGGCCGCCGCGGCTACCGATGACACCGGCTCCGACGATGATGAGTTTGATATTCCAGCTTTTCTCCGGAAAAAGTAAACCAGATCCCAAAACAAGAAATCATCTGGTCAATGTAGTACAATTTCCCCATGTCTAAATCGCCCCTAAATCTTTCTGATAGACCATCTTTACCTCAGATAGAGGAATCTATTTTGGATTATTGGGATAAGATTAAGGCTTTTGAGCGCTCAGTGGAAGAACGGCCAACCGAAAAACCTTATCATTTTTACGATGGCCCGCCATTTGTCACCGGCTCGCCTCACTACGGCAGTATTTTAGGCTCAATTGCTAAGGATGTTGTACCGCGTTACTGGACCATGAAAGGTTACCGTGTGGAGCGCCAGTGGGGTTGGGACTGCCACGGCTTGCCGATGGAGCACATGATTGAAAAGGAATTGGGTCTAAAGGGTGGCCGCAAAGGAATTGAAGAATTTGGTATCGCTAACTTTAATAATGCTTGCCGACAAGCTATCCAAACTTATGATGCTACCTGGGACCGCATAATTCGTCGCATTGGCCGTTGGGTCGATTTCAAAAACAGCTACAAAACAATGGACACCGATTACATGGAGTCTGTTTGGTGGGCCTTTAAGGACATGTGGGAAAAAGACCTAGTTTATGAAGGTCGTAAAGTAATTTTGTATTGTCCCCGTTGTGGCACACCGCTTTCCAACTTCGAAATCGCCATGGATAACAGTTATAAAGAAGTAACTGAGCCTGCCAATACTTATAAATATGAAGTTTTACCCGCCACCACCGCCAACGAGGAGGCCATGGCCGGCAAGACCTATTTGCTTGCCTGGTCAACCACGCCATGGAATAAATTAGCCACGCCGGCCTTAGCCGTTAACCCTGATTTGACCTACGTTAAAGTCAAACAGGGAAGTGAGTTCCTTATTTTAGCTGAGACACGCCTGGAAATGCTAACAGATGAACCTTATGAGATTGTCGACCGTTTTCCCGGCAGTCAGCTAGTCGGTACTAATTTTGTCGGTCATTATGATTTCTATCCAGACTTGCCCGGAAAAAAGTTCGTGGTTATACCTGGTGACTTTGTCACTGCTGAAGGCGGAACGGGAATCGTCACCTTGGCGGTTTATGGCGAGGACGACTACCAAGTAATGCGCGAACACGGCATTCAGCTGGTGGAGCACGTTGATGAAACCGGCCGACTTAAGCCAGAAGTCACCCCCTGGGCTGGCCTGGATATTCTTAAAGTTAATCCTTTGGTTAATGAAGATTTGCAAGCGCGCGGCCTAATGTACAGCGAAGAAACTCATACGCACAGCGTGGCCACCTGCTACCGCTGTGGCACTCGTTTGTTTTACGCCCCAATTCCTGCCTGGTTTATCAATGTCCAAAAACTCAAACCAGACCTCCTTGCTAAAAATGAAGAAATCAATTGGTATCCCGACCACTTAAAACATGGCCGCTTTGGCAAGGGTCTGGAAGCCGCGCCAGACTGGAATATTTCCCGCACCCGTTACTGGGCCACACCCATGCCGATTTGGCAGGATGAAAGTGGTGAGCACCGCCGGATTGTCGGCTCAATTGAAGAACTTCAAGCTTGGGCAGTTAATCCCGATCAGGTAAAAGATCTCAATGATATTCATCGCGAATTTATTGATGATATTGAACTCTGGGTTGACGACGCTAAGACGATTAAAGGCAAACGAATCGAAGAAGTATTTGATGTCTGGCTGGACAGCGGCAGTATGCCTTATGCCAGTCGGCATTATCCATTTGAAAACGTGGCCAAGTTTGAGAACTCGTATCCGGCTCAATTTATTTCTGAATATATCGCTCAGACACGTGCCTGGTTCTACTGCATGCACGTACTTTCAGTGGCTTTGTTTAACCAACCTGCTTTCTTGAATGCTCACACAACCGGCGTCGTTTTAGCCAAGGACGGAACCAAGATGAGTAAGTCCAAGAATAACTTTCCTGATCCGACTGAGTTACTTAACCAAGATGGCGCTGATGCACTCCGCTTATACCTAATGGCCAGTCCGGTCACTAAGGCGGAGAATTTAGCCTTCAACTCGGCTGATGTTAGCACTATACGTAAGAGAGTGCTAAACATTTGGTGGAACGTATTTATGTTCTTGTATACGTATAAATCAGATGAATATACCCCAAGTATACCCAAAGGTGAACATGTCATGGACGCCTGGATCTTGTCACTAAACGAGCAAACTAAAACTGAGCTGACCTCAGCCATGGACAACTATGACCTTACTACCGCTGGCCGTTTGATAATTGAGTTCATCGACCAGCTATCTACCTGGTATCTGCGCCAGTCTCGCGACCGCCTGCGCCAAGGTGACCAATCGGCCTGGGACACCTTCCACCATGTTCTAAGAGAGTTTGCCCTAATCTCAGCTCCAATCGTGCCTTTTATCACTGAAGCCATGTATCTGCATCTGAATCCTCAAGCTGATTCCGTGCATTTAGAGACCTGGCCGGAACCTCTACCGCAATTTGCCGATCCAGATTTACTTACTGAGATGGCCAATATCCGACCAGTTGTTGAAGCTGGACACGCCCTACGCAAAGATCAGGGTTTAAAGTTGAGACAGCCTTTAGCCAAACTAGTCGTTACCACTCAGCAAGCTAAACCTCGTGAAGATGTATTGTCTGTTTTAGCCCAAGAACTTAACGTTAAACAAGTTGAGTGGCAAGTCGTTGAGGGCGCCGATCTAAGCGCTGAACTAGACACCGAACTCACCCCTGCCTTAATCGCTGAAGGTCAGGCGCGTGAGATTATTCGCTCAGTTCAACAAGCCCGCAAAGAGGCAGGTATAGGCGTGGATGGTTCAATCAACCTTACTTTGCCGGAATGGCCGGCCGAGTTTGAAGACGAGATTCGCGATAAGACCAAGGCGGTCAGCCTTCAAGCCGGTGAAAGTTTGCAGGTCACCTCAGCCTAAAAGCTCCAAGATACGAACGAAGGTGTGATCGCGAAGTAATTTTTGTACAATCGCTAGCTATCACTGTTAAACTAGAACTATGCGTCCCCGCAGTTATGTTTTAGTTGTGTTGATTGTCCTGCTTGCCGTGCTGTCGGTCATATCTCTGCGGGGGATTTCTACTAATCTTGCCTTAAACCAACTGTTTTTCTTTACTTTTGGTCTAATAATATTTTTTGTTACTAGCGCTATTCACTTTAGTAATTGGCTCAATGGTCGCTGGCTCTGGTACTTTGGAATTATTGCCCTGCTGATGGTAACTTTGATTTTAGGCCAAGCCACTAAAGGTGCTGTTAGCTGGTTGGAGTTTGGCTCATATCGGCTTCAGCCGTCTGAATTGCTAAAACCTGTTTTGCTCTTGCTCCTGGCTGGTGAATTTGCCATCGGAAGTCTAAAAAATACTAAAGGAATCTTCCGCTTTGCCTTGTTGGGCGGCTTACCCCTAATTTTGGTTCTGCTACAACCAGATTTTGGTACTGCTTCAACCTTAATTGTTGGTGTAGTTACCCTATTTATGTTGACCGAACCACCCAGGCGCCTGATATTTGGATCGGCTTTACTTGGCTGTATTATCGCTGTAATCACCTGGGCCTGGTTGCTTCAGCCATACCAAAAAGACCGCTTGCTTACGTTTGTTAAGCCTCAGCAAGATACTCAAGGTCGCGGTTATAACGCTCAGCAGGCAATGATTGCGGTAGGTTCTGGCGGACTGACGGGGCAGGGTTGGGGCCAGGGCAAGCAATCACATTTGAGGTTTTTGCCGGAACGCCAAACTGACTTTTTGTACGCTACCTATGCCGAAGAGCGAGGTTTTATGGGTTCAGCCTGGCTGGTCCTGCTTTATGCCGGCTTGTTTATTTCTCTCGGCTTAATTGCTAAGGAAATTAACAACAACCAGCAGCGAATTTTTATAATTAGCTCCGCTTCTTTGCTTTTGGTACAGACTTTTATCAATATCGGCATGAATATCGGCTTAACTCCGGTTACCGGAATTCCATTGCCTTTATTTTCTCTGGGAGGGAGTTCAATTCTCGCGACCTGTCTAACCTTAGGCTTAATTGAGTCAATCCGCCGGAGTCAATTGCCAGCTAATAATAGCTTTACTTGAGAGAACTTGTGTTACAATACATGTCTCATGAAATACGCAATTATTAACGTACTTGGCAAACAGCAGAGGGTTCAGGAAGGCGATCAGCTTGTGGTTGATCGAATTGCTGAAGCCGACTTTTCTAAGGACAAATTGGTGATTGATAAAGTTCTACTGCTCAGAACTGACAGTGAGGTTAAAATTGGCACACCTTACGTGGCTGGAGCGACCGTCACTCTTAAGCACCTTAACGACCAGCGTGGAGAAAAGATTGAAGTTCGTCAATTTCGAGCTAAATCACGCTATCGCCGCCACCTTGGTCACCGTCAAGAACAAACTGTCCTTGAGGTTGCCGAAATTTCAGCTTAAACTAAGACACAACTCACATGCACACCTACCTCTTTCTCTTAGGCTCCACCGCAGATTTATGCTGGGCCGAACTTGAAACCGTCCTCCATCGTTTTAAATTTCCCGCGCCAGAGCTAGTTACGACTGACTTGGCTAAATTAACTACCTCAGAATCATTATCTAATGAACAATTGGTTGATCTGCAGACCACCCTGGGTGGCACCATAAAAATCATCAGAATTCTTGAGGAAACAAATCACACTGATCTGTCAGAAGTGAGCGAAATAGTTTTGAAATTATTAGCTGACGACAAGCCAAAACGATTTGTGGTCTCCGAATATGGCCGCGACCACCTACCCATGCTTGACGCGATTGAATTTAAGGAGGCTCTACGTTCCCGCGGAATAAAAAGTAGCTATGTGGAAGCCTCACGTCATGGAGCCAACGCGGCCCAGCTTAAGCGAGGCGCCGAGGAAGTCTATGTTATTCAGTTATCGGACTCTATTCTTTATGGATGGACTGAAACTGTCCAAGATGTTGATGCCTGGGCCAAACGCGATGTAAAAAAACCAGTTCGCGATCGTGAACGCGGTATGCTTCAACCTAAAGTGGCTCGCATGATGGTTAATTTAGCTCTTGGTGACGGCAATCCAGCCGACAGCGTAGTTCTGGATCCCTTCTGTGGAACCGGAACCATATTGCTAGAAGCCGCCGAGCTTGGTTCTCTCAATGTATATGGCTCAGATTTCTCAGAAGAACAGATTATTGCTTCAAATAAAAACTTAACTTGGTGGCAGGATCAATCAAAACATGATTTTGCCTTTGAGTTAGTGCGCCGAGAGGTATCTCACCTGACTCCACGCGATTTTCCCTTGCCTGTAACCCATATCGTCACCGAGCCATTTTTAGGTCGATTACGACCAGCCCCAGAACAATTACCTAATATTATGCGTGGCCTGGAGAAATTGTATCGAGGCATGATTAAAAGTTTTACTACTTTGCTCAAGCCAGGCTCTAGAATTGCTATTATTTTGCCATCCTGGGAAATTAAAAGTCGCAATTATCAATTGGAACAAACATTTGCTGATTTAGAAAAAGCCGGCTTCAAAATTATGCACGAACCTCTGCGGGCAGGCCGGGTAGGAGCTATTACCCAACGGTTTGTGTATGTGTTAGAATACAACCCTTATGTCGAAAGTTAAGGCCGGAGGATCAGCCAGACAACACTCTCAGCGCTCAGGCAAACGCCTAGGAGTTAAGTTATTTGGTGGTCAGGCTATTAAAACAGGTCAGATTATTGTTCGCCAGAGGGGCACCAAATTTCGCCCTGGCAAAAATGTCGGTTTAGGCCGAGACTTTACGATTTTTTCTCTTAAAGATGGCTTGGTTAAATTTAGCCGTCGCTTTGGTCGAACAGTCGTAAACGTTGACTAATTTTTAGTCTAACTTTTCAATAAATATTAGCTGTTTAGTTTGTTCTCTAGGACTTTTTAACTGATTTTTTCAGAAGATAGTGCGTCAATATTTATTTGCAACTTGGCAAAATATTACTTACTAGTCTCTAATCGCCATTGACCAGATGGCAAATTCCCCAACTCATATGGACCATGACTGAGACGTACCAGGCGCAATACTTCATGGTTTAATGCCTGCATCATCCGGCGAATCTGGTGGTGACGGCCTTCCTTAATGGTTATCTCCAGAATCTGACCAGAATTTGTTTCATCTACTACAATTACGTCTGCGCCTTGTGTACGGCCATCTTTAAGCGGAATACCACTTTGCAGGCGTCTCAGCTCGGTTGAGGACAAACGACCAGTAATATTCACCTGATAGGTTCGTGGCGATTGATATTTGGGGTGACTAAGCTTGTAGGCCAAATCGCCATCATTAGTTAGCAATATTAATCCTTCGGACAACTCATCAAGGCGCCCAACTGGAAATAATCGCAAATCTTGATACTGAGGAGGAATATATTTCATCACCGTTGGCTTGCCATCTGGATCATTAACTGTTGAGACCACACCTGGCGGTTTATTAATGGCTAGTATTACTTTTTCTTCTTGAATTGTGATTTGTTTGCCTTGATATTCAACCACGTCTTGCCCAGGAATTACGCGTCGAGCTACATTATTTTCAACTTGACCATTCACTTTGACTTTTTTGTTGAGGATGAGTTCTTCGGCGCGGCGGCGCGAAGCGACGCCGCCATGGGCCAAAAAGGCAGCTAATTTTTGACTTTTAGCCTGACTTTTGTCATTGTTGCTTGTCTTAGTTGAATCAATTAATTCTTGATTGTCAGATTGATAAGTCATAGCGCTATTGTACTAGGTTTAACTTGATCTGATTTGTTATATTATTTCTTTTTGCCACCTGATAGCAGATTAATGTGTCACTAACTTTACTTCTTTTCGTGAAATGCTTGTGAAAAGTGTCTAAATTTGATAGGCTCAGCGCATGGACGTCCAAGACCAAAAGGTTCAACAATTAGATGTTAACCTGATTCAACCCAACCCTCATCAACCGCGCAAACATTTAGATCAAGAGGACTTAGATGAACTAATGGAATCCATTAATATTCATGGCGTTCTTGAACCAATTGTTTTAGCTCACACTCCAGCCGGTTACCAAATTATCGCCGGTGAGCGCCGCTGGCGCGCCGCCAAGGCCGCTGGCCTACCAACTGTTCCAGCCATAATTAAAAAAACTTCCCCTCGTGGCATGCTAGAAATGTCGATCGTGGAAAACGTTCAGCGCTCAGATCTTAACTCTTTAGAGCGCGCTCATGCCCTAAACCGGCTGGTAACCGAGTTTCAATTAACCATCAGTCAGGTTTCCCGACAAATCGGGAAGTCTTCATCTTTTGTTTCTAATTCAATCAAACTACTGAGTTTGCCTGATGCTTTAAAAGACGGACTTTTATCTGGATTGATTACGGAAGGACACGCCCGTGCTTTACAAGCTATCACCAATCAAAAAAGCATGATTGAAGCCTACAAAATAATTCTAAAAGAAAACGGCTCCGTGCGCCGGGCTGAAGAACTAGCCCGTAAATTCCGCGATGAAGATGGCGAGGAGCGGGTTCAGCACCGTCCCAAAATCTTGGTCAGCAAAGAGATTGAAAAGTGGGAATCCACCATGCAAAAAACACTGGGCGAATTGGCCAATGTCAAACTACGCCGCAGTTACCGTCAAACCGAGGTTCGAATTAAGCTAAAAGGATCGCTTGAGCAGACTCAGGAAGCTTTAGATAAAATTTTGAGCCTGGCTCGGGACAATCAGTAAACTTGTAAAACTTGTGGCAATATATGCCAAAACATTTGATTTAACTGCAGCTTAGATGGTCATTTCTATCTGGTGCCACGCCCTTATAACCACTAGATAGGGTATAATTAAAGACTGTTCAATTAATTGAACATGGTGGTAGTAGCTCAGTTGGTTAGAGCGCCGCCCTGTGGAGGCGGAGGTCGCGGGTTCGAGTCCCGTTTACCACCCCCAATAACAAGAGTCTATTAGAACCTTTTTTTGGAATATAATTGTCAGGCTAAAAATTTCCCACGCCTAACGGCACCTAATGAAACTGGATCATACACTGAGAGCTTTATAACAAAGTTACAATGCCTGGTTGAGAAATACCTTGACTTACATGGAGTCTTGCGACCGCTACATTTGTAACTGGTGTCGTCTACTATCTCAGAAATCTCTGTAAAGCTCGCGTCGCAATCTCAACATTTTCTTTTTCGATAATAAAAGAAAACTCTGTGTAGGTAGAGATCACTTCAGTAAAGTTAATTTTGTGCACGGCCAACGCAGCTTGCAGGGTATACAGTACATTCGGTACAGCGAGATACTCTTTTGAGAAACGAACGGTAAGGCCCACTCGATCCCGATAAATAACTTTTGGCGATTCACCAAAGTGGTGCACAATATCCTCTAAAAGTACCTGTGGCGCAACAATCGTAATTTCCGACATGCTTTGCGTTACCGTAAAAAAGGCATTCTCATCAAGCTCAATGTGGTTATATAAACTGATCATCTGTTTACGTGCCAGCTCGGTTTTACTGAACGAAATATCACACAACGGTGATTTTATGCTCAAATCATCTATGACCACCTGAGGTCGTAACGTGGTTGAACCATTCATCTCCTGTGCGATTCGCGTCAATGCCACCACCACCGTTCCTTTTTTCACCTCTTTAAACGTTCTCGCTTCAATGGAGGGCACAATCTGTTCCGCATACGCACTGAAGTTCAACAAACCCGACTGCAGAGCCTGCAGCGCTATGTCGTCTTCCAGTACATGTGACCTGGTGGCGTCGGTAATCGTTATCATATTTGTCATATTTATTACAATTTATACTTTTTTGTTAAATAGTTTTAATTATTTTACATTATATCAGTCCAAAAGTACAATCCGACGCAGACAAAGAAAAAAAGGAAACCTATGTCAGCAGAACAACAACCACCAACAGGCGAAGCCGTACAAAGCTTGTACAGCGGCGTCGATCATAATGCCAGCTGGGAGCGGAGCTACAACGCAGACGGTCGGGTCTTTATAAATCCACGTCGATTGCACGAAGCTTGGGAGGAGTTTCAGCAGAACTCACAGCGCCATGGTCGCCGTCGAGCAATCATGCGGTGTTACGTGACCCAAGAGGTGCTCAATCACAGTTCTCATTTACCGATTGAAGCAGTCGTTCCCATGGGAAACGAGTACTTGATTTGGATTGGACAGAATCAACACCCTCAAGTGTCCACCCAGGGACCTTACGCGAGCCGCACACCGTCTGAGTCCACGCCCTTACATCGTGAGTACTACCTAGATACAGAGGTCAACAGCAGCGATATAGATCAATTAATTGAGTTGTGGGGGCAGTTTGGCTGGACACCACAAGCCATCCGTAACTTTGTACGCAACAATGCCAACGGCAACCCCATTGCCCTCATTCGCACCATGGAGCAAGAGGCCGTCGGCGTGATGATTGCCGAGTCGGCGGAGTTTGGCGCCCATCGGTTGGTCGAAATCACCGAACTGGCGGTTCATCCCGACCATCGTGGGCAACATTTGGCCAGTGTGCTGATTCGAGAACTTTCGCGACTGAGTTTGGAACGCTGGGAAGATGCTTTGGTTTTTGGTGAATACAACCTGACCACCCGTTCATACCAATCCGCTGCCCGAGCAAGCCAACTACCAGCAGTAACCGGAAGGGTGGATGGCGTTCTCCGTGATCACGTGGGAATCACAACCGGCGAGGGAAATCAGGTGATTGCTCCATGGGACACCCAGTGGCTGCACAACTTCCTGGTGATGTACCAACCCAACCGCCGACTCCATCGTTATCGTTAATGAAGTAAAAGGAACACAAGAAACACTATGAACATTTATTATAACTCACTCCACCATCGACATCGGCCACCCAACGAAATCTTCAATGGCAATCGCGATCCGCACCAAGAGGTGCCAGAACGCATTGATCACATTGTCAGTGCCTTGGAGGATATCAACCATACACTCATTGACACTCAACCCAGCGAGCAAGAGCAGCAAGACCTACTCACCGTACTCCATGAACTCCACACACGTGATTACCTGGGGTACCTCCAAAACACCGAGTTTGGGGAAGAGTGCGTGTATCCAAGTGTGTTTTCGTATCGTCCAGAGGAACCTGCCTCAACACATCCGGTGGCCCAACGCGGGTTTTTCAGTTTCGATACGTACACTCCACTCAGTAGCACAACATTCCTGGCTGCGTTGCAGTCCGCTTACTTAGCACAACGGGCAGCCCTGGAAACGCTCAGCCATACTGGAGTTCAGTACGCACTCTGCCGGCCACCTGGTCACCACGCGGAATCAGCCCGCATGGGTGGATACTGCTACCTCAATAATGGCGCGGTGGCTGCCCAGACGTTGCGTAATGCGGATGAGCAGAATCGAGTAGCAATCCTGGACGTCGATTTTCATCATGGGAATGGGGCAGAGCAGATTTTTGGCGAAACTGAGGAAATCCTGACCGTATCTTTGCATGCCGATCCCAATGAGCGCTTCCCGTTCTTCTCTGGACAAGAAACCGATGCCTACGTGAGCAACCACAACTTTCCATTGCCACTGGGTACAACCAATGCGCAGTACGAACAGGCGCTCGATGCGGCACTCGAACGCATCCAGCAGCACCGATCGTCGCACCTGGTGGTGTGCTTTGGAGCCGATACACACCAAAGTGATCCGATCGGTGGGTTTCTGCTTACCACGGACTTTTATACAACCATGGCCCGCCACATACGGGCCTTAGGCATTCCAACCGTCATCATCCAAGAGGGTGGCTACAACACCAGTGTTCTGGGCACCAACGTCGACGCCTTTTTGGCCGGCTTTCAGTAAACTTTAGAGAGTACATATGGCACAATCCAGACTTCAAACCATGCGTGACGAACGCCTCGCAAAACTGCATCAACTGCAAGCATTGGGGATTCAAACCTACCCATCACACTCCCATCGGGACTACAGCAATCAGTATGCGGTTGAGAACTCCGCGCAACTCCAAGGTCAAACCCTTTCGCTGGTTGGGCGGGTCGTGTCTTTACGCCATCATGGCAAATTAGCCTTCATTGATATCGAAGACGCGACCGGCTCAGTGCAGCTCTACGTAAAAAGAGATGTGTTGGAGCCACTGAACACTGAGCATCAAACCCTTGGATTTGAGCAACTCCGACTCCTGGATACCGGCGATTTTATTGAAGCTCGTGGCCAGATGACCACCACCAACAGCGGTCAAGTCTCGCTCATGCCTACCCACGTTCGATTACTGACCAAAGCGCTCAGGCCGCTGCCCACCCCACGTGATTTGGCCAGTGATCCTGAGTTTTTGTTTCGCCGCCGCTACGCCGATCTCGCCACCAATGCCAGTCAACGCGCACTCTTTACGAGAAAAGCCGCATTCTGGCAAGCCAACCGTGATTTCCTGCAGCAAAATGGCTTTTTGGAAGTACAAGTGCCGGTACTCGAACACGTCACCGGTGGCGCCGACGCGCGACCATTTGTCACGCATATGAATGCGCTGGATCAAGACTTTTTCTTACGCATCTCCACTGAGCTGTACCAGAAAAGGCTCATTGGCGGCGGTTTTGAAAAAATCTATACGTTCGGCCCCAACTTTCGCAACGAGGGTATCAGTGACGAGCACTTACCCGAGTACTACCAGGTGGAATGGTACTGGGCCTATGCCGACTACAACGACAACATGGCATTAGTAGAAGAAATGTTCCAGTACATCGCCCAACAGGTCTACGGTACGTGCACATTTACCACCCGTGGGCATACGTTCCATCTAGACCAACCGTGGGAAAGAATCAGCTATCCCGACATCATTCAGGAGCGATTTGGTGTCGACATTTTTGAAACACCAAATGATGAAATGCTGGCAATCATCCGACAGGCCGGTGTACACCTCACCGGTGCCATCAATCGCAATCGACTGATCGACAACCTGTGGAAACTCATCCGCAAAGATATTTCTGGTCCGGCTTTCCTCATTAACGAGCCCGCCTTTATGTCACCCTTGTCGAAATCACGCCCTGATCGACCAGAATTGACCGAACGCTTCCACGTCATTATTGCCGGCAGCGAGCTCGGGAATGGCTACTCTGAGCTCAATAATCCACTGGAGCAATTTGATCGATTTCGAGACCAACAAGGCCAGCGCGATGATGGCGATGACGAAGCCCAGATGATGGATATCGATTACGTAGAAATGTTGGAGTACGGTATGCCGCCGACTTCCGGTTACGGCCACAGCGAGCGCATCTTCTGGTTTTTAGAAGATGTCACCTCCAAACAAGGAACGCTGTTCCCACCAGTCAAACACCGAGTTTCGTCGATTACGCGAACTATCTATGGGTTCGTGTAACGCTTACACATGCGGCGCAGTGGAGGGAGTGGAAGTGAAAACCTTGTTCACTTTAGACACTTGGAGATATTAGATAGGAATTGAAGCAGGTCCTAATAGCGTCTCGAACTCTACCCATTTTTCAATTTTCATGGCTATCATTTGAATAATGATATATTTTGTTATATTTAGTTAAAACAGAAAGGCTATTATGCGAAATTTAAAAGTAGAGGTCGTAAAAATTCAAATCATTTGATGATCTTAATGATGACATAGATGGGATAGTTGTTGGTGAGGTTAAATACTCTTGGGAGCTCAGAAAGCAAGATAAGCAAAAAGGCGTTTTTGGATACAGAGACAGCTATGGAATATTACTCAACTATTGGCACTTAATGGAATTGCTCACTCAGCAAGAGGGTTTAAACGCCGGCCTTGAAGATTACGATAATGTGTAAATGTTTCATTAACTCTTAACGCTAAGCTCGAGTTAGTATTATAATTCTAGGAGATGACCTTTTGTGATCATTAAAACAAAGTACTATAAGTAAATACTTGATATCCTGAGCGGGAGCTAATCGAACATATTTGTTTTAGAGTTAAATTTCAATATTCTCAATTATTGACAATTTGTAGCTTGCAACCTACAATTAAGAATAAATCATGGAGATCCTAAAAACCGATATTTTCGACAAATGGTTGAAGAAAATAAAGGACAAGAAAGCCAAAGCAATTATACAAGTCAATATTAACCGGCTAATGGAAGAAAACATCGGAAAAGCAAGGTCTGTTAGCGAAGGAGTCCATGAGAAGAAAATTAACTACGGACCAGGATATAGACTCTATTTTTATAAACCATAATCAAAACATAATAGTTTTACTTTGTGGAGGAGACAAATCAACTCAACAAAATGATATCAAGCAAGCTAAGCTTATTAGTAAAGAGATAAATAATGATCTGAAGGGAAAATATGAAGATAACAAATTATAACGCCACTGACTATTTAAAAACAGAAGAAGATATTAAAGAATACCTTAACGCTTCTTTTGCAACAGGGGATAATAAGCTTATTGCCAGAGCATTGGGCGATGTAGCAAAAATTAAAGGCATGAGCAAAATTGCCAAATCAACCAAGTTGGATAGAAGTAATTTATATAACTCACTCACTGTTGATGGAGATCCAAAATTGAGCACTCTAACTAAACTGATTGAAAGCTTTGGTTATACTTTTTCAATAAAATAACTTTCATCAGCTAAACTTTGCCAAAACTCCGATTGAAAATCATCCGATTATTTTTGATATTATATGTTAGTGCAATGGTTAGGAATATTAACAGGATTTTTTAGTGGGATGGTCTGGGAGATGATTGCCACCGCGCCTTATAAAAATCACCAAACATTAATTAATAGCATTTTGCTCGATAACTATAATAAGTTGATTCATTTACATCACTGGGTACTCTATTTTTTTTCTAATAATCCTTCTAGTCATTTGGTCTGCCCGAACTGATCGTCTCTTTCATCCTGCTGTTTTAATGATTATTTTCTTTTTATTGGGTGCCATCGCTTTCAATTATTATAAATATCAGGATTTTTTTATCTTTTTAAAGTAGTCCAATATCAATTAATACTTTCAAATGTATCCGTTAAGCAATTACCTGCTAAAATTCCTTTGTGATAACTAAAACTAATCATATAAAAACAAATTCGCTCTTTGGAAATCTTCATCGACCCCAACACGTTTTGATTGTCTTGATTGATCAGGACGGTAACTTTCTTTTAGGTCATAAGCCAAATTTTTACCCAAGCGGCATTTACCGTTTTGTAGGTGGTGGTGTAAAGAAGGATGAGGAACCAGACACAGCAGTTGAACGAGAATTTGAAGAAGAGCTTGGTCTCAAGCCATGCCAACAAAAACTTAAATTTCTGGCTCAGGTGAATACGATTGCTAACTATAACAACCAAGAATATACAAACCAAACGTTTCTGTATCTATATCAACTTGATGGCGAAGAAGCATTCAAAGCTGGCGATGACATTGAAGATTTAATTAATTTTACTCCCTTGGAGCTTCAAGAACTAATTTATGATTACTATAAACTAGATGATGATAACTGGTTTATTGTTAATGGCGAACCAATTCACTGCTGGTCAGATTACGGAAAAATGTATGGCTATATACATCAAGTGGCTCTGGACTTAGTTAGTTAATAATAAAGGGGAAAGTAATTTGATATATAAGGAATATTTATTTATATAATAAGATGATAAGTATGAAATTACTCTTAACCTCGGCTGGCTTATCTAATCAATCAATTGTCAAAGCATTATAGAATTTACTGGGCAAATCTGCCAATGGTGTGAAGTTAGCTTTTATCCCAACAGCAGCCAACGTCGAAGCTGGTGACAAGCATTGGATGATTGATGACTTTAATAATTGCCGCCAAGCTGGACTGGAAATTGATATCGTTGATATCTCTGCAACTGCTAAAGATGTCTGGCTACCAAGAATTCAAACTACAGAAGTTTTGCTTTTTGGTGGCGGCAACACTTTTCATCTTAGACATTGGCTGAAAAAGTCGGGTCTTGAGGAAATATTGCCCGATTTACTTAAATCTAGAGTTTATGTTGGTATCAGTGCCGGAAGCTGTATCGTTGGACCTACAATCTATAATTCCGTTCAAAATTTGTTTGGTGAAAAGTATGAATTAGAGATAAAAGATGGATTAGGATTAGTTAGTCTCCAATTTATTCTCCATCTCAACTCAGATTATTTTGTTAAAATCCGCAAGGAAAATCTTAAAGTGGCGTCAAAGGATATCAAGGAGCCAGTCTATGCCTTGGACGATCAATCAGCTCTAATAGTTAATAACCAAGAAATCGAGGTCGTCAGTGAAGGTACTTGGTATCGTTTTAACTAATTTTTAGGCTTTTTGGCATTAATTAACGGGTTATATTTAAGATTTAGTTTGATTTTGTCCCGTTCCTGCCAAATCAACCCAGCTACAAAAACTAGCACACCTAAAGCGGCCATGGCTTCCGCAAATTCGTTGACTATGACAGTGTCCCAATCAGCAAATCTATCTGCAGAATAGCCATATTCTGGAGTTAAATAGCGCTGAATTGACAACTGCAAAAAATAAATTGAGGTCACAAATCCGGGCAGCCAGCGAGAAACAATTTTCGCCTTGGCTTTAAACAACTTATCAGCCAGCAGCTTGAAAGCCGGCAGCACGGCTCCAGCCAAAATCCCAATCGCCACATAAGCCGGAACCACATGGTAGTAAATGCTTTTAAGATTATGCAATGTTATTTCATGCTGAAGATTCTGCTCAGCGATAACGGCTGGCGTGGAGATGCCTAATATTCTTTGGCCCCATGAAACTTCTTCGCCGCCGATTACAAATAAACCAATCGCCGCCAAAAGCAAACCGAATTTAATTATTTTAGGCTCAATGTGCTGCTGCAGCCAAAAAAAGCCAAAACTGCTGATAATGAAAAACAGGGCAGTCGAGTATTCAACAATTGAATCTTCCGCTATTAAGGTTAAAAATAGCTTGTTTTCAAATCTATATAAGTAGAGCATCAGACAGTAAAGCGGTATGGGCAGCAAGAATGACAATATCTGGCCTCGCCGACGTAAATAACTCCATGGTAATGAAATTACGAAAAGCGAGGTCAGGATTATCGAAAAATATAATATTTCTTCGCCAAAAATCCGATAAGCGGTAAAGCCATAATTAAACTCATAAATAAATTCCAGAAAATTAACCAGTAAACCCAACAGCAAGTGACTTATAGTCACAAGCAAAGTGACGTCATGCACCTTGTGACTTACTAAACTAATCTTTTTGAAATCCAGTATCCTAATCATCAACAAACCAAAGGCGGCCAACAAATAAAAATAGCTTGAGGAAATGCCGATTCTTATCTGCCAATAGTCAGGAAATAACCGCCACTCTTGATACCCAACGATTAGTACACATAAAAACATGATTGATACAGCCAGTTGAGCGAAATATTCGCGAATCAAAGATTTATTAAGCACTAAAGTAATTGTAACAATTTATTTATGATTGAACACTAAATAATTAAACTTAAAACGGAGCTACAATTAAACCAACGGTTATTGCTACAATCATCAAATAATCTTTAGACAAAAAGAAATGATATCTAAATGCTAAAACGAATATTTATAATCTTGGCTATGTTTATATGGGGAGTATTTTCTCTGATTCAACCAGCTATTGCCGATAGCCCAACCACCCTACATTTATTTTGGAGCAAGGGATGTCCGCATTGTGCTAAAGAAAAAGAGTTTTTGAATAAAATTGCACCAAAATATCAGAGTTTAATTGTTAAGGATTATGAAGTTTCCGGCGATCAAGCCAATGCTCGGCTATTAAGCCAGACTGGTCAAGCCTTACAAACAGAGGTTTCAGGCGTACCGTTTACCGTAATTGGCGATAAACATATTACTGGCTATTTTAATGATGAAAGCACTGGCCAGACAATCGAGTCCTTAATTCAAGAGTCACTTACAAATCCATCACGCGACGCAGTTGGTGATATCTTGTCAGCTTCAGAAGAGGAATCAAACAATCCCGCTGCCAACACCAAGTCTCAAAATACACCTAACTCAGCCCAGCTTACTGACATCAACTTTAGTTTGCCCGTAGTTGGTACTATCAGCGCTGAAACTTTTTCTTTACCATTCCTGACTATTATTATTGCTTTTTTGGACGGATTCAATCCTTGCGCCATGTGGATTTTGATATTTCTAATCAGCTTACTGCTTAATATGCAGGATCGGCGCCGCATGTGGTTATTGGGCGGCACGTTTATTATGGCGTCATCGGTAGTTTATTTTCTGTTTCTAACTGCTTGGCTAAATTTCTTTTTACTGGCTGGCTTTATCTCTTGGATTAGACTCCTGATAGGCTTGTTTGCGATTGGAGTTGGAATCTATCAATTGAGAGCTGTTTGGCAAAATCCTGATGGCGGTTGCAAGGTGGTAGATGGCAGTAAACGAAAAGTTTGGCTCGAACGAATGAAGTCAGTGGTTAGTGAACAACGACTCTGGCTGGCAATGGGTGGCATGATCGCCTTAGCGGCCGCGGTCAACATGGTAGAGCTGGTTTGTTCAGCTGGTCTACCGGCCATTTATACGCAAGTTCTGTCACTATCTGAACTGCCAACTTGGCAATATTACGCCTATTTACTCCTATATATCTTAATTTTTATGTTGGATGATCTACTGATATTTTTCTTAGCCATGACAACCTTGCGTACGGTAGGAATTGAAGGCAAATACGCCAAGTATTCTCATCTGATTGGCGGGATTATCATCTTGATCTTGGGTATTCTGTTAGTTTTCAAGCCAGAATGGCTGATGTTTGGTTGAGCCTACAAATCTATATAAAATCTTGCAATATGTTTGTGATTTCACTCAGTGGTCAAGCGCCAGAGGGTTTGAGCGAGCGTATTCATAAACAAATGCCTACTTTTCACAGTTTCCGGATCAAGTTCTTCAAACCTAAGTCTAACATTGCGTCTAACCGGTCGTTGTAGCCTCTTAAATGATCTAATCATTTCAGCCAGTGCATCCGTCCCACCTTTATGCGGATTGTAGCCATTCTCGTAGACAATTCCCAGAGCAAATACTGGCGCATCTAATTGTCGAGCAATGAATTCGGTGCCTCGCTTTAAGCCAACTGTGATTTCATCCAAACTACTTGCTAAACCAGCCCTGGTTCCTTGCGGATAAACAACAACGTGACTCTGTTTTTCCTCCATTACCCGTTTTGCTTGATTAATCTCCGCTAACAAACTATCGCGAGTTACATTATCTCTCGTTATCGGCAAAATATTTAAACAAAGCGAAAGAACTAATCCCTTCCACCAAACGTCATAGAAAGTATCGCTAGCGGCTAAATAGTAAATTCTCTCACTACCTGGCATTAGAAACGAATTTAAGTGTTCACCGTGCGGATAGGGCAGAATCAATGACGGAGTAGAAGGAAAAGAACCTTCTGTCTCAACTTTATAATTGGCCAACTCAAGTAATAGCAAACGCATCAAGGGTTGTGACCATACGGAAATATATTCCGGGAATTTTGGCTCTTTATAAAATGAGCTATTAGTTAATTTTTCTAAAATACTTCTTTTACCCATATGAATATTTATTGGTGTAAACTGAGACTACTATATTACAACTAATTATTTTGAGAGGAATTAGTCTATGCACGGCTTTATAACAGACATCGAACAGGAAACAGTTGCCAACACGGCTTTTCGCAAGGTTTTATACACTGGTCGGCATAGTCAGCTGGTTTTAATGTCACTTAAGCCAGGCGAAGACATTGACTTGGAAATACACAACGACAACGACCAGTTTTTCCGCTTTGAGCAAGGTGAGGGAATTTGTTTCATAGATAGTCATGAGCATAAGGTTAAAGACGGCTCGGCGGTGGTGATTCCTGCCGGAGCAGAGCACAACATCCTCAACACCTCTAAAACAGAAGACCTTAAGATATATACCATCTACAGCCCGCCCCATCACCAAGATGGAATCATTCGCCAGACCAAATCTGAGGCAGTAGAGAATGAGGCAGATTTTGATGGTGTCACCACAGAATAATCCTTATCTTTGACAATAATATTTATATATCCTACTAATTTGCCCATATAGCATCTTTTTGCTATACTATATAGGTTGGTATAGCGATAGATTTGTTTCTCTTAGCCTTAATTCTAGACTCTAACTGACATTTTTTTAATTTACAGGCCAAGAGGACGAAAGATTTTATGCATGAAGTTAGAAACACTAGTACAAAATTGTTAGTTAAAGCGGCTAAGGATCTTGGATTGCACGTAAAAGTGCTCTCAAGCAATCGAAGTTTTATTAAAGTCTCTTCAAGTCGGCAATCAATGTATATTCAGGCAACTTCCGTTCCTCTTAACAACCAAGTGGCGGCCAGAATTGCCAGTAATAAATTTTTCACTAAAAAAGTATTAGCAGAACATGACGTTCCTATTTTAAAAAGTTGGCTCGTTCGTAAAAAAAGCGAGGCACTAAAAATTGTTGAAAAACATCAGCCATTTCCGTTGGTCTTGAAGCCAACCCAAGGATCCCATGGAGATGATGTTTACGTTAATATCGAGAACATTGAAGAATTAAAGCCATTATTGGACAGAGTATTAAAAGGCTCGCCCGAAGATGGTTATCTAATTGAAAAATATTTTGCTGGTCGGGACTTGCGAGTTTCCGTGGTAGGCGACCAAGCTGTGGCCGTTTTAGAAAGAATCCCAGCTCATGTGATTGGGGATGGCAAACATACCATTCGCCAGTTGGTTAAGAAATTTAATCAGCACCCCTTGGTTGGCGAAGGCTATGAAAAACCAATTTGCAAAATTCACCTAGATGCTGAGGCTAAAAGGATTTTAAACAAGCAACAGTTGACACCTTCCTCTGTGCCAGACAAAAACGTTAAAGTGTTTCTTCGGCACAATGCCAACATCAGTACCGGCGGAATTGGACAAGATGTTACTGATGAAATCCCCACTAAAATTAAAAATATAGCCGTTTCAGCTAGTCAGGCAGTTGGTTTGGAAGTATGTGGTGTTGATTTACTCTATGATGACATTACCGACTCAGCCGTTGTTCTAGAACTTAACGATGTGGCTGGTATTGATGTTCATCACTATCCAGTGATCGGGCAAGCCAGAGACGTGGCTGGCGCCATCATGAAACATTTATTTGCTGAATCGTTAGAGCAGTCTTCGGAAAACTCCCATAGTCTAAGACGTGACTTTATGTCGATTTTCCATCACAATAACGATCAGTCAGATTATGTTTCTAAAGTTCGTCGACCCAGCCCTGCTAAACAAATTCGCAGTTGAAAGCCTGACGTCTGGACTTTCGGTGGCGGCTGTATCCGCTTTAAGTAACCGCAAATTAAAAGTAAAATCCAACGGATCTATATCCTCATCTGGACCGCAATTAGTTATTTGCAATCATCCAAGTGCAATCGATGGCTTGATTTTGATGTCAGTTATTAACCGACCTGATTTTTATATAGTAGCGGCCAAAACGAATCAAGTTTTTGGCTCATCTTTTACCAAACAAATGCTGCCGGTATATTTGTCAAATTTGCCCAAACATCAGTTTATTGATTATCTTAGAGTGCCGGTTGTAACCCAAATGGAAGGCAACATTTCCCGTAAAGAAGCAATGAGCCGCAATCGGGCAAGCATTTCTCAAGCCGCTGAGAAAGTAAACGATGGACACAGCGTAATTATCTTTCCTGGCGGAGCCAATCCCTCGCAAGATATGAGCTGGAAAGTAGGTATCGGCTTTTTGATCAAAGCTGTAACTAAACCTGATCTAGAAATTGTTTTGGCTAATATTACTGGCACTGATTGGCTTGATTCAATACGTCCAACTATTTTGGGACGACCCTCACCACTTATTCCTAATAAAGAAATTGTTGTTAATTTCAAGAAATTATCACTAAATAATCTGGATTCTAATTTAAGTGGAAAATCATTGGCTAGGCAAGTAGAAAGTATATATCGTTTGAGTTGGCAAGACCAGGTTTAATTGCCATTGCAATAGTGTTAAGTTGGAACAAATAGTTTAGGAAGACTAATACTATGGCGATTACTATTCGAGAAGCAAGACGTACTTATAAAGATAGACTACCAACCAGAGATCAAAATGTTTGGCATAATTACAATCAACAAGTAGAGTCAACTATTGAATTTGAACAAAGATTGGCTGAATTTGAGGCTGAATTTTTTGATATTTTATCCAGATATGATCTTGATGAAAATTTCCCAATATTAGCGGCTAATATTATTCATAAATATGAATTTAGAACTGCCTTAAGAATGATCATGAACATGATAATTAAGCAATTAGAAAATAAAGTTCCCAATATAAGAAGTCGAATTGAGATTGAATTTAAATATTTTTTAGAGTTTGAACCAAACGAATACAATTATGAAAGACGAAATCGGGCATTAAAAGCGCTAGAGCAATATCGAATTGAGAAAAAAGAAGAAGATAGAGTAAATTCTGCTAAGAGAAAAGGTTTCCGGTAAAAATATTTCTCAGCCATTTGCTGAAATAATATTATTATTCCGGCTATAATACTCCACGTGCGACAAGATATTTATATTAATGATCAGTTGAATTTTGATAATGTTGTGCAGGCGGTTAAGCCGGCGGCAGGTTGTTTGGCTAACGGCGGTTTGGTCGCCTTTCCCACTGAAACAGTATATGGCCTGGGCGCCAACGCGCTAGACCCACAAGCTGTTCTAAAAATATTTGAGGCGAAGGGGCGGCCGGCGGATAATCCGTTAATTATTCACGTTAGCTCACCTGGGCAAATTGAGCCGCTAGTTGGCGAAGTGCCGGCCGCCGCCCATGATTTAATTAAGGCATTTTGGCCTGGCCCGCTCACACTCATTCTACCTAAATCAAAGCTTGTTCCAGATGAAGTCACCGCTGGCGGTCCAACCGTAGCTATTCGCATGCCCAATCATCCAGTTGCCTTGGCCTTAATTTCAGTGTCGGGCAAACCAATTGCCGCTCCCAGCGCTAATCTGAGTGGACGACCAAGTCCAACTACCGCCGAACATGTTCGTCAAGATCTAGACAACAATCTAGATTACTTAATTGACGCTGGCTCAACTTCAATCGGCTTAGAATCAACCGTGTTAGATCTCACAACAGAGATTCCCACAGTTTTGCGTCTAGGAGCTATTTCAGCAGAGCAAATTAAGTCAATTATTGGCCAAGCAGAAACTCTTAAACACACAGATTTAGCTCAACCAGTTAGCTCGCCCGGCCTAAAATACCGTCATTATGCACCAAAGGCTAAAGTGTTAATTGTTCCTCTAATTACTGATGAAATGGTAAGTAAATATCAGGCTCAAGGTTTAAAGGTTGCTACCATTGCTTTAAAAACTGAAAGCCCAAATTCTAGTGCGGATTTTTCTAGTGTTTTCGCAACGCCTGAAGGTATGGCACAAAATCTATATGCAACATTGCGTCAAGCAGATGAGTTAAATGTGGACATTATTGTGGCTGAAGCGGTCTCGCTGCCTGGCGTAAGCCAGGCAGTGATGGACCGCTTAAAACGAGCAAGTGAAGACTAGGGCTCTTTGCTATTCTTTATCTATTGCAATTTGGACTATCTTCGAGCTCAATTTTTCCTTTTTCGTCAATTTGATATTCTGGAATTCCATCATAACCGCCAGCTAAGAAGCGAGTAATAGAGTTAATATTTTTAACCGCTTGTTTTTTACATGCTGGACATCCACATCTTTGTCCATTCTTTTCACGCTCGACTATGTCATAAGCCTTCTGAAACTCTTATGTAGCGTACTCGCTAACGTGTCTTTCTGCTTGATCTACTACACTCATATTTCCTTTCTTATTTTTTAAATTCACTTTTCAAGGATCACCCCTTTAGAATCGTTCTGTATATTTCTTCAACGATTACCTAGCTGAGATCTTTTGCCCTTGACCACAGAATTCTCTAGTAATATCCGTTTAGCTGCCATTGCCGCCTCTGACCGTGGGTCATACATTGGATCGTCAGATCGGTTAGGTCCTTCCTTGAAATCCATTATTTTATAAGCTTTTGGCATGGCTTCTTTTTTGGCCATATTTTCCTTTCTTTTGTTTTTATCTACGCTCATAATTTCTTTCATCTGGGTTTCCTCCCCATTTTTTTCTTTCAGCTGAACATGCAACTCGTGGATCAGAACCGTGATTTTCTAGGTCTTCTTCAAATTCATCTGAGATTTGCTGACAGAATCCCCCTTCAACAGGAACCCATGTTATTTCTGGATCAATTATTGATTTTTTGAAACTCGTTTTCTTTTGATAAACCTCACCATTAGGACCTAGACCATAAGTATCTCTATCATTCATTACATCAATATCATCTATTGGACGTAAATTGCTAAAAGTAGGGCGGTGTTCGGCACCATTAGTGCGATAAGCCATTTTTTCCTTTCTAAAACAAAAAAGCCCCCTCTTTTTGTAGAGGGGGCTTTTTCTTTGTTTCGTTTTTTTTATTGTTTTACGCTACGTCGCCCCCTCTTTGCATGTGGCAAAGAATAAAAATACGGCCGACTTGGGTCTTAGCGTTTAACACAATCTGTATTTTAAGGCATTACTTTAATAGGTCAACCCTAAATTTTAATTACCTTGTTGTATTAGTCTAAATTGCTATGGTTTTAATATGTTTTACATTCTTGTATGCCTAGATTTTCTGATATACTAGCAAAATGGTGAACAAACACTCCACCTTCCAGCTAAATATTATGGCCGGCCCAAATGAGGTCCAAAATTGTGGTGGAGTGAAAAGATAAGATAAATCTCACCAAAAATAACAAAGCATTTTCACTCCGCCAACCACAGCGGAGTTTTTGTTTTGTCAGGAAATATGAAACTACTACAATCTAAATATCAGCTAAATGAATTTCTAGCCAGCGCAAACGCAGGCCTGGGTCGGTCTATGCAATGGCAATCCTGGAGATCTAACGAAAACAAGCTTTATCTATTTAATGGTCTCAGCAATCTACACATCTTTAGTGCCGTTTTGATGCCATTTTTTATGGGTTGGGGAGGACTGTCTATTGCTCAAACGTTACTTCTTCAATCCTGGTTCACGTTTTGCGCCTTTGCCCTGGAAATCCCGACAGGTGTAATTGCTGATGTTTTTAGCCGCAAATTGTCACTCATTCTAGGTGCGCTAATCGCTATTATTGGTTTCTTGTGGTATCCGGTTTATCCGAACTTCTGGTTTTTTATGTTCGGTGAATTTTTATTGGCATTAGGATTGGCTCTGCGTAGTGGGGCAGGCGAGGCCTTGCTTTGCGACAGCATTCCCAAAGCTAGTTATAGCCGAGCTCTCCCCAGATTTGGATCTTTTGGCATGCTGGGAATTGTAATTGGCCCTTTGATCGGCGCTGTTTTGGTCAATTTCTTTGAACCTAGATGGATTTTCCTACTACAAGCGATTCCCTCTGTTTTAGCGCTTTTACTAGCATTGACGTTGAGCGAATCCTCTAAGTCTCAACAATTAGCCAAGTCATCAGCAGATGTGCTTGAAAGTAATTCTCTAGAAAATGCTGAGTTTGCTGAAAAAGCTTCAAAATCAATCGCTGAATCAACGAGAGTCTGGGATACTTTTTTGTCTGGCTGGCAATTTTTCAAATCTCATCAATATTTAAAATTATTAGCGTTAGACATGGCAGTCGTGGCCGGTGTGGCCAAAATGATGATTTGGCTTTATCAAGTTAGATTAGCTGGACTAGTTAGTTTGGAGTGGTTTGGCTGGATTATTTCTTCTGCTGTTTTGCTGGAGCTGGTTGCGATGAATTTATACAACTACGTAGCCAATCGCTGGCAAAATCGGAGAGCTGTTATCTTTATTAGTGGAGTTTTACCGGCCATTGGTTTTTTATTGGCAGGTTTGAGTCAAAATATTTGCTTTATCTTGCTTGGCATTTATTTAGCGATAAGTGTTGGAATGAGCCGCAAGCCGTTCTTTTCTGTTATTTATAATGAGAATATTTCATCGGCGCGTCGAGCAACGATTTTATCAACGATTGCCATGTCAAGCCAACTATTCTTAGCTGTACTGCACCCCATAATCGGAAAATTAGCCGATTGGTCAGTGAGTGGATCATTCATTGTTTTAGGGATCGGTCTGTTTATATTCTCCGTTTGGTCTTCGTGGAGGCTGAGATTTTTTGAGATATAACAATAATCAATTTTAAGCAGCTTTTATCATTTTCAGACTAATTTCTTGCAGACTTATTACTGGCAAGATCAAATAATTAGTGATCTTATGCCCCCTTCAAAATCTGATATAAAACTTACAAGAGAACAATTTTTATTAGTTACTGGCGGGTCAGCTCTAACATTTGCTTTAGCAGCCCTGGGATTTCGTGAGCGGACTACCATTAAAAGGCAAGAACCCTGGCCAACTGATCCGGAAAATATTCTAAAGCGAATTAAGGAGCTTAATTTTCCAGTGGGAAGTGAATTGCGTACTACTATTTTCCCCAGAAAAATTATGTGGGAAGCCGTCCAAGTGCTCAAGGCTAATGGAGAATGGACATATGATATTGATGAAAGTGACTGGCTTCGTCGATTGGATATTTTTGAGGAGCATATTGCCCGTTTGGCCGCCAATGGAATTAAAGGCGGAAGATTAGAAGTGGTGCCATTTGAGCTGACTCAAGAAGGCATTAATTTTAATTATGCGCCGCTGGAAAAAGCCATTGAAATTATGGCTCAGCATGGCATGAAAGTTGACCTATGCTTAGGTCCAATAGACTATCCTTATTATCCTGGCTTTCGCTTGCCAATTAACCTGGAGAATCAGCTAGAAGAAACATTCTCAACCGGCGGAATAAATCAGATTTTCATTTCCGAGCAACCTGATCCACTTTATCCCGAGGTTAGCCAGAATATCAGTGATTTTGCGACTAGATTTTTACAGGAAACCTTGAGTCGTTATGGCCATGACCCGCGTATTTACAAACTTTATTTGGGTAATGAGTGGCCGGATGAGCACGGCATTGAAGGTGTTGAAGGAACAATGAATGTGAGTCAGGAACTTATGCTTCAATTCGCCCAAATGATTATGGATGGCAGTGACAAAAAAGTTGCCATTAACACCAACATCCATCCTACGCAGCCTGATGAGTTTACACTTAAGTTAGGTCCACTTTTAAATTTGTTAGGCGATAGAGGAGTGCTCGGACTTGATGTTTATCCTACCCGCGAAGCTAAAGCCCACACAGAAAAAGAAGCGATTCCAGATTATGCAGCCCTGATTAATGAGCTACGACGTCGATTCCCAGACACTGAGCTGGTATTTACTGAGTTTCAAGCTGAGCCCTGGCCACCTGAAGGCATCGCTGGCCAATCTTGGATTGATATTTTTAGACAACATCCTGAAATATTTATTAATTTTTTCCAACGCTCATTTCCGCCCAGTTTAGAAAGTCATATTATCGCTAGTGGCATTACGGAGGTTGGACTATGGGGAGCACCGGCGTGGCTTATTGGTGAAAAATCAGAATACAACTTTCCCCTGGAAATGATGCAGACAATTGCTGAAACTATGGAAAATGGGAAAGCAACAAGCGCAGACCCACTTCACAGATTTCGCTAATAATTTACAAGATCGTGTTTGAAATTTAATAATCTTCTAAATCAATCTCATCAGGAAATAATAGTTGATAGGGATATCCTACGTAATTTCTCACAATTCTCCCGCATGCTTGATCCTTTAAAAATTTAATCATTTCCGTTGTAATCTCGGCTGGTTTTTTAGAATGGTTTTCACCTTTATATTCGATCTCAACAAATTCGCCCAGTCCTTTTACCTGGTCCAAGGCAATCTCGTAATCTTCAAACAGATATATTTCCCTGGTTTTATCTACCACAATCAACGATTTGAAGTTTAGTACCTTAAAGATATTCTGCAGTTGTTCCAGGCTTTCAATCTCACTTTCGTATTCATCGCAAAAGTGAGTTCTTCCATCAATTTCCCGATGCCAATTTTTGTAATTAATAAAATATTTTCCTGAAGAATTGCGAAGCCTCAACCACTCATTCACTGGTCTGACATGGGTAAAGTTGCGGTCGGGTGGGGTGAAGTATTCATCAATCTGATGCTGAGTGTCAATAAATTTGGCGTTTTTGTTTAAAAACACTCGCAATTTCTTAGCACTCTCTACTTGAACTTGAATTTCAATTTCAACACTATTTGGATTTGTTTTTTGTTTCATTTCCAGCTTTGCTTTAGTCTATCAGACGCAACTTTAGTAAGAAACGGGACTCCACCCTTCGGGTACGAGCCAGGCGCTCACTACGCTCGCAATTGGCGGTGGAACATAGGTTTCGATCCGTATCTCCACTTATGAAAAAACCTGCCA
>CAZRWP010000005.1:70688-73586 GCA_964603945.1 uncultured Pseudomonadales bacterium
TTGGCGGTGGAACATAGGTTTCGATCCGTATCTCCACTTATGAAAAAACCTGCCAGATGGCAGGTTTTTTCATATGAGCGGAAAACGGGACTCGAACCCGCGACCTTCTCCTTGGCAAGGAGACGCTCTACCAACTGAGCTATTTCCGCAATAGGGCTCTATTGTATACATTTCACTCAGAAATGACAACGTTTAGCGAGGTAGATTCTTGAGTTTAAAAAGTTTACCTCCCACTTCCTGTAAAGTTTGAAAGTGGTCGCTGAGGGACTTGAACCCCCGACCTGCCGGATGTAAACCGGACGCTCTACCAACTGAGCTAAGCGACCTTATTGGCATTCTAAGACTTTCCTAGCATGTGCATCTCATTTTTGAAATGCTTGCCTTAGATCGAGTGCCAAGCTGAGGAATCGAACCTCAATCTCGTGTTTTTCAGACACGCGCCGTGACCAACTTGGCTAGCTTGGCTACTGGTCGTAACGACATTCTCTTTTTAATCTGGAATTATGTCTAGTCCCAGATTATAGTCTATCCCTACAGTGCCGAGAAGAGGACTTGAACCTCCACGATCGTAATGATCACTAGCCCCTCAAGCTAGCGCGTCTACCAATTCCGCCATCTCGGCAAGCTTGAGCATTATAACGCAGTATTGAGGGAGAGACTATAATCAAGAGCTGGGCGGCGTCCAGATTAAAAAGAGAATGTCCTCACTATGACCAGAACTGCCTCACTCTAGGAAATTTTTGATAAAAAGCTGACTCAATTACCTCAGCCGCGTCATCTAAACTTAAAAATGTAGTATTTATCACTAAATCATAGTAATCAGGATCATCTATATCCTTGTTAAAGTACTGATGAATAAACTCACGCCGGTCGCGTTCAATCCGCTTAACGGTATCTTCGGCTTGCTCGGGAGTTTTGGTTTCATAGTAAATAGCGCGCTGAAGTCTAACGCGGTAAGGCGCTGTAACGCGGACACGCAAGCCATTTCCTTCTGGCAAAATAAAGTTGGCCCCACGCCCCAAAATAACCACGCGCCCTTTGTAGCCCAAAGTTAATATCACTTTGATCAGTTCGCGCATGTATTTAACATCAGAAACATAATCTGGATTTAACAAAGACTGGGTGACATCTTGAATCATGGAGCGACCTTTTTCGTCAATCTGCTCCAATACACGTCGTTTAATTTTGGTTGATTTGGCAATTTCTTCTAATAAACGATCGTCATAAAACTCAAAGTTAAGTTTTTGTGCTACCAGCTTGGAAATTGGCCTGCCACCGCTACCCGGATCGCGCTCAATGGTGATAAATGGACGTTGAAAACTTCCGCCCAAAGTGCCAACGGGACTAAATGGCTGTGCCCGCTGCTGCAGGGACAAGGTCTTCATGACCTGATTTATTAATCGATGGTAGTTTATAGCCATCTGGCTCCTTTCACCACCGCGCCGAACCTTAATTTTTAGTATATGAGCTTAGTGCCAAAGAGAGGACTTGAACCTCCAAGGCCATAAAGGCCACACGCTCCTGAAGCGTGCGCGTCTACCAATTCCGCCACTTTGGCTCTTCAGAGGTTAGTATATCATCCTGATCATGCTATATTGTCAAAATATATTATGAGCGAAACAAAAAACGTGAGGTATAACTTTTGTCCGGTTTGCGGGACGGCTTATCAAGCTGAGCAGGTTGATACATACAATCATCGCTGCCATCAATGTGGTTTCGTTTTGTATGAAAATCAAAATACAACTGCTAGTGCGATCATCATTAAAAACAGTCAGCTTTTATTAGTAAAGAGAGCTCATAAACCAAGAGTTGGTTATTGGGATTTTCCTGGCGGATTTATTGAAATGGATGAGACGCCTCAACAAGCGGCTATCAGAGAGGTGAAGGAAGAACTTGGCGTCAAGATCTCGATAATAAAATTATTCAATGTCTACGGTCCCACCGAGTATAAATTTCAAGGCAAATTTCACGCTAATTGTGACATTTATTTCTTAGCTGGAATTAATGACGATGAGATTGTGCTTGACGATGAAATATCCGAGTACAAATGGTTTAGTCTGGACAATTTACCACGCGATGACCAGCTTGCTTTTAAGGTGCAGATTCAATTGCTGGCTGATTTGAAAAATGACGCTGAACTCAACAAGCTATGACCATATTTGGTAATTTATGACCCCGCACAAAATCTCCCGAATTGGCGTTTTTGATTCTGGTCGTGGCGGCGAAATAATGACGCAGTATCTGCGCGAGCATTTACCTCAGCTGGAATTTGTTTTCAAAGATGATCAGGAACACGCTCCATACGGTGAGAAATCGCCCTCAGAAATTTTTGAGCTAGGCACAAATATGGTCAACAAACTAGTTGCCGAGCAAGTTGAGGCGGTTGTGGTTGCCTGCCACACCATTTCCAGTACTTGCTTTAGCGAAGTACAAGCTGCCTCACCAATTCCTTTAATTAGTGTTAACGAAGCGCTAATCTCAGAAATTGCCACTTTGCCAATGCCTTTACACATAGGAGTGCTGGCGACTAGGGCAACGGTTAATACAGATTGGTTTCCGCCGCATATTAAGGCGCTGAATCCTGATAATCAAATTAGCAGTGTAGCTTGCCCTCAACTAGCCACGGCTATCGACGCCCGCAATGAAACCTGGATCGATCAGCTTTTGGATGAATATCTAGCTCAACTTCCATTAGACTCAATTGAAGCAATTGCCTTAGCGTGCACCCATTACCCGGTGGTGACTGAACAAATTCGAGCCAAACTTCCGCGCCAGATTCCAATTTTGGATGCGCAGAGAAAAGTGGCGGAAATGATTTCTCAATTTTAATTTCATCAGATAGATGTGTCTAAACTCGCGCTATATATCTATATATTTGTGAGTGAGTCGGGTGGGACT
>CAZRWP010000006.1:0-42021 GCA_964603945.1 uncultured Pseudomonadales bacterium
CGGCTGGCAAACCTTTGGCTAATCGAATATTGCTTTCTGGAAGATTATCTACACAAGCTCCACTTAAAGAAACGGTGTAATTGTTTAATGGGTGAGCGCCGGCAAAGGTCAAGTAATGTTTGCCTGTGCTTGGAATCGTAATATCAAACGAAGCGGGTTGATCGTCATAAGAATAAGAAGGATAAGCATATTCTTGAGTGAACGTGGCATAAGTGTTATCAGAATAAAGATGCAATAAGTAGACAGATTGAGATCCTGGCGGGTCATCCATAATTTGCCAGTTATCAGTACTCAACTCACCATGACATTCCCCTTCTGCCAAAAAGCTTGTAAAGTAGCCAACATACGCTTGGTTTAAGGATCCAGGAATTGAAGTTGCCGAGTAATTTGTTCCATCTAGGCTAGCGGAAAATTCGTTGATAGGATCCAAAAGATATGGAAACTCAGGAATTGAGGCGTTTGATTCACCGCAGTCAATTGTTAGGTTAAAGTCAGTTGGAGGATATTCAGAGTAATCATTAAATTCTAATAAATGCCAGCCCTGAGCATTAAAACTAGGCTGAAGAATCATTGGCGATGTTCCAGAAAATGATGAGCCCCACAAGGAAGTACCACTATTATAATCTTCAACTGTGTTGTAAAGATTAAGGTCAACATCGACATAATCATTACTATTAACTGGGTCATATTCAATCTGACACGCTGAGTTATCAATTAGGTAAGCATTAACAAAGAATCGATACGCTCCATCATCTTGAAAGTCAGAAATGGTTCCATCAAAGGTGTAGTCAAACCCAGTCGCTGGTGAAATAGTAATGGGCGAGAGTATGCTTTTACCCGGAATTGGATCATTACATTCCACCCAGACATCTAAGATTTCATCTGCCCAATGGGTTCTATCCAAAAAGAGGTAGCGATTACCAGCAGTTTCATGAAGAAAGCTATAGGTTTTACTATAATTAAAGGTGAATAAATCTCCCAAATATGTTTGAAAGGTTGAGTCATCTGTGTAGTCATATAAATCTAAATCATCATTTGCATCGGTTGAAACTGTACAGATACCAGTTGGCAAATCGGCCTGCAGGTAAGCCATCATTTCACCCTCGCCCACATCCCTGTACTGAGAGGTATCGATGGTAACACGATAGTTGTTTCCCTGGTTAAGAGTTAGCGGATCTTCTGGAGTTTGGCCTACGATTGGTACAACTGCACAGTCGCCGGAAGCAGTTACCTCAACTTGATAATCATAGCCTACTTCTAACCAGCCATTAACTCTAAAATAAAGTGGTCCAGAATCATAAAGATCTAATTCCAGGGTATATTCTGCATCAACTTTATTAGAACCCCAGTCATCATATTCAGGATCAAAATAAACATCATCAATACGCCAGTCTTCAAATGGTGAATAAGATTCTCCTACAACTCTGGCTGTCAAGAGACAAATTCCTGACGAAGCTTCTACCCAGAACCCTGCTCCAAAATCGTAATAATCTCCATCATCATAAATATTATTATCATTAGTACTAAATGTAGCAGTGAAGTTATTGCTGGCATTAAGATCAAATACTTGTATAACATCATTTGCTCCAGGCGGCGGACTTGTTGCCAAGACTTGACTTTCAATAGAACCTTTAGGCAGTGATGAAATAGCAATAAATGAAAAAACTGCTGATAAAAATGAAAAGATCATGATCTTAGGCGAATATCGCAGAGCAAGTCGGTGCATGACTATTAGAATAATAAAAATTGGCAAAGATTACAAGAATAATTGTTTAAGTTGAAGATGAATGATGGCAAATCGAAAAAGGTTGATTGAAGCGAATAAATAGCTTGGAAATTATTTTAAAGATTAAGTCTTTTGTGAATTTTCTCCAGACGAACATCTATTGCTTTTGGCATGTCAATTTCAAGTGTTATTCCCAGGAGAACTACTGTATTAAAAAGATCAGCCCACTCTTCTGAAACGTTTGAGGGTTGATGTTTGGCTTGTTTTTCCGGCCGGTGAAGCTTTAGTTGTCCATGGATGGCGCTATTTAACTCGCCAAGTTCCTCGGAAATTTTGCCAAGGCGGGCAAGAATTTTATAATCACCAGTTAGTTGAGGAAAAGTTCTATCAAAATATTTGTCAATTTTTTGATATTTTTGGAGGAGATTATTGAATTGCATGTCACAATTATATATCAGAAATCTCGATTAATTTTATTAGAAATTTGACCCCACCGGGAGTCGCAAGCACGCTCGTTTCCACTCGCTTTGCTTGCACTAGGGTTATCTCGCATGGATTTGTAAATTGATTGTTGAGATAAATCGCTGCCGACACTAGCCACGTGTGCCTACAGTTCACACTTGGCTTCGGAATGCTCGATCCCGGTGGAACATAGGTTTTGATCGCGCGCAGGATGACAAATAAAAAACCGCCTGATAGCGGTTTTCCATTTGTGACCCCACCGGGAGTCGAACCCGGGTTATCAGGATGAGAACCTGACGTCCTAAACCACTAGACGATGGGGCCAAGCTAGTAGTGGGAATTATATCGTATTTACTGAGTTGAAACAGCTAATGAATTAAATCAAATGTTAGGAATTTGTTAGAAAGATTTGGCAGAGTGCACTGATAGAAAGGAGAAAGATGAAAAAATCTCTCTTAAGTATCGGTTCCTTGTTGGCGGTATATTTGCTGATGGGCTCCACGGCACTAGCGTTGTTCTATCCTCAGGTGAGCTTGACTGGGCTGGATTTGAAAACAGCCAATTTAAATTTATTAGTGGCAGTTACGGATGGAGATAATCCAATATTTTCCGAAACTGGACAGTTAAGTGGAGTGACAACACTACGGCCAGGTATGAGTTCTGTCACTGAAACTTTTTGGCTAAAAAATAATTCCAGTACTAATCAGCGCTTGGATTTAACGGTGCAAATTGAAGGTCAAATCAATGGCGATTGGGGTGTGGTAAAGGATTTAGTCATGCTTGAACTTTATGATCCTCAAACTGCTGAAACCTCAGACTGGCACAGTTTAGCTGAGTTATACAATCAAAAATTATCAATGCCCTCACCAAATTTACTCAAAGGAGATCAGCGAAAATATGAACTTCACTATGATTTTGCCGATACCTACCCAGTTGATCCAGATGGCGATGGTCCAATTCAAGTCGGAGACCCAGTTGGCAACGAGTTAATGGGTAAAGAAACTGGTGGCTACAACTTGCTATTTGAAGGCACGCCAACTGTTTTATAGGAGAACCATGAAGCAGAATATATTTGTAGTATTTTCAATCGGATTATTTATCTACCTGCTAAGTGTGGGTGGCCACTTTGTGGCCGCCCACTGGTGGCAAGTATTGGCCTTAGATATGCCGCCTTATTTTCAGTGGTGGGATAGCCGATTAAATACCACGCCTAGGTTATTACTGTGGTTTTTCTTGCCATCGCTAGCCTATACCATTCTTCAGCTTAATTACCTTAAGGGCACACTGATTCGTGACTGAATATACGGCTCTAGATTGGTTCTGGTGGCTTTTAGCAAGCTTGGTCTTGTTATGGTGGTGGCCTAAGCATGTTAGGGCTGATTTTTCAGCCCAGACAAAGATAGAAATAGTTAATTTTAAGATATCTAGCCCTGAGCCTAATAATTCCCCTACCCCATCACCCTCTCCCACACCATCACCCACTCCCACACCCACACCATCACCCTCACCCACTCCAATCTCAGATCTGCCAAGTCTAAGATTAATCTCAAGTGATTGGGGTATGATGGAAAGTTCTTTCACAACTCAACTCTGGATAAATTTGGAAACGGAAGAAGACCAGTCCAACTTTAGGCCACTAACTGTTTGTCACACACTGGATGATCTGGATCAACCTATAAATGAAATGTCGGATTGCGAAATTGGTTTGAGTGAACAGTTAGCCGTTCCCACCCGTCAAGCAATCTACATCAAGGATAATGAGGAATTTGTTTTAATAAAGCCGGAGATGTCTCCTCCTACCGAATCTAATCAGTTATTAATTTCTGAAGTCATGTGGCCAGGAAGTTTCAATGACACTGTTTCCTGGGCTTATGACGAGTGGTTGGAACTTTATAACCCAACCACACGCACATTAGATTTAAGTGGTGTTGAAATTAGAAACGCTGGTTTTAGTGGCGCATCATTGTATATTCCAGCTGGTAAATATCTACCGCCGTTAAGCTATTTTATTATTGGTGCCAGAGAAGGTGATTTAACTCTTCTAGCCCGTGATCCAGATCGGGTAACAAATCAGCTAAGTTTGTCGAATTATTTTGCAGGTTTATCAATCTTTTCAAGCACAGGCATTAAATTAGATGCTTTACCCATTGGTACTTGGCAAGCCGGAATTAACAATCTAACAGATCGTCAGCGCTCATCTGCTCAGCGAAAGTCAGCGAATTCGCCGGGTGATGACTGGCTAAATTGGACCGACTGTGCGGTTGAATCGCTGTTGCCTAATTTTGCATTTAACTGGAAGCCTGAGAGTGGCGAGCATAATCGTGGTTCGCCATGGGAAGCTACGATATTTTCGGTTGAGTGAACAAATCAAATAATTCAGTTTAATTATTATGAGTTTAACGCTAATCAATGTCTTGATTTGATACTGATCACCTAGAGGAAATACCGCTTTAGTTATGGTAGGCTACTTAGATATGAAGGGTATTATTCTCGCTGGCGGAGCTGGAACGCGATTGCGTCCGGTGACCAAAATTACAAGTAAACAATTACTGTTAGTTTACAACAAACCAATGATTTTCTATCCTCTGGAAAAGCTGATGCAAGCAGGTATTCGGGAAATTCTGATTATTGTCGCCCCAGAAAAAGCTGGTGATTTTCTTAACTTGCTGGGGAGCGGCCGGGAATTTGGCTGTAAATTCACCTATGAAGTTCAGGAAAAGCCAGAGGGCTTGGCTCAAGCTTTCTTGATTGGTAGAAATTTTATTGGCCAGGATAATGTCACCATGATTTTGGGTGACAATTTATTTGAGGACGACTTTACCGAGGCGATTCAGGGATTCGAATCTGGAGCCAGAGTATTTGCCAAAGAAGTTCAGGATCCACAGCGATTTGGCGTGGTTGAGTTTGATGAAAATCGTCGGGCTATCTCCATCGAAGAAAAACCGGCTCAGCCAAAGTCAAATTATTGTGTGACTGGACTATATGTTTATGACAATACAGTGGTTGAAAAAGTTGAATCTCTTCAGCCTTCTTCGCGAGGTGAGTACGAGATCACGGATTTAAACAATTTATACCTTCAGGAGCAAAGCCTGGATGTAGCTTTTGTGCCTGGTCGCTGGTTTGACACTGGCACATTTGAGTCTCTTTATGAGGCAACGTCTTTTGCCAGAGAAAAGCATTTTGCTAAGGAATAAACCGCCCGCAGATTGCAAGCTGATCTTCTTTTATAGCGATGGTTTCTGATAGACTAACACTATGCGTTTTATGTGGCTAAATGCCATGGTTATTTTTATGTTTGGGCTTGTCTGGCTTAGTCAGCCAGTTATTGCTCAGGATGATTTTTCCGCTGAGCCAGAAATTGTGGTAACAGAATCATCAGAATCTGCCCAATTGGATACTCCAACAGATGATTCAACTGCTCAAGATTCGGAGGCCGATGACGCAAAAGCTGAAGAATCAGACTTAGAAGATGAATTGGCAGAGATTACCGATGATTATTTTACTCAGGTTGAGGATTATCGCGATGTTGAACGCCGCTACATAATCGCCCGAGAAACCTATTATCAAAACAATACTTTAGCCGCGCAGGAAGAGGCGATCCGTCAGGCTCAATTCTTGATGATCGCCAGATCAACCGTTTTAGAAACTTACTTTGAATATCTGCAAAAATCTCTGGATCAGACTTTAGGAATTGAACTTGAAGATAAGGTGCTAATGAATAATCGGTTAGCCAAGGTGCGGACAGATCTGGAGGAATCGCTGGTCGACGCTGGTAAAGATCGCAACCGCTTCCAGATTAATGAAGCCTTCACGGCTCTCAATGCTCAGCAGAAAGAATTGACCGCTATCGCTTATGAAACCTTAGCCTTAGTAAAAATTGGTCAACTGCAAAATGCGTTAGATCAGGCAACTATTTCCCGTGAGATGATTAGTTCCTGGCTTGAGTCTGCTCAAACTACCGAGGCTAATCGCATTAAAAAACAGCGCGGTTTAGAAGAAGTGGATCATCTAATTCAAAGTGCCAAAAATAACCTGACAGAAGTAAACACCAAATGGCGGTTACAGGCAGGTACCAACCGTTTCTCGGAATCAAGTTACCGAACCTTTCAGGAAAATTCTGAATACACCTACCTACAGCTTCGTCAAGCTTTAGCCTTTATGGAAGAAATCGTGAGGACGCCGTGAAAATTATTAACCATTCAGCTAAATCTCCAGGCCAGCAGTCAGATCAGCAATTAGACCAGACCTGGTTTATGGAAGAATCTTCTTTTATTGATAAACAAGAGCCTCAGATATTGGAGCCGGCCAAAACTAGTAAGAAAAAATTATATTTATTGGCTGGCTTGGGCTTGGTGGCGGCTTTTGTGATTGGATTGTTAATAATTGTGCTGATATTAAGATCGTCGAATACTAATACGCCTCAAATCATTTTAGAAGAAACTCAAGAGACAACACCGCTCGGTGCCTTGGAGCGTCAACTGTTAATCCTTAAAAATGATATTGATACGGCTGATCCCTTGGATTCAGTGTTAGCTTTTCCGCCAGTAAATTTTAAACTTGGTTTAGAAGACGCTACTTTACTGCAACAAAAATAAATTTCAGCGTTGTTTGTTTAAAATCTCAATCTAATTACTTGGAACTATTTAAATTGTCTTTCTGACTAACTTGCTTAGTTTTCTGCTGGCGCCACTTGGCAATTTCTTGATGATGTCCACCCTTTAAAACTTCCGGTATGGTCCAATCACGGTAGACTTCTGGACGGGAGTATTGCGGATAGCTTAACTGACCAGGCACAGCGTGTGATTCGTCTTGCAGGCTATCTTGATTGCCTAAAACTTCTGGTTGCAATCGAATTAAGCTATCAAGAATAACAAGACTGGCCGGTTCACCGCCAGTTAGAACGTAATCGCCAATCCGGATCTCAGTATCAATCAAGTGCTCTGCTACACGCTCGTCTACACCTTCGTAATGACCGCAAATTAAACACAACCGCTTTAATTTGGACCACTCACCTGCCGTGTCTTGACTGAACAACTTGCCTTTAGCTGATGTCAAGGCAATCAGCTCGCCAGATTTGCCTCGCTGATAGTTTAATGACTGCAAAGCAAGGTCAATCGGCTCTACCAGCATGACCATGCCTGGTCCGCCACCATAAGGCCGATCATCAGTAATTTGATGTTTGCCCAGTCCAAACTGACGCAAGTCATGAACATTTACCTTTGCCTTATCCTTATTAAGAGCTTTGCCAATAATACTTTGACGGAGTGGCGACTCAAAAAAATCTGGAAATAAGGTGATGACGTCGATTTGTAACATACAGTATACTAAAAGAATGGATAGCTCATTCTCTCGTAAGATTATAACCGGATTTTTCCTAATTTTGGGTTTAGTTACTCTGATAACGGCTATCTATCAGCTTCGCAGTTTATTGATGCTATTCTTTTTAGCGTTTATTTTTGCTTCAGCCTTAAACGGGCCTGTGCTCAGAATGGCTAAAGCCAAGGTACCGCGTCCTTTAGCTATTGGCTTACTATATATTTTGATATTAGGTTTGTTATCAGTGTTATTAGGCTTGGCCTTGCCCCCGTTAATTCGACAAACTGCATTGCTTTTAGCCACTTTTTCTAAACTTTTGGGTATTTCAGATTACACTTTGGATCAGTTGACCAGGTTAGATGTGTCTTCCTTAGCCGAATCCTTTGATCAATATGTTTTGAAATATCAATCAATATTTGGTCAGTTACAGGATTCCATCACCTCCATTGCCAATTTGATTTTTTCTACATTCTCAGCCGTTTTTGTGTTTTTCTCTTTACTGATCACGACTTTTTACTTCCTGATGAATATGGATCATCTGGCAGTCTCTTTCGCTTGGCTTTTGCCTGGATCAGCTGAAGATCAAGCCGATCGTGCCAGAGAGATTACTAAAAAAGTTCAAAATCAGTTGGGTAGTTGGGTAACTGGCCAGCTTTCATTAATGCTATTAGTTGGCTTAATAACATTTATAGGTCTGACTTTGTTAGGCGTGCCATTTGCCCTGCCTCTCGCCCTACTGGCTGGATTACTTGAAATTGTGCCCAATGTTGGTCCGGTGGTAGCGGCTGTTCCGTCAATCATAATTGCTTTTTTCATGATGAATCCCATTATGGCCGGTGCTACTTTGCTCTTTTATATCTTAGTACAGCAGTTTGAAAACAACTTAATTGTACCCATGATTATCAAGGGAGCAGTTGATGTTCGTCCCTTGACCACTCTTATCTTAATCTTAATGGGATTTGAGCTGTTAGGCGTGGCTGGCGCTCTATTGGTAGTTCCGTTCTACATTACTGTGCGCACGTTTATTCGCGAGCTTAAGCCGAACTTTGGCCCATTTCGTGATTACACCGCCCACTTACCCAGATCTGCCCGTAGACACGAATAAATATCAATTGTCCACTTGTAATTCTTTATTTTACGGATAAACACATCTTATCTGGAAGCTTGCTATAATACCCCCGAGCGATACTGAAGACATTCGCGTCTGCCTCTGGCAGATGAGGAAAGTCCGGACAGCAGAACGCAGGGTGCCTGTCGAAAGTCAGGGCTTCCGCAAGGAAGACAGTTAGAGCCACAGTGACGAACCGGGTAGCGCCGGGTGAAACGCCAAGCGGACCAAGATTTCCAGGTATGGGAGTCAAGGGGGCAATCCTCCTCGCTGCAACCACCGAGCTTCACCTTAATGGATGCGTTCCCTATCGAGTTTACTCGAGGTGATAAGGTTGTGGGCATAGATAAATGAATGTCCTAGACAGAATCTGGCTTACGGTATCGCTCAAAACTTTCACATTACTTGCCCTGGAAGTGGCTTATTTTTTTAATTTTGTTTTGATTATTGTGGTAGCTGGCAATTTTGATAATTACTCCGTACAATAAAAGTTATGTTAGATACCTTTTTAGCAACGCTTCCAACCTACCTTGATAACGGCTTCTGGAGATTTTTTGCCAGTTTGCTGATTTTACTGTTAGGACTTTACAGTGCTAGTCAAGTTACCAAGTGGGCTAGACAAAGTGTCTCAAAGTTATTTCATCAGAAGCAAGTTGAGGAATCACCATTAGGTGTGCTGTTTGAACCAGCCGCTTCGTTTAGGGGGTCTGGCTTGTTCTCAACTGTTTTGTATTCATTTGTCATGTTTATGTTTATTGCCTGGGCAGGAGAAGTTTTAGGAATCACTTTCTTCTCTAGTGTCATTACAATGTTGGTACATTATCTGCCCAATGTTTTATCAGCCTTAATTGTGCTGATAATCGGACTCTTGCTGGCTGGAATAGCTGAGCGGGCAGTAAAACAGCAGCTCCGCAAATTGGCGTCTTCTCAGGCGGTATTAGCTGGGACTATTACTAGCTCATTTGTCATGGTGATGTTTGTGCTAATTGCCTTATCAGAATTAGGAATTGCCAGCGCCTTCATCATGATTTTATTTGCCGGTTTTGTCTTGGCTTTTGCTCTGGCGCTGGGTATTGCCTTTGGATTTGGAGCCAAAGACATGGTGTCCAACGCCCTTCATCAAATGGTTAAAGACGAAACAGAGCTGAGAAGTAAACGCCAGCGGACAGAAAAATCTTCACTCAATGAGTGAGGTGAGGTAACCAATTGTGCAGTGGTGGCAAGCTTTAATCCTCGGCTGTGTTCAAGGCTTAACGGAATTTTTGCCTGTTTCAAGTTCTGGTCACTTGCAGATTACTGAGCACTTATTTGGTCTAAAAATGGTTCCGTTAGCTTTTGATATTTGGCTTCACCTTGGCACTTTGTTAGCAGTCCTGATATATTTCCGCGAGCAAATTAGATCAATGACCTGGCAGATGCTGTCAAAGATTGGCCTGGCTAGTCTTCCAATATTTATCGGCGGTTTTGTATTTATGGATTATATTATTCAGCTGAGGACGGATTTATCCGCCTTAATTATTACCTATGCCATCTCAGCCGTAGTGTTGTTTCTAGCTGATAGCATTCTTCGCTCTAACAAAGGAGAGTCCATAAAATTTAAACTGATGGAGAAAATTCACCAGCGCTTAACTAATAAATATCCACCTTCTTTGACCCAGGCACTTTTAATTGGTCTATTTCAGGTAATTGCTATCTTGCCGGGGGTCTCCAGATCAGGAATTACCGTTAGCGCCGGCATATTTACTGGTTTACCACGAGATCAAGTATTTTCTTTTGCTTTTTTAATTAGTCTGCCTGCAATTATTGGCGCAATAGTTTTAAATGTAATTCAATTATTAACAGGTGATTCTGCAGTTGGAATTGCTGTTTTACCCTGGAGTGTTTATCTTTTAGGGGTAACCGCTAGCGCTATAGTTGGCTGGCTTGCTTTATCAATTTTGCGCTGGTTTATCGATCAGCGAATTCTATGGCCATTCGCCATTTATAGTGCGCTGGTTAGCATTTTGTTAGTTTTATTTGTTTAGCTGATAATGTGATTGCAAAAGTTTGGACGGCCAAGTTTGGCGTAAAAAATAGTGACAAAATTACAATTGAAATAGCCAAAACTTCGACTTCTCTTCCTAGAATTAGTTTGTTAGGAATTCCTGCCAGTGAGGCCATTGCCAGTAAAGAGCGTGTTTTAACCGCTTGCCGACAAGCTGGAATACGTTTTCCGCACGCTAAGATAACTATAAACTTGCATAGTCAGGCAAAAATTGCTAAATCATCTGGACTTGAGTTCGCTATAGCGGTCGGTTTAATGCAAATTCATGATCTAATTCCTAAGGATAAATACCAAGTTTTAGGTGGTCTAAGTTTGGATGGAAATATTGAGCCAGTTGAAGGTCATTATTCTGCCCTGCAATCTTTAGCTGAAAATTCAAAGCTTCCTGTCTGGGTGTCACCAACATATTTGCCGGTTGACTGTCAGGCGGCATGGTCAAGAAATCTAAGAATTGTTAATGATATAACTGAATTTTTTGCATGTGCTACTGGAAAACAAAAGCCAACTAAGTTTAGTTTTGGCGGATATGAGCTGATGTCCCCTAAGTATGAGCAACTTCCTCAAATGGTGTCACCTGGGTTGGCGAATTGTCTTCAATTAGTGCTTTCCGGCGGACATCATTGCCTGTTGTTAGGAGCTCCTGGTGTAGGCAAAACGCACGCCAAGCTAATTCTGTCTGCACTCATGCCGGCGCTTTCACCAGCTTCAGCTTTGCAAAGACAATTGACTTTAAATATTTCAAATTGGTCACCTGAAAATCAGCGTTTGATGGCGCCTGCGCCAAGTATTACTCGCACTGCATTACTGGGAAGTCAGCACCAACGTGGGCTAATAGATTCGCTCACCCACAGCATTTTATTTTTGGATGAATTACCAAGTTGGCGGCGCGAATGTTTAGCGTCTTTAAGGCCACTGCTTGATCCTGATCGATTATCAGCTCAGCTAGAAAAAAATGACTATGTTTTAAGTGATGAGGAATCTAATAATAATTTTTGCTGTGTGGCCACCGCTAATCCTTGTCCTTGCGGATTTTGGGGATTGCCGCAATGCCAATGTACGCCGGCTGATGTTGAGCGCTATCTTCAGCGTTTTTCTGGCGCTCTGCGTGACCGATTTGACATCACCTGGCGTGTTAGTGATCTAGATAGTCAGTTATTTAAGCGTGAAGATTGGCAAAATTATTATCAAGCAATTTTGGCGGCTCGCCAAAGACAAAGAGAGCGGATAAAAAATGGATTTCCAACTTATGCTCGATTATATTCTTGGCCGCAATTGCGGTCACTAGCGCCAAAAAAATTAATCAACTATTGGGAACGGCAAAAAAGACAAATTTCATGGCGTAAACTTTTACAGCAAACTCGAGTGGCTTGTACAATTGCTGATCTGCAAAATGATCAGCTGGATCAGTCTCATTATGAATTAGCCGGGATGTATGTCCAAAATAGTTCTAAGTAAGCATTTTACTTGGCGAGATTATAAGATCGTAAAGTACTGAAAACTAGTTCGCCAATTTCAGTTCACCATCTAAAGTTAGCCGATCGCCATTTCGCCAGATTTCCAGATGAATGTTGTCACCGACTTTCATGGTATTGATAATGCCGGCTAAATCCCCTTTAGTTTCATTAACTTCTTGACCGTTAATGTTAGTGATGATGTCTTGAGTCTGTACTCCGAGAGAATCAGCTGTACTGCCAGGAATAACGTCAATGACATAAGCCCCTTCTGGGACGTCATTTAAGAGAGCTGTTTCTTGAGGGATAAGTTTGTATCTAACACCCAGCATTGGCCGTTCAAACTGGCCGGTTTGGTTGAAGTTGGCGATTGAATCTTTAACCACGTTAATAGGAATGGCAAAACCGATGTTCTCAGCCTGAGCCATGGCTACATTTACACCAATAACCTCACCTCTGATGTTGATCAGCGGGCCGCCGGAGTTGCCTGGATTGATGGCGGCGTCTGTTTGAATTAAGTTGTCAATTCGCTCGACCGAAAAGCCGCCTGCGGCTTCAATGCCTCGTCCCAAACCGGAAACTACGCCAGTGGTCACAGTTTGTCGAAATTCGCCGAGAGCCGTACCAATAGCAATCACCGTTTGCCCTACCTGGATATTTTCACTATCCGACATGGGCAGAGCAGGCAGTTGAGCAGAGGTTTTTAAAATAGCTAGGTCATTTACCGGGTCACGATAAATATTAGTGACGGCATGTTCCTGACCATCAAAATCAATTAGCATATACTCCGCCTCAACATCACTAACCACATGCCGATTGGTAACGACTAAGCCGTCTTCCTGAGACACAACAAAGCCAGTTCCAATATCTTGCTGAATTTCTCGTGATGGACCATTGGGAGCCTGGAAAAAGAATGGTAAGCCTGGAACGGAGAAAGTATTTTGCTGTTGAACTGTTTGCTTAATCGAGACAGTTACAACTGAGCGTTTACTTTGTTCCGCCACATTAACAACGGCACTTTCTGTGTCTATGGCTAAAGGATTAACAACTTCACCGCGCTGGACATCATTATTTGACTCCACAACTTCCTGACGAGGAAAAAGCTCATTGAGTGGTCGGATGACAAACAGGCGGTCGGCAATTGCTCCGCCTAAAGCCGATATGAGAACGATTGCGCTGATTACTAATCCTAAAAGAAAACTGGAGAGTGAATTTTTATCTCGCATAATTAGCTATTTTAGAACTCTTGGAGAGATCGTTCAATTACTTCATCAACTTCGGTGGTTTCTAAGTTATCAACTGCTTCAATATCAACTGGCAAGCCGGTATCCTGAATTGAACTGCCAGATGGAAGCAACCAGCGGGCGATTGTAATGTTCAAGCCGGCTCCATCTCCGATCTTCTGGGCGTCCTGGACGGTGCCTTTGCCAAAAGTTTGCTCACCAACTAGTAAAGCGCCGCGGCGGTCGCGCAGGGCGCCAGCCACAATTTCAGAGGCGGAAGCACTGCCTTTGTTAACTAAAATCACAACCGGATAATCCTGCAACCTGCCCTTTCTGGTGGCGGGGTAATTTTGCGTGGCTACACGGCCTTGCTGAGAGACAATCAAGCCTCCATCTACAAACTCACTGGCAATATCAATACCGGCCTCCAGATAGCCACCAGGATTAGATCGCATATCTAGCAAAATACCTTTTACACTTGGATCCTGACGAATAGCGGTAACTGCCTCTTCCCATTCAGTTAAAGTTTTGTCACCAAAGCGGCTCAAAATTAAGTGGGCGACTTTGCCATTTGGTCCATCAATGAATTCCCACTCTAAAGAAGGAATCTCAATAGTTTCTCTGGTGAGGCTGATGTCTCTGGGATCCTCGCCTTTTTGCGCTAGAGTAAGGGTGACCGTGGTGCCGTCTTTACCTCTGATTAAGTTAACCGCTTCTTCAGCAGTCATGCCAATTGTTTCCACATCGACATTCTGAGCCTGGTCTTTAATACCCAAGATATATTCTCCAGGTCTGACGCCCGCAATCTCAGCAGGATGATCCTTGAGGGGGGCAATGACCGCCAGTTGACCATCCATATAGCCAAGCTGGATGCCAACACCACTAAATTCACCTTGCAGGTCCTCATCTAAGCGCTTTTTGGTTTCTGGCGGGAGAAACAGCGTATACGGGTCTTCAACGGCGTTAGTCATGCCCTGAATAGCGCCATAAACCATCTTATTAGCGTCTAGTTTAGAAACATCATAATAATCGCGCTCAAGGCGATTCCAGGTTTCCCAAAAAAGGGAGAAATCAACATTTTCTTGGGCTATTGGGGCGTCTTTATTAACAATCCGCTCTAACTGACGACTCTCCAGAGCTGAAGTTGTTAAACCAAATAATTGGCGAAATGTAACATTTGTGCCAATTCGAATGCCGACAATAACCGCCAAAATTGCGACCAAAGAGTGGGTTAGTAAATTGTAACCAAATCGGCGTGGCTTATGAAGTCTCATGAGAGACCTACTATAACAGGCAAACGAGCATCTGCCAAGCAAAAATTAAGCTTAGATTAGATAATAAAATCCAAAATCAGCTGGCGATTTTAATGAGGTTAAATTTGAGTGGTAAATGGCAACATAGCCATATGTCTGGCGCGCTTAATTTCACGGGCTAAGCGGCGCTGTAATTTGGCACTCAAACCACTTTTACTGCGAGGGACAATATTGCCCGACGGAGTTAAAAAGCGCTGTAAAAGCTTAGTATTTTTAAAATTAAGCTCATTCATTGTTAAATTTTTCATATCTTCCTTTGTTCAGTATAAAACTGGTTATTAATTTTTAGCTCAAAAAGGGATGTCGTCAGCTAATTTATCGATTTCTGGATCATTACCGGCTGTTTCGTCATCGACTTTAAGTTCGTCTGAATCAGCTGACTCGCCTTCTGGGTAGGAATAATCTTTACCATTATCGGCGGTGTCTTTGTTGGATCCGCGGGAATCAAGAGCAATAATCTGATCAGCTACCACTTCGGTGCGGCGATTTTTTTGACCATCTTGGCCTTCCCATTCTCTGGTTTGCAAACGACCTTCAACGTAAACTTTACGGCCTTTTTTCAGGATCTGATCGACAATTTCGGCTAGTTTGCCCCAGGCAACACATCGAGTAAACTCAGTGCTTTCCTGTTCACTACCATCGCTATTACTCCATGACCGGTTGGTGGCAACTGTAAAGTTAGCAACCGCGGTATTTTGGGGTGTGTAGCGCAATTCAGGATCGCGAACCATATTCCCGATTAAAAGTACTTTATTGAGTGATCGAGTGGCCATAGCCTTCTTTCTCCCTTCCTTATTTTTCGTCTAAAACAATCAAATGTCGAATGATTGATTCATTGAGTTTGAGGCTCTGCTCAACTGCTGACACTGTATCAGCTGACATGGTTACTTTAAAGAAGGCGTAGAAACCCTCTTCATGACCCTTGAGGTTGTAGGCGGTTGGCCGACGACCCCAAATGTCTTCCTCATCAATCGTGATGCTGTGTTTGGCAAAAAGCTGGCGCAGAGTATGCAGGAAACGTTCAATTTCCGGATCTGTCAGCTGTGGGTCAATAATGACCGAAATTTCATAAGCACGCGTCATATGCTCCTTTCTTCTCCTTCACCACGCTCTGGTTCGGGTTTTACCCGAGTGAAGGTGTTTTGTATTAGGACGTAGTATAGCACGAGTTCTGTTATAGCGGATAAATCTAACAATTTTGTAACAGAGATATATCAGTTTTGAAATTATTGATTAAATTATTTGTCTATCGCCCAATCATGAACTCAACTACGTCGTCAGCTTGCATAATGTACCCACGGCCTTCTTGGCGCATTTTGCCTTGCTCGCGCGCTGATTTCCAGCCGCCAACGGCGATAAAATCAGCAAAATTAACCACTTGGGCGGAGATGAATTTCTTGGCAAAATCGGTGTGGATTACGCCAGCGGCGTTTTGGGCGGTGGTGCCTTGATCAATTGTCCAGGCACGAGCCTCCTTTTCGCCAGCTGTATAAAAGCTTTGTAGTCCCAGAGTTAGGTAGGCTTGTCGGATAAATGCTTCCAAGCCGGTTTTCTCCTGGCCATATTCATGCAAGAACATGGTTTTTTCTTCTGAGGCAACTTCAGCTAATTCCTCTTCCAACTTGGCCGAAATAATCACAATTTGACTGGCTGGCAAATTCAATTCAGTAGCTAGTCGCTCAATAACGTCTGATGCCTGATTCAAATCGGTTTCGCTGACATTAGCCACAATTATCTGAGGTTTAGCTGTCAACAAAGCCAATTCCTTAGCAATTAGTTGGTCATCCTCTAGAGTTAAAGAATCTCGAAGGGAGTGACCAGTATTTAGCAATTCTTTCCATTGCTGGATTTTATTCCAGCGCTTGCTGGCATCTGCGTCAACTTTGCCTTTTGGTTCTGTCTGTTTCTCTAAAGTTGCCAGATCAGCTAACTGAAGTTCGGTTTCAATGATCTGATAATCACTGGCAGGATCAACTGAACCCTCACGCAAAATATTTTCATCAGCAAAAACACGAAGCACATGCGCAATAACATTAGTCTCACGGATATGAGCTAAAAATTTATTTCCCAGGCCAGCTCCCTCAGAAGCACCTTTAACCAAGCCGGCAATATCATAAAATTCCACCGTGGCTGGGACAATTTTGGAAGTATTAACCACTTTGGCCAGCTGAGGTAGGCGGTCATCCGGTACCGGTACCACGCCTACATTTGGCTCAATCGTAGCAAAAGGGTAATTGGCCGCCAAAGCTGTCTGCCGCTCCAGTAGAGCATTAAACAAGGTGGACTTGCCCACATTTGGTAAACCGACGATCCCGACTGATAATGACATGAGGTGATTATACTGGGTTAAAGCTATTGATTTTGACTTAAAGTGATTCTAATGCCCGCTTGGCCTTCTCAGAATGCCTGTTATACCGAACAGCCTGTTCAAATTCCTGCTGAGCGGCAGCTTGGTTACCTTGTCTTAAGTAGATCTCGCCTCTGATTAAGTACAACTCGGTGTAAGCACGGTTGTGGTTAGTCAAAATTTGACTAATTAAATCCATCACAAGTTGATCTCGGCCAAGTTTTTGGTAAGCCAGAATTGGCTCAATTTGGTACCACAGCATGCGACCGGGCAGTTTCGAGGCCACGCGTTCATAAGCCTCAACCGATTCCTCATAATTCCCTAAGCGGTAAGCGCTGGTGGCCAAGTTAAACCAAGGATAAACATTTTCTGGCTGAGTTTGAATTTCCTGCTTGGCGCGATTGTAGGCGTTGGCCCAACTGGCTTGCTCTTGACTTTCCTCACCCAGCAAAATCATTAACTGCTCATGCTTTTCAGATGGATAAACCACAATATAGTTGTAGTTGAAGGGTTGCCACAGGGATAAAAAATCCTCATAAGAAAACTCTAAATCTTTACCCTGATAAGAATCATCCTGAATAATCACTTGAGTGCTGTCGTCATAGCCTTTAACCATGCGAAAATGTCCAATATCTTCGCCTTGATTTAGCCAGGTCTTAACCACCACCGGAAAATCATTAGCTGTCAGGCGTTTTAGCAGGTCAATATCGCCATTGACGCGGCTAATTGCACGCAGACCTTGCCTTTCAGCTTCAGCCACAAATTCAGCGGAGAAAATTGTTTTATCATCATTGTCGCCTTGAGGGTTCTGGTAAGGGCGCATTCTCTGCCCCAATTCCTGCTGAGAAACGTTCATCCCATAATAACCTAATGCCATGGAGAGTGTGGCAGGTCCGCAGTTGTTAAAAGACTGAAAAGTATGGCGAGGGTTGGACAAGATAACTCGGCTTGGTAGCTCTTTTTCATCAGCTGTCGGATCAATAATTAGCTTGGGCGAATTGTCATTTGTCTGAGTAATCGAGGCTACCAGCGGAGTTGGCACAGACTCACTAACTGGGTTGTCGGTAGAATTTTGATTCACTAAGTTTTTGAAAAGGGATGGCGGCAAGTTGATCGCCGTCAGATAAATGCCACTCAATAATAACAAGCTTATGATGATAATTTTTCCGATTCTCATTTGTGCCTACCCTAACGCAAAAAACTGGGTTGATCAAACCAAGCTAACAAGGAATAGTAATACATATATTAGATTGATGAGTCCGATATTTTCAGATAGCGAAAATTTTAGGTAGACTGAGTATATGGACCGCTTTATATTAACTGATCGCCAAGAAGGCGGACAACGCTTGGCGGAGGAATTGAAAAAGCAAGATATTTCCTCAAAGGATCTGGTTGTTTTAGCCTTACCGCGTGGCGGAGTAGTTTTAGCTGAAGAAATCGCCAAGTTATTTAAAGTGTCATTTGATGTATTGGTAGTTAGAAAGATTGGGACGCCCTTTAATCCGGAGTTGGCCATTGGGGCAATTGCTGAAGGCAATGTAAAAGTAATTGATGAATCTGCAATGGCCAGGCTTAGAGTCTCGCCAATGTATTTGCAGACAATCATTGAACGCGAATCAGCTGAACTTGTCAGGCGTATCAAAAAATATCGCTCGGACCGACCTCTTCCTAATTTATCTGGCAAAAACGTGATTTTAGTAGATGACGGCTTAGCGACAGGCTTTACAGTTTCGGCGGCCATTAAAGCGGTGGAAAAACATAAACCTAGCTCTATTAGGGTGGCATCGCCTATTTGCAGTCGACGGACTGCCCACACCATTAAAGATTTAGCCGAACTATTTTGTCTTTACATTCCACCAGAAATGAGCGCCATCGGCGCCTACTACCAAAATTTTGATCAGGTAACTGATCAGGAAGTATTGGAAATTCTAGCTCGCTCACGTGCCGATAGAAATAACCAAGAGCAGGTAAGTTAAATTGGTAATTACTGGCTAAATAAAAATTTATCTTAAATACTGATTAATGTTTTGCTGATGCTGTTCATAAGTTTCGGCATAATGCATTTGCGAGCCATCAGAATTGGAAATGTAATAAAGATAATCAGAAGACGTTGGCTCCATGGCGGCGAGGATAGCATTTTCACCTGGATTACAAATTGGGCCTGGCGGCAAGCCAGGATTAGCATAAGTGTTGTATGGCGAAGAAAGCTGTTTGTCTGCGGATAAGGCAGTTGGCCACCAGGTTTGATTTGTCTCGTCATAACCCTTGATATATTGCAGGGTGGCATCGACTTGCAAAGGCATTCCCAGTTCCAGCCGATTGTGCAGAATGCCGGACACAACTTTCATGTCAGTTGGTCTCTTAGCTTCTCGCTCAATAATCGAAGCTAGTGTGATAATTTCTTCTTCCGTAAAACCAGCTTGGTGAATGGCTTCGCGGCGCTCCATGGTTAACACCTCACCATACTGACGGCGCAGTAATTGACACATCTGCTTGGTGTCATATTCTTTAGGCACTAAATATGTTTCTGGATACAAGTAGCCTTCATAGGCTAGACATTCTGAGTTGAAGGCTTCGCCATCGGCCGAAAAATTAGGCAGAATATTGGTCAGGTAATCGCCAATTTCCCCAGCCCGCCAGCCCTCCTTGATAGTGACCCATAGATCGTTGGTGCCCTCTGTTAATTGCTGGGCAATTTCAGATGAGGTTGAGCCTGGTGATAAAGTGAAAGAGCCTGCCTGAATTTGGTTGGCAATTCCTTTTTGCTTAACTACAATTTGCCAGTGCAGTGGCGATTTAATCAAGCCCTTCTCTGCTAATTGCTGACTAATCGCTTTGACGGAACTTCCTTTTGGTATAACTATTTCTACTTCGGCCTGGGATCCTGGCTCGACTGGCTGAAAACCTTGCCACAGCCAATAGGCGCCTGCCCCGCCGATTGCCAAGGTGGCGGCAATTAAAATAATAATGATTCTGGTGACTGGTTTCTTAGACATAATTTTCATCCAAATAGTTTTGTAATATCAGGCTGGCGGCGTAATGGTCTATCGGACCCTTATATTTTTTCTTTTGCTGATCTCTTTCATGCAGTTTACGGTGCACTTCGGCTGAACTAAGTGTCTCATCATAGTAGTCTATCGGCAGAGAAAAATGCTCAGCCAGTTGTTGGCCAAATTCTTGACTAAGTTCAGCCATTTCGCGCTCACTGACACCAACTAACAACCGATTCGGGTGATATTCTTCAATTAATTTATTAATCTCCGTCCAAGTCTTATCATTGTTGGCGATAACTCTAAGTGGCTCGGCAAGCGTGCCAAAGGAAACTGCCGCCCCGATCCGAGTCAGGCCAAAATCAAATGCCAGGATAGTGGGAATTTCCATATTAATGGGAGTAGTTTACTCTATTTAACCTCTTGGAGGTAAGAAGCTCAGCCGATCAGCCAAATAAAAATTATTTTTACTCTTTCTACTCTGTTTTTTCTAGCTGAGCAATGACGACACCCCGTCGAAGGTATGTTCCTTCTGGCACACAGGTAATTAGCTTAAGAAATTTGCCGCCGTAATTTTGCTCCAAAATAAACATGTCTTCTGGCTTGACCTCAACTTTATCAATAACAGAATAAGTATATTTAATATTGTCATATTCGACCTCAATTTTATCGCCATTCTGCAAAGTCATTATTTTACTGAAAATTGAAAAGTAGCGACGCGGATTTTTCTCATTGGGATTATAAAACTGCCGTAGAACCGAGTGGCCAAAAATAACTGGTGCACCTTCCGTGCCTGGCTCAGCCGTGCCTTGATACTGGATTAAACTTTCATCCAAGTTTGTGCCACCAACCTTAACGACCGCGTTGCTAATTCCCACCTCTGGAATATTAATAATATAATCACTAACTTCGTGATCCCAAGAAGACTCTGCTTGAACCGTCGGAAGCTGGGCGTTAGGAAACCAACTATTTAGATCACTAAAATCAAGTTCTTCACGAATAATTCGTGGTTTTAATTCCTGATCAACGGCTTGGGCGGTGGAAACCGTGTGAGTTTGTTGAACAACTGGTGTATTTGGCCTGGCAGAAATTAGCTCCTGACGCTGTAATCCGGGCGAAGTCAGCAAGAAATACGAGGCAATTGGCCAAACGGCATTGGCCAAAAGAATACTGCCAAAAGTTATTGAAATTCCTGGCAATAATCTGACAAAACCAGTTCTGGTTTTTTGGCTCCGCCGCCGCCAAATAATTCGCTGACGGTATTTTTTTAGCCAAACTGCCTTTTGTTTATGGAGTAGTTGCCGGTAAGCCTCTTCTCGATGACAAAGTTGAGGGATAGTGATAGCTGTTTTTAATTGGCTCATATCAATTGTCCGAGTTGAGCTCAATTTCTATGCGGTTTGTATCTTTGGGTAAGCGGCGGAAAAGATAGCGTAGCCATTTTGGTTTGAGTTCCGCCGTTACTTGTCTTACGCCTGGTAAGTGGCCAAGAATTGAAGAACTACGGGCGGTGTACTCGCCAGCAATTTGGTTTTTGGCGGTTTCCAAATCAATTTCAGGCGTAGCCTCAGCTTTAAGGTCAAGTTCTAGCTCTGGGTTGGCGCCGTCAGCTACTAGGCGCTCGTTGGCAAAGGTGACATTCTCGGGCACAAAACGGTAATTTTCAGCTAATTGTTCTGAGAACACGTTTTGGGCTACTTGGGTTAAGTCAGCCATTTGCAGTTGGTAAGCCGTACCAGCCACAGTCAAGTTAACTGTTACAACTTTGGCTTCATCGCCAACAGCCGATGAAGTTTGATGACCTTGAACATCTATCGCGTCAGAAATTAGTACTGGCTGGTCTGGTGATGATTGAGCTTGAAATTTCTCATGCAAAGCTGTTCTAGCCTCTTCTTCAAGTTCCTGCAGAGCAGAACTGATATCACTCTGGGCAACTGACTGAATTTCGCGACTAGAGCCTCCGCTGAATTCATCATCGTTTACCGCGTCGTATGACGATGAGCCAAAATCGGCCACTTTAAATTCCTGTTTAGCTGGCAAATTATATTCTGGTCCAAAGGAGTCAGCGGTGACGGTAACTTCAGCTTCACCAAATTTTTCCGTACGGGAACTGCGAGTTTCTTCAGCCGAAGCGGAAGCTATCGTCACATCAGAATCCAATGAAAATATTTTGTTATTAGCCTCGATTTTTGTACCTTGAGTAAAAGTTTTTGTCTGACTGGTTTTGTTGTAAATAGTTACTTTTCCTTTGGCGGGATCACCAGTTAATTTTTTACCTGTGGTTGGCACTTCTTTCATGGTTGTAATGGTCTCAGTTAGTTTGACAGCCGGAATGCCTTCGAGATTAGCGCTGGAGGTGGCGGTATCCAAGGCTAGCGGTAAAGTAGTATTTGTTTCCAGTTGTTGATTGGCGAGTGAAACTACAATTTTAGCCTGATAGGAATTAGCCAAACCAACATAACTGCCAATTAAGATCAGAATTAAAAGCAAACCAATTCCGCCACCGATCATTAATTTGCGAGAGCGCCGTGGTGTAAAGACAAAGCTTGGTAATTTCCAGCGGCGACGCTTTTTTGCTGGTGGAGATTCCAAAACAGGTTCTAAATTATCGTCCCACTGATTGGTCGGCTCAGCGGTCAAAGGTTCATTGCCAGATCCCAGTGTTTGCGATTGATTAATAACAAAACTAGGTTGTGAGAAACCGTCATTTTCCGTCATATCAACTGGACTTTGATCGGTAGATGGGACTTCGGCTGTATTTGATGTCGCAGACAAGCCAAGCATTTCTTGCCCGCCGCTCACAATTGATATCTCGGCTACTTGCTCTGGGGTTAGTTTTTCAACAGGTTTGCCTAATTGCTGGCGCAGTAAAACTAACAGTTGATTGTAGTTATCATTTTGTCCACTGGTATCAAAAAACAAAACCCTATCAAGATCTGGTAAATGAGGTTTTAAACGGGCATGAAGTTCGGCGATATCATCATTGGCTTGACCACTTTTGCCAATTGTAAACGCGCCGGCAATTTCTCCCAAAATACTGGTTCGAACCTGGAGCGAATCTTCATTGTGATGAATGATAGAACCGGAAAATGGCTCACCGTCAGAGAGTTCTTGCCAAGTCTGTAAGCCATCCTGAATTACCACAAATCCAAGTGGTTCCAGAAGCAAATCTTTAGACAAGCTCTGAAGTTCCTGTTTGCGATTGGCTTTGATTTCGCCTCGGTCGGTCCAATCAGCAGGCACAATAAACAGCACCTGGCGAACCTTTAAACTATCCTTGCCGAGTTCTTCTAAGCTTAAATCAACTGCTTCGGCCAAGGTGTCATGCTCTTGAAGCGACCTTAGATTAGATCGGGCAATAATGGTAACTTTTGATTGAATCTCCTGCCATAAAGCGGTGATTACTTGGTTGCCAAAAAACACGATGGAAAGATACTGCGAAGACTCGACAGGCATATCTTCTCATTTAAGCAGGACAGAAGATCAAGTTCAAGGCGATAGTGCTAGAATTAAGCTCGAAACAGTAACAAACTGTCTGCAACTAGAACAATTAGAATTAGAATTGATAATATAAATTAATCTGAGATTATTCTTTAAACCGCAGGTAAACCCGTCTGACTCCGGCGCTAGAGGCTTTTTGCTTAAAAATTTCAACTTCACCGATTTCGCTTGTGTGACTGACATGTGGTCCGCCGCAAAGTTCCCGACTAACCCATTTATCTTCATCGCCAATCGTATAAACCGTCACAATGTCTGGGTATTTTTCCTTAAAAAAGGCCAATGCACCCGATTCCAAAGCCTCATCTTTTGGCATGGAAGATTTTGACACTGGTAAGTCAGCCTTAATCTGATCATTAATCCAGTTTTCAACTTGTTGGAGCTCGGTGTCAGTAAGTGCCTGAGGGTGAGAAAAGTCAAAACGTAAGCGGTCAGCGGTAATATTTGAGCCTTCCTGATGTACATGATCGCCGAGAACTTGGCGCAAAGCTGAGTGCAGTAAGTGGGTGGCGGTATGAAAGCGTGTTACAACAGCTGAGTGATCGGCTAAGCCACCTTTAAAAGTTCCAGCAGATTGTTGGCGAGATAATTCCTGGTGGTTTTTAAATTCAATCTGAAAATCGGCTACCTCGATTTGTTGGCCACGCTCCTGAGCAATTTCCACAGTCATTTCCAGTGGAAAGCCATATGTTTGATAAAGTTGAAAAGCAATTTCACCAGTTAATTGTTCATGTTTTTCGGCTTCACGCAGACCCTTGGCTAATGACTTGGTGAATTTGCTGACTTCCTGGACAATAGTTTGATTGATTTGAGTCTGGTTGGTTTGTATCTCCGGATACTGGCTGACGTATTCTGGATTGTCGGTAAAGGTTTTAATTAATTCCTCAATTATCTGATTAAACTGACTGTGCTCCACTCCCAACTTGTGTAGTTCGCGAACGGCGCGACGAATTAAGCGGCGCAGGATATAGCCTCGCTCTTTATTGGCGGGGACAACGCCATCCTGCACCATAAAAACAGCACTTCGCAGATGATCAGCCATGATGCGCATGGATCGGCCACTGTCTGACTCAAGATAAGATTTATCTGATACTTTCTCCAATAATTCAATTGAGGGTTTAAAAAGCTGAGTTTGGTATAAATCAGCCACCGGCAGTTCTCCCTGAATCCAGTTAAGAATGGCCAGCATTCTTTCTAATCCCAAGCCGGTATCCACGTTGTGCTGAGACAAAGGAATAAAATCGCCATCACTTTGCTTGTTGTACTGCATAAAAACGTTATTCCAAATTTCAATAAAGTCAGAGTTGTCCGCGGCTGGCTCGTCAGAAAAGTCTGGAGCAAATGGGTCATCAGCCCCAGTGTAGTAAAAAATTTCAGTGTCTGGTCCGCAGGGTCCCGTCATGCCGGCCGGTCCCCACCAATTTTCTGACTTTGGGTACTTGAAGATACGTTTTTCCGGATGACTTATGCCTTCACGCTGAAAAATATCTTGCCAAATAGCGATTGATTCATCATCACGTGGGGCGTCTTCATCACCGGCAAAAACTGACACAAACAATTTTTCTTTGTCCAAATCTAAGCCAGTTGGTGAGGTTAGAAATTCCCAGCTCCAAGCAATTGTTTCTGGCTTAAAATAATCGCCCAAAGACCAGTTGCCTAGCATTTCAAAAAAGGTCAAGTGAGTTGGGTCACCAACCTCATCAATATCGGTAGTTCGGACACATTTTTGGATGCTGGCCAAACGTTTACCAGCTGGGTGAGGCTGGCCAAGCAAGTAAGGTACAAGCGGATGCATGCCAGCCGTAATAAAAAGCGTGGTGGGATCATTGTCTGGTAGTAAGCTGGCCGAAGGCAAAATTGCGTGCTCTTTAGACTCAAAAAAATCTAAAAACTTTTGACGCAAATCTTGGGCGGTAATCATGGGGAAATTGTAGCATGGCCAAGGCAAACAAACGGCTTATTATATTGAACAGTGCTGATATAACACGCCATCATCAAAGCCCTGCTTGCGGTAGTACTCTCTGGTTCCGATGGCGCTAATGACACTTAGTTTGGTGAAGCCCTTTTCAGTTGCCAATTTTTTAGCTGAATTAATTAATTTCTTGCCATAACCACGATGCTGAGTTTTGCCTTCACCCTGTTGGCCCAATTGCTCAACCTGACCGTAAACATGTAATTCGCGAATAATGGCGTTATGCTCAAGCTCTTCCATAAAAGATGGTTCATTGGGCAAAGATAAACGTAAAAAGGCCAGTAAGCGATTATTTACGTCGACATATTGTAAAAATATTTCTTCACTGCTTGAGGTTTTGTAACTAATTTGATTGAGGGTGATTGGCGGCTGAGGAAGCTGTTGGCGAATTTCTCTAGCTCGTATATCAGAAGTGGTTATGGCGTTGGCCGTTAAATCGTCCTGAACCAACTGGCGCAGGTTGGTCGGCAAATGATTAGTGGCAGTTTCTTGGGACGGAATATCGCGTACTACCCTATTTAGTCTGACCCACTCAGGTGCTTTGGTTAAACAAAATGCTAACAAATCTTGAAGTTCCTGGGTGGTATATGGCTTCCAGCGGCCATCCTGGTAATACTGCATTAACTCGGCTGAAGGAATCAGGGCGCAGGGGTAAATTTTAAGCTCGTCTGGCATGAAATCTGGATCCTCAAAAAGTTCTAAAAACTCCGTGCGGTCATGATCAAGGTCTGAACCATATAAGTTGGGCATCCAATGGGCATGAATTTTAAAACCTGCCTGGCGAAGCAGTTTAACCGCCCGCTTAGTGGCTTCTACTTTGTGACCACGCTTGTTTAGGTCTAAAACTTTATCTGATAGCGACTGAAAACCAATCTGGGTTTTGGTACATCCCAAGCGTCTAATTCGGCGCACCTCTTTTTCTGAAATATTGTCTGGCCGAGTTTCAATAGTCAAGCCAACGCAACGGCAGTTCCCAGACTCATTAATTTTATGCTGATTTTCAAGTTCTTCCCAAGATTTGCTTTCGCGGCGAATTTGAGAATTGTCAGACGACTCAAGTTCAGGTCTCAAGTAATACTGATTGATTACTTGATTATATTTATTTGGTAGTTCTAGGCCATCGATCTCAATTTCCTCAAAATTAGTAACCCGGTTTTCCTGACGGTGTGCAGAGGCAACGGTCAGTTTAATTTTTTCCAGCACAGCTGAGGATGAGTCAATTCCCTGACCGAATTCATTTAAAGCACGAAAACATTCATGAATAAACCAGATTTGGTAACTCTCCGGATAATAAGACCAGGTTCCGCCCAAAACTATCAACTCAATTTTAGATGGCTGATGTCCCATATTGGTTAAAGCGGTCAATCGTGAATACGTTTGCAGGTAAGGATCAAAAGAATTGCGTTCAGCCCGCTGAGCGCCTGGTTCAGAGGCAATATAGCTTTTAGGCATGCGAATATCATTTGGGCAAAAAATACACTGCCCGGGACAAGGAAATGGCTTAGTTAATACCGACACAGTTTGAACTCCAGACTGCGAACGCATTGGTTTAAGCCGGATTTTTTGCAGATTGTGGGCATTTAGTTCTGGCAGACCCTGCTGGCCAGCTTGCTGGCGAAAAACGTGAATTAAGACATCCTGAGAAATAGATTGTTCAAATAGTTTGCTTAAGCGCCGCAATTCCTGTTGTAGCTGATGGTGCTGATTATCATCTGATGACAATGAAAAAATATTCAGAAGTGACAAAACAACTTCAGATTCTTGCTCAGGCGAAATTTTTGGTAATTGGCGGTAAGTTCGGCTCACAACGGTATTCTATACTGCTATGCAAGAATTTCTTTAAACCCAGATTAGGGTTTTTTCAATTCTAAGGCTAAAATTGCAGAATGAATGAACAGACGATTAGGGTTTTGAATCAGCTAAACCGAAAATTTTATGATGACCAAGCCAAATCTTGGCAAGCCAGTCGACAATACTATTGGCCAAGTTGGGAGAAGTTCACCTCATTTTCAAGTTTGGAATTTACAAGTCAGTTAAAGGTGGCTGATGTAGGTTGCGGCACTGGCCGATTCGCTAAATTTATTTGTGGTAAATATCCTCTAGCTGAATATCATGGTTTTGATTTGTCTCCATCTTTATTGGAGTTGGCACAAAAGTCAGTTACTACTAGGTCTCAGACTAATGATGCCAATCCAATTGACCCAAGAAGAATCAAATTTATAAGCTTGGACATTGTGGAGGCACTGCTAAACAACAAGGCTCTGTTATCTGAGAAATATGACCTAATCGTGGTGTTTGGCGTTTTACATCATTTGCCAAGCAAAATCCTAAGAAGACGTTTTTTGACTCAGCTAGCAGAGCATCTTCTGCCAAAAGGTGAAATATGGCTGACCACTTGGCAGCCAGCTAAACTTGATCAAAAGACTCCCAAACAGCTTCAAAAATCTGAAATATTAGCTACGTTGGGACTTAAAAATGATGATCTGGAGCCTGGAGATTCATTTGTTGGTTGGAAAGACACTAAGGCCATCAGATATGTTCATTGGCTAGATAAATCAGAGGAGCAGGAACTTAAAAAACTTCCCCATTTAAAGTTAGCTCAGGGTTGGTTGGAAACTTCAGCTGGAGAACGAGGAAATCAATGTTGGCTGTTTAGCCGGACAAGTTAAAAAAGTAATCAACCCGCCGGTGAAAGCCATCGGCGGGTTGATTGTGTTTCCATCTAATAACATTACAGAGTTACAGTAGCGCCAGAAGCCTTGGCTGCAAAGTAGGCGTCAGCAAAACTCCAGAAAGCTTCTTCGCCATTTTGAGCGGCGATACATTCCGAAGCTTCTGCAATCTTAGGAGCATTTGGATGCAGTTGAGCCAATGGGAAGTCGCGGAAAACTAAGCGAACTTCGCCATCATAAGCATCTAAGATCTGCTTGGTGGTGTCATGAAAACGAGTGCAGAACGGACAATCAAAGTCTGAGTACTCAACAAGAGTAACTTTAGCGTCTCGATTGCCACGAACGTGGTCGTCATCTGTGACACCTGGGACAGCACTTAAATCTGTGGTGTTGGCAGTTTTGCCTTCACTAATGTACTGATCCAGAATTGGCTTAATTTGTTCAAACGGAACTGCTCCTGGTAGAGCCTCACCTTGAGTGCCAACCATAATGAAGTTTCCAGGGGTGCCATTAACACCAGCGGCACCACCCGAGGATAATTCTGCTTCAACTTCTTCCGTGAACTCGCCATTATTCATACAATTGAGAACATCGTCTGAATTAGCACCAGCCGCCTCAACAATTGAAGCCAAAGTCACAGTTGGACCTGCGGCGGGATTGGTTGGGTCGTTGCCTTGAACAACGGGCTGATTGCTTGGAGTTGGGTTTGAGCCAGATTTAAGGTACCTGACTTGACTAAACAGGTAGCCAATCACAAAGGCGGCAACTACCATAAATCCGGTCTGCAAATAATTCCGCAAGAGGTCGTCTCTGTTTGTTTCTTGAGCCATAGAAGTCTCCTTTATATTTTGTCTCATTACTTTACATGATAAATCAGCATCTGCCTAATCGAATTTTTAAGTATATATTCATCTATAACTATTAATTATTATGACTAGTTGAATTAAGCATTATAAATAGTGAATATATTGAAAATCCGGCTGACAAATTATAAAAATTATTTCACAACCTCGCTCCGAACAAGATTTAGTATCTCAACCTGAACGAGACTTGAGTTTCACGCTACAATACCCTCATGATTAAAGACAATATCCGCCAAGCAGTTGAGCAGGTCGTGGTTGAGTTGACTCCGCCTGAGCTTAAATCAGCTAAACCGACTGCGCCGGAATTTATAGTTGAGCATCCTAAAGACGAGTCACATGGTGACTACGCTGTAAATGTGGCCATGCAATTGGCCTCAGTGTGGCGGCGCCCGCCGCTAGAAATCGCCCAGGCGATTGTAGACCGCCTCCCCGCTCTGACAGATGTCGCTAAAGTTGAGGTGGCGCCGCCTGGTTTTATAAACTTCACCTTAAGTGATGAGTGGCTACAATCACACTTGATAAAGGTTCTGGAAAAGCAGGAACTCTATGGTCTGTCCGATTGGGGGCAGGGCCAAACTTGGTTAATTGAGCACACCTCGCCTAATCCCAATAAAGCCATGCATTTAGGTCATTTGCGCAATAACGTCACTGGCATGGCCATTTCTAATCTATGGGAGGCAATTGGCGTCAAGGTGATTCGTGACGCCGTGGATAATAACCGCGGCATTGCCATCTCTAAATTGATGTGGGGATATCTCAAGTTTGCCCGGGAAAATGAGGCCGCACCGGTTGATCTTCAGTATTGGCATGATAATCAGGAAGAGTGGTTGACGCCTGATAAAGCCAATCAGCGCCCGGACCGATTTATGGACAGTTTGTATACGCTAGCGGCTGAGGATTTTAAAAACCCGGCCGTTGAGCAGCAAGTTAGGCAGTGGGTGGTGGACTGGGAAGCCAAAGATCCGCTAATTTGGGCACTGTGGACTAAAGTTCTGGAATATGTTTATGAAGGTCAGAAGTTAACACTTGAGCGACTTGGCAATAAATGGGATCGAGTTTGGCATGAGCATGAGCATTATGAAAAAGGAAAAGCGTTTGTTGATTTGGGCTTGGAAAAAGGTGTCTTTAAGCGTCTGGAGACTGGCGTAGTTTTGACCAATCTGGAAGCCTATGATTTGCCCGATACGGTGGTCATTAAATCAGATGGTACGTCGCTTTATATTACCCAGGATCTGGCCTTAACCAACCTTAAACGCGAGACCTTTAACGCGGATAAACTTTTTTGGGTGATCGGTCCGGAGCAATCGCTGGCCTTGCAACAATTATTTGCCGTATGTGAACAGTTAGGAATCGGCACTCGTGATGAATTCACCCATTTAGCCTATGGCTACATGTCAATTAAAGGCCAAGGCAAGATGAGCTCTCGGTTGGGCAATGTGATTTATATTGATGATTTAATTGATGCCTCTAAAGAAGAAATATTAGTTAAAATGCCGTCTGAACATTTTGAATCCGAAGCAGAACGTCAGCAGATTGCTGAACAAGTAGCGGTTGGCGCTGTTAAGTACAGCATTCTAAAAGTCGGTCGGACGACTGATATGGCTTTTGATCTTGAAGCGGCTTTATCAGTTGAGGGCGATGCTGGGCCATATTTACAATATACCCAGGCCAGAACTCAGTCCGTGGAGCGCAAAGCCGCTCAGCGTGGCCTGGCTGATCAACCAGATCTAGATTTGGCAAGCGATGCAGACAGAAAGCCAACTTCAGAGCCTGCCTATAATGAACTGGAGCGCAATTTACTGCGATTTATTGCTCGTTATCCAGAAATTGTGGAGATATCCGCCAAGCAATACTCACCTAATTTACTAGCTGGTTACTTAAATGACCTAGCTCAAAGATTTAACAGTTTTTATAATCAGCATCAAATATTAGGTGTGCCCGAAGAAAGTAGCCGCTTAGCCATAACTCGAGCTACGGGGCAAGTCTTGCGAAATGGATTAAAGCTGTTAGGTATAGATTCTCCTAAACGCATGTAAGTGGCGAATTATTGCTTGCCGGATCAGGCTAAGCTCTGACCAATTATTCCCCTATCTAGGCGAATTATTGCTGACCAAAGGTTTTGGCCGCTAACGCTACCCGCTCAGCTATAAAAGCGTGAACTTTCTCGTCAAGTAAACTTGGCAACAAATTATTTATCGCTAACGACGCGTGATGATATTCCCTTATTGCTTCCGCCGCGGCAAGTTGCATAACTGGCGTGATAGGTGCCCGTTTTTGCATAGCACCCTTAAAAATTCCTGGGAAGACCAAAGCATTATTGACTTGATTGTCATAGTCACTACGCCCGGTAGCTACCACGGCTGCACCACCAGCCAAAGCAATATCCGGAAGAATTTCTGGTGTTGGATTAGCCATGGCGATGACGATAGCTAAATCTGCCATGGTGCGAATATCTTCACTCGACAAAATATTGCCTTTAGACAAGCCAACAATGATGTCGGCTCCAGACAGACCAACCTGTAAATTTCCAGCTAATTGATCTGGATTAGTATGCTCTGCGAGCCACTGTTTTTCTGGATTTAAATCTGTTCGCTGTTGATTGATCAGGCCACGAGAATCACTAACCACAATTTGCGAAAAACCGGAATTCAGCAGAAGTTTTATTACGGCCGTAGCCGCCGCTCCGGCACCGGAAATTACCACTTTAGTTTGCGATCGCTCGGTACGACCAGTTAATTCCATGGCATTTAAAATAGCCGCTAGTACTACCGTGGCAGTACCATGCTGATCGTCATGCATCACTGGAATTTGTAAGCGTTTTTTTAGCTCTTCTTCAATGTGAAAACAACGCGGCGCAGAAATGTCTTCCAAGTTAATGGCGCCAAAAGAGTCCGCAATTAGTTCCACCGTTTTAATAAATTCCTCAGAATCCTGGGTACCTATCACGATCGGAATTGCGTCGATGTCGGCAAAGCGCTTGAACAACATCGCCTTGCCTTCCATCACTGGATAGCTGGCCTTATGACCAATGTTACCCAGGCCTAAAACGGCGGAGCCATCAGATATGACGGCTAAATTTTGGCGTCGAAAGGTGTGGGTAAACATGGCTGACTCATTAGTTTGAATGAGTTTGCTGACCTCAGCTATTCCAGGCGTGTATGCCATCGACAAATCTTCACGAGTGTTCATCGGACTTTTGACACAGGTTTGTAGTTTAGGTTGAGCTGAATATGCTAGCGAAGCATTTGCGTTGTTCATGTCAATCACTATACTTGTCAAATTAAAATAGTTCAATTACCATTGAACTGTTATGGTTGAGCCACGTGATTTATGGATTTTTGAGCGAAACAGATTGCTGATATTGAAATCGTTGTTTTGTTGTGAAAACCATTTGTGTGGCTCTGATTTTATGAATTCATTGGATATTCCAAAAAATTTAGTTTCGTATCATCTAAAAACTTTGCGAAAAAATGGATATGTTCAGGAAAAGCCGGCTGGTCGGAATAAAAACTATCAACTCCATCCCAACAAAATTAATCAGGTAATTTATGTTTTAAAGGCTGTCGGTTTAATCGACGAAGCCATTCCATTAGAAAATAAATAATAAGGAAAAAATGAAAAACAATCCCTGGCTAAATGCCATGACTCAACTTAATAATGTGGCAAAACTAATAAAGTTAGACCCAGAAAAGTTGGAGCGTTTATCTCAGCCCGACCATTGTCTGATGGTTAGTATCCCGGTTCGTATGGATAACGACCAAATAAAAGTTTTTACCGGCTATCGGTCTCAACACTGCAACTCCAGAGGTCCATACAAAGGAGGAATTAGATTTAGTTCGGAAACTAGTGATATCGAGGTTCGAGCTTTAGCAACCTGGATGACGTGGAAATGTGCGGTGGCTGACATTCCCTTTGGCGGTGGTAAGGGTGGCGTAACAGTTGATACCAAAAAATTATCTAGGGGTGAACTAGAAAGATTATCTAGGGGATATATCAGGGCAATTGCTGACTTGATAGGGCCGACCAAGGATGTGCCGGCGCCTGACATGTACACCACTCCTCAAATAATGGCCTGGATGGTGGACGAGTATTCGCAGATTGTTGGTGAGCCTACACCCGCGGTGATTACCGGTAAACCGGTGACTAGCGGCGGTTCCGCCGGACGCACTCAAGCAACTGGGCAAGGAGGCGTTTACGCTTTAGAGCAGTTAGCCCTCAAGAAAAACCTTACACCAGCCAAAACCAGCGTCATTGTTCAGGGAATTGGCAACGTGGGTTACTACTTCGCCAAGTTGGCCAGTGATTTAGGTTATAAGATTATTGGTTTAAGTGATTCCTGCTCGGCTGTTTATAATCCGTCTGGTTTATCAGTTGAAAAAGTTATGGCTTATAAAAAGGAAAATGGGTCATTAGCGGGCTTTCCAGATGCTTCCCAGTTAAGTAATGAAGAATTATTGGTAAGTCAAACTGATGTGCTAGTGCCAGCGGCGGTGGAAAATGTGATCACCGCTGATAATGCTAACGATGTTAAGGCTAAGTTCATTATTGAGATGGCCAATGGTCCGATTACGCCCGAGGCTGACAAGATTTTGGTTGAGCGTGGAATTTTATCTGTGCCGGATGTTTTAGCTAATGCCGGCGGCGTGACCGTATCCTATTTTGAGTGGTATCAAAATCTGCATCAGGAAACTTGGTCTGAGGAGCGTGTTTTAGCTGAGCTTAAGCCAAAAATGGTTAAAGCCTTCAATGATGGCTGGTCAGCTATGGAAAAATACCAGACTGATTTTCGGACGGCTATTTATGCGTTGGCAGTCCAAAAAGTGGCTGACGCTTTACCGGAAGTTTAAACACTGTTTGGCAATTTGCGGTTGTAGAAGCAAAATCAAAATAGTGATCGGCTTTGATAGCTTTTTACTATCTTGACCGCCCCCTGTATCTTCGTGTTATCTTCGGTATATATGTACCAGACTATTGAGGAAGAGATAAGCGTGGCTGGTGTGTTTGTTCAAGGCAGTTTTCGTCCTAAAAAATTCCGTTGGCAAGGCCGCGTCTTCCCGATTGAAGAAATTACCTTGGCCGCCGTCGCCCGCGACGGCGGCATCCTCTATCAGCACTTTAGTGTTATGAGCAAAGGAAATTTGTACCGTTTGCGCTACAACCGGGACTCGCAACACTGGCAGTTAGCCGAGTTGTGGTGTGAAGGCTGAGTAGAAGTGGCACAAGTTAATGAATCAAGTAACGGTAGGAAATAAAAATGAAAACTCACACTCCAGACTCAGCTTGTTGGGCGCACGTGGACATTAACTCCTATTTCGCCACTTTGCTTCAGCAGGAAAATCCGGCTTTACGTGGCCGGCCAGTGGGAATTGTTAAAGAAGCCGGCCGTACTTGTATCATTGCCGCTTCCAAGGAAGCTAAAGCGCTGGGCGTGGGAACTGGCAGTCGTCTGGCGGATGCCCGTCACATTCCAGATCTGGTTTTAGTGCCGGCTCAGTTTGATTTTTACCTGGACGCCACCAAGCGGCTCAAGCGTTTATTTGAATCGCTTACTCCTAGCGTGCAGATATTTTCACTTGATGAAGCTTTTATTAACTTGAGCCATTGCCGGCGTTTATACCCTGACCTTAATGAATTCGGCGAGTTGGTGCAGGATAAAATTAAAGCCGAACTGGGCGAATGGGTAACGGCCAACGTGGGGATTAGCTGGAATCGGTTTTTAGCTAAAATGGCCGGTGAAACCGCGCCCAAAGGCTCAGTTACCCAAATAACTCACTCTAATCTGGATGAAAAATTCAGCACTACCTCGTTTGGTGATGTATGCGGCGTGGGATTCCGCCTGGAACGGCGTTTAGCCGCTCTAGGTGTGCGGAATTTGTATCAACTTCACCTGATTACTGATCAGGAGCTAAAACACTATTTTGGGCCTTTTTGGAGCGTTCAACTGCGCCGTATGTCCCTGGGTGAGGAGCCAGATTTGTTTAGCCATATTGACGCTAATCCTCATATGAAAAGTGTTGGCCGTTCGATTACCGGCTATCGCCTCTGTGATGACGAAGCTGAAATCAAACGAGTGCTCTACAACTTGGTAATTGAAGTAACCAGCAAAACGCGGGCAATGCAGCTTGCCGGCCGGCAGATATCGGTTTATTTGCATGGCGAAGATCAATACTGGTTTGACCATGTCACTCTGCCCTCATATACCGACCAAAGCAAAGAAATGTTTGAACTGGTTTATCACCATCTTTATCAGCGCTGGGAACGAAGTTTTAAAGTGATAAAGTTTGGCGTCCGCCTGGGACTACTTAAGCCAGCTACCCAGATAGGCCGGCCGCTGTGGGAAAGCTGGCACCGCCAGCAAAGACTGGAACAGGCGGTAGACAGAATAAGTGATAAATATGGTCTATTTGCGGTTCGCCCAGCCAGCTTGCTCAAAGGCACGCTAATTCGGCCAGAAGTAACCGGATTTTTGGGCGATAAGCTTTATCAGTTTGGTGCGAGCAAGTAGAAAATCAAGAATCAGGATACAAATAAAATTAAAAGTGTTCCCGGGTAAGGATTCGAACCTCAAATGCATGATTCAGAGTCATGAGTGATACCATTTCACCACCCGGGAGCGGAACATGAGATATTGTATCACTGGCGGTCATAGCCAGGAACAGATATATCTTGGCAAGGTTTAGTCTAATAGCACCTGAAAAAGACGATAATTGTATTCTGGCGCAGGTCAAGTCCTAGCCTAGCGCTAGCCTGGTGCTAGTCTGGCGCTAGCCTGGTAGCTCTTCTATAACTAACAAATACCCGAAACTATCCCTTGACACAACCTATAACAAGCGGTATATTACATAACTAGGTCGGCGCAGTTCTTCTTAACCGGAACTACTGCCCGATTTTTTTTGCCAAAAATTCCCCATATCTGGCTCGCTCCTGACTAAGCAGCCAGCAAATTATCGCCTGTCCCCTGTTACAATAGCTGTATTGCGCCAGTAGCTCAGCTGGATAGAGCAACTGCCTTCTAAGCAGTAGGTCGCAGGTTCGAATCCTGCCTGGCGCACTTTTATTACTGCCACTTTACTCTGAATTTTCCGCCAGACTCCCCTTGTAACTTTCACATGCTTTTTGTTACAGTGTTCTCTTAACTGATCTGAAAGGAACACTATGGCTCAAACAACTTCCCTCCAACCTGGAGATGATGAAAAACGACTCAATGCGGGTCAAGAACCAGACGCTTTAGCATCAGGTGAGGACAACAATGCCTTGCCAGCCGGTTATGAAGTATTAGTTAGTGACGGGGATGAGGAGCAGGTTGAAAAAGCCGAGGAATTTGGCGAAGAGCTGACCTCGATCCGCAATTTGATACAGCGCTATGCTGACCAGGCAGATACAGTTAGAGATCAGGTAAAAGAAGTTCGTGATTCCTTAAAAAATATTTTTGATAATGACACCGAGCTTCAGGAGTTAGAAGAACAGGCCAAGCAGATGACGACTGACGTCAAATCAAAGCGTCAGCGGCTCAAGGAATCGCCTGAGGCAGTTCAGCTTCAGATGAAGGCTAAAGAAATGAAAGAGGAGCTTGGCGAGATTGAAGACACACTTAAAAACTATCTGCTTCGGTATTACCAGATGACCGGTTCAACGGTGATCGAGGACGACTCCGGTGATGAGCGGGAAATCCGCATAAACGCCAAGCTCAGTAGTAAAAAGTCAAACCTGTAGAGTTTGGTCCCTGGCTTAGGCTTCTGTTTTGGTCTTTTTTATACTAAAGATGCAGATCTAAAGTCGGAAAAAATAGCTGATTTGTGCCTGCAATAAGCAGTCCTTACATATATTTTATATAATAGACAAGATGAAAACCCGAATATTGTTATTGTTAGCGGCCTTTTTTGGTGTCATTGGCCTATTTGGCTGGGTATTGTTAACCCCGGTGCAGGCCATGGATAAAGTTGGTATGCACGTTCTTCATCCTCAGGAATTTACCAAGGTTGCGCAGCTCTACAGTGAGGTCAGAAATGATAAAGATGAGCCGATTTACGTCACCATCCCCTTTTCTTTGTCTGACACAGACAAGTTGGATCAGTGGCAAGCGGCGTTTAATCTGGCCAAATCAGAAAACATTGTGCCGCTGGTTCGACTTTCTACTAAGATGAACGCCGAGGTTGGTGGCTGGGAGCGCCCCAGTCGGCGTGATATCGTTCAGCTTACCCAAGCTCTAAATCACCTGAAATGGCCACAATCCAAGCGTCACGTCATTATCTTTAATGAACCTAATCACGCCGGCGAATGGGGTGGCGACATTGATGCCGAATCTTTTGCCGAAATGACGGAGTTTACTCTGGACTGGCTGAAAACAGAAGATAAAAACTACGTATTATTGCCCGCGGCTTTGGATTTAGCGGCGGCCAATACAGCCACGACTCAGGAAGCCTTTGGTTATTGGCGGCGCGCCCTGGCTCATCGCCCAGAAATAATCAACAAAATCGATGCCTGGAATTCGCACAGCTATCCCAACCCTGGCTTTATGTCATCGCCAACCAGAAATGGCCAGAACAGTATGCGCGGTTACCAAACGGAGCTAGCCTTTATTAAAAATTATACGGACAAGCAACTACCGGTATTTATCACGGAGACTGGCTGGCTTGACCGCTTTTCAGCTTATCGTTTGCAGGCCAATTATGATTACGCCCTTAAAAATATTTGGTCAGATGAGCGCGTAGTGGCGGTAACACCCTTTGTTTTAGCAGGTACTCCAGGCCCGTTTGCTGAGTTTAGTTTTGTCAATGAAAATGGTGAACCCACTAGACACTGGTCAGCGCTGGCTGATTCGTTACGCAAATATCAACAGCAATTAATTACTAAGCGGTAGTTAAATAAAATTAAATTGCTAGGATCTCTATCTTCGTGTAATATTAGGGTATGCATAAAGTGTGCTCTCGGTGCAAAATTCTATTAACTGAAACTGAATTCAATTGGAAATATAAAGATAAACGTCGTTCAAGCTATTGCAAGTCTTGCTCTCGTCTATATTGCCGAAGTCACTATAAAAATAATAGGTTATATTACCTAGAGAAAGCAAAATTAAGAAATCGTATTGTAAAAAATTCTCATATAGAGTTTATAGCGCATTATCTACAATCCCATCCTTGCGTGGATTGTGGTGAGTCAGACATCCTTGTTTTAGAATTCGATCATAGAGAAAGAGATAACAAAATTAGTGAAGTTGGGCTTATAATGAAAAAGCGCAACTCTCTTGAGAAGCTAAAGGAAGAAATTGCGAAGTGCGATGTCCGGTGTGCTAACTGCCATCGAAGAAAAACTGAAAAAGAGAGTAATAGCTGGAAGCTACGCTATGCCTCTGTAGCCTAATGGATAGGGCACTTGTCTTCGGAACAAGGTTTGTGGGGGTTCGAATCCCTCCAGAGGCACATAAATAATTAATAAAATCTCAGCTAATTCAATTCGGTAGTTTAAAATTTGCTTGGCAATAGCTCTGCTGTTCTTTTTTCGTACTCTACACCAACTCAGCAAGCTTATTTATCTCAATAATCTTATTAATATGTTGGATATACTTTTCCCTATCATGTAAAAAGTCAGGTAAAACTGGTGTTTTGGTGGCGATTTTGCTTGCCGCTGACAAATCTTTTAGAGCCAATTTGCCCAGATATAATTCATTCACCTTGTAATCATTTTGAACTAGCCAGCGCAAAACCTGGACTACGCCTATAAAGTAAATTTGATTTTTAGAAAATACAAGTTTTGTTGAAGTGTCCTCCACCCCTCTTTTGACTTTTAGACAGTAATTCCAGCGCCGGTCAGGATTTTCAACATACTTTTTTAATTTCTTATTTAGCTCAGCAAAGGTGGATTGTGATCCCTCATAAACTAAAAAATAATTCAAAGCCTGAGACCAAAGGAAAGGTTTTTCCCTAGAAACCAAATTATTAATTGCCGCCAAGCCTTCTTCTGTAATTAAATATTTGTGCTTTAAACCAAACTTATTATGATTTTGATGCCAAGGTTGCTCCATCTCATTTATCCATCTGAATAAATGCGTACCTATCTCGTGGTAGAGCATGCCTTGAAGACTATTTTTGCGATATTTAATTGGTGTCCTTATCTGCAGGTCAAAGCCAGCGCTTGTAACTTTTAGTGAAGTGCGGGCTGAAAACTGACTGGAAAAAGTCAGGCGAACTAAATTTTCCAAGCGATTATGCTTTAAGAAATCCTCGATTATAGTTAAGCTATCCTCAGCAGTTAGCAGGGGCCCATTTTCTTTTTCTTGGAATTCTAATTCGGATCCATAATCTTTAACAACTGTATCCAGTATTTTTACAGCCTGTTTAAGATATTGATTGTCTATTTCACCATGTCGCAATAAACTTTCGGCTGGAATTTTCTCTGGGTATTCAAATTGAGGGTTATAGCTAGGATCAAAGAAAAACTTCTGCTTTTCCTCTTCTAAATTGAGGGGCTGAATTTTTTCCAAAAAACTTAATAAAATTGGTGGCTTTTTGTTAATTATCTTCATGTCTGATCCCCGCTAACTAAAAATCCAGTTAAATCCAGCCGTCCGATTTCCATGCGGTGTTTTTTCTTGTTTAGGCGCTTGGAAACGGCCATGGTTGTAGTGATTATTCGGTCACGAATTTTTACGCGTACCTCTACCACTGGAACTCGACCTTCATTTTCTTCTGGCTGTTGCCAAAGTTCATCATGAGGCTCATTAAGTTGAAGTCGGTTCGCTAATTCTTCTGCAATTACACTACGGTAACGACCAGTGTTAATTAAGCATTCGATTTCGGTAGTTTTGTCATATTCGTCATATACCAAGACATTTTCTTTAGATTGCAAAATTGGCCGGTCTACATCTCCAGGCGATAATGAAGGATAACTTTCGGCAAACAAAGTTTGGGCTAATTTAACAGCGTGATTAACATTGCGGGCTTGTACGCCATCTAGTCGCTCCAGTCGACGGCGCAGACCAGCGTTATTTGCCAGTTGAATGGATAGGCCTGGATAAGTGTTTACTTCTGCTACCAGTGGTCCCTTTTCTGGGTGTAAAAAGACATCAACGCCCATGTATTTTAATCCAGTGGCATTTGCCACCCGAACCGCTGTTTTTAATACCTCATTCCAAAAAGGAATTTCAATTCCTGCTACAGGTAGATTTGTCCCCGGAAAATTATCCAACAGGCGACGATCGCCAAAAGTTGAGTACGCAATCCGGCCATCTACCCCAAAAGTAGTTTTGCCGGTACCAAAATCTATCCCTAATGCCACTGCTCCTTGATGTAAATTGGCGCGTCCACGGGAGGCTGAGGTGGGCAAGCGCAACATAGCCATAACGGGAATCTTTCGATAAACAATTACCCTAACATCTGGCGTGCCAACTTGAGCGTATTGTTCTAAATCCGGATGAAGTGGAATTCGTTCCTCAATAATTACAATATGATTAGATCCCCAGGTGCTGTATTGACCATCCAAGATATCACTGGCGTGAAGACGTAAATCATCTTCGGTATAAATCTTGTCATCAACACTGAGCCAGCCTTTGGATCTGACTTTTCTTTTAATAACCACTATTCCACTGCCAGCACTTCCGTTGGCTGGTTTAATAGCAAAGCCGCCGGAAATGGAGTTCCACTTAAACTCGCGCAATTCCTCCTGAGATGACAATTGGGCGTAAAGATTTGGTACACCAATATCATGCTTGGCTAAAAACTTTTTTGACTTCAATTTAGAAAAGCCATATCGCTTAGCTTTAGAGCTGTTTTGGATGGTATAAAGTTGCACCCGGGCATTCATGCCGAGTATGTCGTGAGCTTTGGTCATGGTTTATTCCTCTGGGTCCAAAATTGGACGGAAGCGTAAATACTCAGCCAGACGCAATCCGGTAAATCGGCCTACTACCATATCTAGAATAAAGACGGATAAAATTGTAAATTCCGGATACACAATCACGAAGCGCTGAACTTCTTCGGTGCGCATAAACAACGCCGAAATAACCGCCAAAAAGATGGTTTCAATGGTTAATTCCAGCGCACGGTACTGAGTTCCGGCCAGTTGAGCCTCTAAGAAATTTTCAGATAGCAGAATCAGAACCAGAATCGGAAAAATTGTGACCGTGATTAGATTGAAATTAAACTGAATTAGTTGAGGCGAAATTAGCAGAAGTAAAAATACTACCAGTGAAACCAGCCAGAGCATCAAGGCCGTTCGCGGCAGATATTGAAGATGCAATCGCCTGAAGATTCCGCGGCCAATACTGGCGGCGACTAAAATAGCCACAAACAATAAAATTCCGGTCAAAATTCCTGTTGACAACAAGGCCACGGCCAGGACAGCTGGCGTATAGACTCCAAACCCCTGCAGACCAATAATATGGCGAGAAGCGGCAATTAAAGAGGCAACGACCGGAAAAAGCAAAAGCAGGACTAAAACGTTGGCTGGTACACCGCGATCAACGGCTCTTCTGATAGCGTGCTGAACAAAATTGGTGGGACCGAGTGGTTCTGTCGGGGTGTCATCCAGAAAACGGGCCAAACGTCCCTTTGTTTCACCGGTAGGTTCCGTAATGTCAGTTTGCTGTTTCTCCTGAATTGTTAGTAAAACATCCGCTGATGGCGTAGCGACTTGGGCAGACGCGGTAGCGTCTATAGCGGCTGAGTCAGTGGCCTCTGGAGTGGCGGTTGGCGTAGGGGTGGTAGTCAGCTGTGCTTGAGAGAGTTGAGTGCTGGCAGTGATGTTCCATAAAAATAAGAACCACCCAAAAACCATGACAATTTTAATCATAAGGATATTATAAAGATTTGAGCTGAGATTGGAAATGATTTGCTATAATATCGCAGTTGTAAGGCAAATATCCTGAGGTAATTCTCAGACAGCCCATTTGGGTCGGTAAGCACGAAGTGTGTTTAGTGTCAAAAAATGGGTCGGTAGCTCAGTTGGTTAGAGCATCTGCCTCTTAAGCAGAGTGTCGTGGGTTCGAGTCCCACCCGACTCACTCACAAATATATAGATATATAGCGCGAGTTTAGACACA
>CAZRWP010000007.1:0-28085 GCA_964603945.1 uncultured Pseudomonadales bacterium
CATTACTCTCAAAACTCTCACCCGCCTCAATGTATAAAGGAGCGTTGGACTTAATATAACTAGCCGCCTGGTTTGTAAACAGTAAATTGTAAGCCATACTCACGTCGCCCGCACTGGTGAAGTTAGTGGGTAAGTGCGAAGTTATCTGAGCTTCACTGACGGTAAAGAGGTCTGCGCCCAGGCCATCTCGGATACTCAGGGCGTTAAGACCGTCATTGTCTGAATCCAGTTGGAAGACCAGGTCGCCAGTAGAAGTGAAGTTGCCAGCGGTGCCGTCAAAGCTTAGATCCAGATTGGCGGCTGAGCCCAGAGTTAAGTGCTGATTGTCTCCGCGCAAAGCTAAGTTGCCAGTGGAGCTGTACATAGCAATCTTGGCGCTAGCACTGGAGTCGCCACCAACCAAGAGGTCATAAGAACTATTCACTGCCGCCAGAGAGTGACCACTTAACTGCCAGAAGCCAGACACGCCACCTGTACCAGTTGCCATGCCATAAACGTCATTAATGGCGTCAACGATTGCTTGGGACAAATTAGCGTGCAAGGCGGTATCGGATTCTGACAGGCGCAGGTTGGTAACGCGGGCATCAGAGAGAAGTAAGTCATCTAAGCCATCAATGCTTAGATCTCCGCTAACGTTACTGATAGAGTGGGCGGCACCACCAAGAGCGACGATGTTGCCAGTTGAGTTGACCTGGAAGGCGTCATTGGCACCGACGGTGAGCATGGAGGCTGGAGAAGTGTCGCCGATGCCGACGTAACCATTGTTTTTTATTATCATCCAAGTGCTAGAAAGCGCGTAGTTTTGGAACATGAAGCCTGCATCATGTCCAAATTCCATAGAATTACTTCCGGTACCTCGAATCATTGGATTTGAACCACCAGAGATGATTTGAAGTTCAGTATTACTTGAGGCGTAACGTCCTCGGAGTATGATGTTAGAAGTCGAGCTTGGCGCTGTACGATCAGCTTCAAAGTATGTAGTCAAGTTGCCGGTTGAGGCTACGTGCAATTTTCCGCTTGGCGCTGTTGTCCCAATTCCGACTAATCCACTTGCTTTGATATTAAATATGTCATTAGCACTTCCATCGATCACGCGAAAAATGTCACCAATTTGAGCAGGATCTGCATTTAAGCGCAAAACGTTATAATGCTGGCTTGTCGACACAATATTCACAGTGGCAGAAGTGCCGCTGTCGGTGCCAAAGGATGTAGTTTTGTTACCAAAAAATCTAGCTGCTGTACCGCCACTTCCCTTGATAGAAAATCCAGAAGCTCCAGATAGTCTAAGATCAAGATTATCGCCTCCAACCAGACCAATCCAAGCATCCTCATTAGCAGCGCCATCAAGGAATCTTATACGTCCATTCCCAGAGGCATCAATGTATGGGACTGTTGCTGAACGAAATGTCACATCTCCGGTTGAATTAACTTTGAAGGGAGAGTTAATTCCCACACTCAGTAATTCACTGGGAGCAGTCGTTCCAATCCCCACGTTTCCCTCCCCATTGATTCGCAAGGCATTAACAGACACATTTGATGAATTTCGAGTTGTAAAGAGATAACCACTATTAGCTCCAACTGAGGCAAAGTTTAAGCCAGCCGTTGCTCCAGAACTAACAATGCTGAAATCAAAATAGTATGAACCGCTTCTCTCAATTCTCAGAGGTGTAGTGCCTACAACATGTAGTGGATGAGCAGGACTCGTCGTTCCAATTCCCACATTCCCATCCTCCAGAATCGTCATCCTGGCGAGGTTATTGGTTTTAAATTGCAAACCAAAATTGTCATTAGTGCCAAGCACTCCTAAAGCGCCAAAGGTGTTGCCACCCTGGAGCCAAGCGTTAGAGCCAATAGCCGTGGAGACATCAGTCCAAACGGGAGTACCAGTGCCTTGAGAAAGTAAAACTTGACCAGTAGTTCCAGGCAGACCACCCGCGCGTAGAGCACCGGTGAAGTTAATGTCCCCGGTGACGTCGAGTTTATAATCAGGCGCCGTCGTCCCAATTCCTACGTTACCATTGGATCGCAAGCTCAAGACGTCAAGGTCAGGTACGCTGACATCTCCACTAGCCAGACGAATATCAAGCTGAGTGTAGGGGAGGTTGCTGCTGTTTGACCAGCGACTGAGCATGAAATCAACAGCTCCGTCCTTGGCATAGTTTCGATTGAGATCATCAACATTGCGGCTTAAACGTAAAGCAGAGACGGATTCAGTACTACTGGCATCTTCCAGATCGGGGGCGTAGACGTGAAGTCGTGCACCAGGGTAAGTTCCGTAGATTAAACTTTCCGTGCCTCGCAGTGATCCTCCGATACCCAGGTTGCCGGCCACGTCCAGTTTGGCGGTTGGATTCGTTGTCCCGATACCGACGTTCCCGGTGTTGAAGTAGGTATTACCGCCAGCGTCACCAGCGATCCGAGTCGTTAAGGTGCCGGCACTGTTATAGAGATTTAAGTAGACGCCTTGACTGTCACCGGTCCCAGTGAGCCAGAGGCGGTTTGTGCCCTCGTTGGCCATGACTCTCAGGTCACCACCCATGACATCAAGCTTCATGCCTGGGTTGGTGGTACCGATACCGACGTTACCATTACTTAGGCGCATGGTTTCTGAACCATTCGTGTAGAGGCCGATATTGTGGGCATCCTGGTCGATTTTTAGGGCTTGAGCGTTGTGAATCTTAATACCAAAGGTGTCATTGGCGTTGTAGTTCGAGTAGATGTCGGTGAAGTAACTCGTCGAAGATGAAGTGGCGAGGCGGAGCTGACCACCGTTATGTCTGATTTCCAGTTTGGCATCCGGGACGGTGGTGCCGATGCCCACCTTACCATCCGCCATGATGGTCATCCTGACGGTGTTGTTGGTTTTGAACTGCAGGCCAAAGTCATCATTGGTGCCAAGTACACCCAAAGCTCCAAACGCATTACCGCCCTGTAGCCAGGCACTACCACCAATGGCGGTAGAGATATCCTGCCAAAGTGGGGTAGAGGTGCCTTGGGATACCAATACCTGACCACTGGAGCCGGACAACCCGGCAGCCCGCAAAGCACCCGTAAAGTTAATGTCGCCCGCTACATCTAATTTGTAGTTGGGCGCGGTTGTTCCAACCCCCACCCGGTTATTAACCGTATCCAGGCTGAGTAGGCCGTTAGCCAGGTTAAGAGCCGTAGTGGAACTAGCCAAATCCCAACTCTGTGCCTGGGCCAGGGTCACACCGCCAGCCGCGTCCAGCACGATATCACCGGCGTTAAAGGTGCGCAGGGTGAGGTCGTTAGATTCAAAACTTTCACCCGCCTCGATGTACAGCGGGGCATTGGATTTGATGTAGCTAGCGGTTTGGTTGGTGAACAGCAAGTTGTAGGCCATGGAGACATCGCCGGCACTAGTAAAGTTAGTAGGTAAATTAGAGGTGATTTGTGTCTCGCTCACCGTAAACAGATCCGCGCCCAGGCCATCGCGAATGCTGAACAGGTTAAGCCCGTTGTTGTCGCTATCCAGCTGAAAGATCAGGTCACCGGTAGAAGTGAGGCGGCCGGCCGTGCCGTCAAAACTAAGGTCCAGGTTGGCCGCGGCACCCAGAGTTAGGTGCTGGTTGTTGCCGCGCAGTGCCAGGTTGCCGGTTGAGCCGTACAGCGCGATCTTGGCACTGGCACTGGCGTCACCGCCCACCAGGAGGTCATAAGAGCTGTTAGTCGCCGCCAGGGAGTGGCCACTAAGTTGCCAAAAGCCGGCCACGCCACCTGTGCCGGTACTCAGGCCGTATAGGTCGTTAATGGCGTCTACAATGGCCTGACTGAGGTTAGCGTGCAAGGCGGTGTCGGATTCCGAGAGGCGCAGGTTACTAACTCGGGCGTCAGATAACATGAGGTCATCTACGCCGTCAATGCTGAGATCTCCGCTAACGTTGGAAATTGAGTGGGCGGCCCCGCCAAGGGCCACGATGTTGCCGCTAGAGTTGACCTGGAAGAGGTCACCATTGCCCACCGTGAAGAGGGCAGCGGGGGTGGTGTCACCGATACCGACGTTGCCAGTATTGCTCATGATTGTAACGAGATTGTTAGAGCTACCATCACGGAAGTAGTAATTTGAACCAGAAGATAAATACATTTGACTACCACTTGAGAGAGATACGAATCCGGTACCAGTAAGTCTTGTTGAGCCATTAGAAGTGAACTGAAGATTATCACCAGTTATCCAGTTGTATGAAGCTGCGTTATAAGCTCGGAAAATGGTAGTGCCTGATGCTTGATCATATACATGCAAGTTACCTGCAGGATTAGTTGTGCCAATGCCCACCCGGTTATTGGCCGCATCGACAAACAACGTACTCGTATCCACGATCAGATTGCCGGCCACTCGAGTATTACCAGAGGCGGAAACTGAGAACTTTTCTTCCTCAGTGCTTCCACTACTTAGGTAAAGCAGATTACCGGTAGCAGTATTATTGCCTATATATCCATGAATAAGGTTGCCTGAAGTCAGGTTGGCATTGGACACATAAATGCTATCTTGGTCGGTCGTACTGCTGTAAAAATTGATGGTGCCTTCGCCGTCGGGCTGGAAGGTAATGTCGCCGCCGGAACCAGTCTCGGTACGGAAGATCATGGATTCACCCTGGACTAAGAAAGCGCCAGAGGAAGCGATCAACTTGGGGTTATTAGCTCCAATTATCAGCTCACCCAGAGCGTTAATCACCGGAATGGTATTGATGTCACCAGATAGAGAAGGCGGAAATCCCTGGAGCGTTTCGGAGTTAAGGGCATAGGCTACGCTGGCGATTCTCTGGCGGGGCTCCAAAATCTCGCTAGCTACCTGGACCTCCAGCCAGACCTGGCTATTTTCGCTAAAGACCTCTGGACCAATGCCACTACCGCAGTCTTGACCTAAAATAGTCGAGAAAATACCGTCATCATCAGGGTCAATACTGCAGGCAGGCGAGGTTTCCCAGAGTAAAACGTTGGTGCCGGTGTCATCTTCGCTGTTATAAAGTCTAAATTCCATGTTGATCGGACTGGTGATGGGCGTGCCGCCAGTATCAGTAACCCGTCCCTGGAAACTCAGAATCCGACCAGGCGTGACGGGCTCGCTGGGATAGGCAAACGGTGACTCGGCTTCACTAACAAATTGTTGATAACCAAAAATGCCGATAGACGTGGCAAAAATGATCAAAATAGCCAGGTGAAGGTAGGTCGCCACTCGGCTGTCGTTATAACGGCGGAAAGCTTGAGAGAGCCAACCTGACCAACTGGCAGCGCTGGAACTGGAACTGGCGTTGCTGGAACCGGAGCTGGAATTTGAACCGGAATGTAAATTTGTGACCGCTTGGCTTAAGTTCTGAGGCGAACCGTTTGAATTGTCTAATTTCGGCTGTGAACGGAACAAACTGAAGACAGGCTTGGCCATTTTGGTGTTCTGATTGCCATTCTCAAAGGGGTCCTGGCTTATGAAGCCCTCCATCACAGCCCAAGCGGTAAATTTCTTGAGGCTGGCCTCGCGCCGGCGTACCGTTGACTTGGCTAAACCCTGAAAACGGAGCTGTCTGAGGTAGTCGGCGACTTTGGGTTTTGTACAAACCTCGTTAAAGGTAATAGCTGAGTAGTGTTTGGCGAAAAGATCAATGTCGACCACATAATTTTTGATCGAATTGGCTTTGCAGCCATCAGCGGCGAGTGCTTGGGCGAACTGCTCTAGGATCTTTTGCCTGGGTAACTGGTCACTCTTTGGGGCTTGATTGACTGAAGGGACATTTAGCGGCTGATTTTTTTTGGCAGACATTGCGGGTAAGGTTGCAGGTGGAGTAGATAGGTCAGTGGGTAAGCCGGCATTCTTGGTTGAGAGAGCTGTCTGGTCATTTTGGTGACTAAGTTCTTCCTGACTACCCCTGAGGGAAGTTTTGGCCGTCCAGAATACCTCAAATTTCCGCAAAGAAGCCAAGTAGCGGTTGACGCTAGTCTGGGGTTTACCAATTTCTGCCAGGTGAGCCACGTAGTTCTCGACTTCAGCGCCTTGGAGGCTAGTTAAAGAGCCGCCTTGCTCGTCGAGCCAGCGGGCAAATAGGCGAACATCGGAAACGTAGTTTTTGACGGTCTTTTTGGACAGGCCTTGATCCGACAACCAGGCCGAAAATTCTGGCAAGAAACTGAAGCTGGTGGAGGATGGTGTGTCGGGCAGATTTTCCTCTGGTGTTATATGTAATTAGACCTTTTCAGTGTAGCTTTTGGCATACGGGGAAAACAAGAGTCACCTCAGGTATCAACTCAAGTACTGCGGGGTATTCCTGCGGTAATAAATCAACAATCACTATGTTTTCATGGTTTTTCTTAAGTATCGAAACCATTGCAAACCTATCACCTGCTCAAGTTATCCGCTTAAATTACTAGGTTGTGAGTTGTTTCGTTTTGACAAAACATTTAATATAGAATAAAACATAGGTATGACTCTTGAGGAAAATGCACATTTTAAATTATCAATTTGGACAAGCGTCATTGTCCAGACGGGGATATTATTGAATTAACGACGCGCGGAAATATAAGTATGCGAACACTAATGCGAGAAACACTATTATTAATGCTGGCCGCCGGGGGTAATAACGATCTGGCTCCAAATTCACAGGTTTCTGGCGAAAGTCGAGGCTTAAGCTATGCTGACTTTACAGCCTTAAGGCCGGATTATGCCGCCTCATCTTGGCGTGGCACCCTTAACCGGCTAGTGGAACAGCATTACGCCCTTAAAAACCTGACGGGCAAGCGAGTAACCTTCGAGCTTACCAGGCTAGGTGAACAGTGGCTAACTCAAAACGTTTTCAGTGGTTTTTTATCAGCTCAGGAAGAGCGGATGAGCCTAGTACTTCTAAGACCCAGTTCTGGCCGGAAACAAGCCTATGGGAAGGCACGTCGCTTGCTTGAGGAGCGGGGGTATCAGGGTGTTATTCCAGGAGTTTATGTTACTCAGACCGGTGGATACTCAGATCTACTCTGGCAGAACCTGAATTCAGCCGGCTTTGTCAGTGTGTTTTTGCGGATACCGGTGTCAGCGGCTAGTCCTATCAGAATATCTGAATTTATTGCGTCAATAAGTGACCCAACTTCTCCCCAGAGGGAATGGAAACGCCTTAGCAATGAGCTTGATGAACTGCTAACTATAGCTATGTCAGCAAAAGCTTTGAAGGCAGGCCACAAAAAGCGGATTGGGGCGGTTACGGTATCGGGTCTTGAATTGACTTCTGGCTGGACTCCGCTACTAGCTGACACAGGCCTGACTCAGCCAGAGGTGCAATCTTTGTTAAATCGGATCTTTGAGTTAATGCAGAAATTCCTGTCAATAACTCAGCGATAAAATGCAATAAAGCCAAAATAATTACCGAGCGCTAAATATTCGGTAAAACCCTATTTTGGTATTGTATTACCGTGCCGAGGATCGGCAATCGCTAAAATGCTAAATATAGGTACACAAATATAGATAAGAGATATACAAATAACTAAAAACGAAACAAAAGCGACAAAAAATATTAACGCAGTGCCAAACACTAAGAAAACGCCGAAATATAGATAAGGCACAAAAATTGCAATAAAAAATCAGACTTAGCCAGGTGGAGATCAATAAGAAGGGAGAGCTAGGTACTCAATGGCCGTTTCATAATGACCGCCGGCTTGAGAGTTATCAATGGTGGCTTGGTAAATAACGTCAATGACTTCATCGGTGACTTTTTGACTTGTGGAGGCAATGACTTGGTGATCTTGCGGTAAGGCACGGTTGGCAAAAGGCCGAAAATAGGTACTATCGACAAAATCTGAACTGACATTGTCACCAGTTACGTTAAAGCCAAAACCGACCTGATTTGGATTAGTCCAGACACCAGCTGAAGAAATAGTACAACCGCCGCCGCAATTGGTATTGGGAATAAACTGACTGGGATCCGATTTAAGTTGCAAGGGGTGAATAGCGCCTGTATAGATGGTGTAGCCGCCCGATCTGGTGCTGATGATCAACTGATTAGTACCAGTTTTGAGAACGCCAGGCTGGAGTTCACCAAGATCAATACTGAGGTCGCTAATGCGAAACGAAAACTCCGACAGGGCATAAAGGTACTGAAACCCAGCGTAGACGTTATAGCCAGACGAATTAAATTCCCCGGCGGCCGTCTGGCCGACCGTGTCGGTGACCTTGTAGCCATCACTAGACTTCTCACCAGAGGTCATGTTGAAGTGACCCAGCTGAATTTCGTAGTTGGTCGAGCGCATTACCTCGGCGATAGGCGCCGCCTTGGCTGGAGCGGCGAGGGTTGGGGGGTAGGCTACGCCTAGTACGGCGCCAGCCAGGGCGCTAGCCAGGGTGGTGCCAGAGAAAGCGGTCAAGGCCAGCAGGGCGCCGATCTTGATTTTTTTAGATACTGACTTAGTCAGGTAACTGGTCGGCGACCTAAGCCAAGGCTCAGTTTGGTTGTTATGAGAAGAAGTTCGCATGATGGTGTTCTCAAGTTGATTCTAGTTTAAGGTTGGATCAGCAGTTGTATTGGTTTCACTGTTCTCGATATAAGTTGTGTCAGACTCGCCATTCACGGTGGTGATTGCGTCTCCCTCGCCGTTCTCGGCGGCGATAGCCATTTCAGCGGCTTTGGCCGCCATGGTTTCGCTGTCATCTGCTACGTCAATATCATTCATAACACGCTGGCTTTCCAGCTCCAGGAGCTCAAGCTGTTTAGCCACGGATAGCCGGTTTTGCTCACTCAGGATCAACATGGCGCGCAGTTGGCGCAATTTGGGCACCAGGAAAGTGCTCAAGAACATCAGCATATTTGTCTCCTGATGAGCCAGCAGATGTTCTTCTTGTTGAAGCCGGTACTTATCTTCCTGAGCTTCTTCAAATTGCCACCGGGCAAACAGCATCAGCGGCAAAAGTAGGGGCAAGGAGAACAGTTCAAGCCAATAGTTGGTGGACAACGGATGAATAGAGATCGCCCACAGAAAGACCAGCAGGCTGACCATTTCGACTAGATTGGTGGTCAAATCGACCGTCATCACGCTGACAAATAACAGCAGGTAAAACAGCGGCAAAAACGGTGATCCAAGTCCGCCCGTACTGCCGACCACGATGGCGACCGCGCCCACCAGGAGAGCCGTTTCCAGAGTAGATTCGCTAGGCATAATGTGGCGCAGTTTGGACTGCTGAAGCTTTTTGCTGATGAAGTAAACCAAAAACAGCCCGGCTGACAATTGAAGTGAATACTCCCTTAAAGCCGGGCTGGTGACCCAGGCATAAGCCAGGCCAAATGAAACTAGAATACTCGCTGGTTCAAGGAGGGCAGACCCTCGCCGTGGCGGCATAGTAACAGCATAGCAGGTTTGCGGCGGGGCAATTTGTAAGCCTCACTTACAAAAGGTGCACCTCAAGAAAGCCTCACCCGGGTGAGGCTTTCTTGAGGAGGTGGTCATGTAAGTGAGGCTTACAAACCCGAAAATTGTTAGCCCAATGTTATTTTCTTCTGTCAGCCTACAAAAATGCCAGCACTTAATACTAAAAAAATTTATCAAGCAGAGAGCTATTACCACATTTACAATCGAGGGGTTCATTCAATGACAATTTTTCGTCAGCCAAAAGACTATTGGAGATTTAGGCATATAGCTCGAGATTGTCAAATAATATTCCCAGGTATAGAAGTATCTGCTTTTTCACTCATGGAAAATCATTTTCATCTCCTGGTTTTTCAACTGCATCAGCGAGAGATTGCTGGATATATGAAAGCTTTAACTCAAAGATATGTATTATTCTTCAACCAAAAATATCAATTTAGGGGAAGATTGATGGAATCACCTTTCAAGGGAAGATTGTTATCAGGAGAGGCTGACAGAGAAGTTTGCCGTCAGTATATTTTAAATAACCCGCTTGATTCAGGCTATCATGATTGGAAACATGTGGGTGAGAAAATCTAAATTACGACAACCTCAGATTCCCTAGGATGATGCATGCCCTAAGAAAAACTAATCCACAAGATTGCCAATTATTCTTGGAGTATTAGTCTGGGTGAGTTATCATAAAGCTTCTGAGATATCTCTAATAAGGGATGTTTATTAATCACACTTAGGGAAGTGGGAAAATAAAACAGAAAACAATTTATGTACGACCAAAAAGCTATTGAAGCCAAATATCAGCAAATCTGGCGGGACGCCAAGGTCTATGAACCAGATCTGGAAAAAGCCGCCAAACCTTACTACAACTTGATGATGTTCCCATACCCCTCAGCGGAGGGTCTGCACGTGGGCAATATGTATGCCTTTACCGGTGCCGACGCTCATGGCCGATTCCGCCGGATGCAGGGTTATGACGTTTTTGAGCCGATTGGCCTGGACGGCTTCGGTATTCATAGTGAAAATTACGCCATTAAGGTCGGGCGCCACCCCAAGGAGCAAGCGCAAATCAGTGAGCCGAATTTTTATCGTCAGTTAAGTCAAATTGGTAACGGCTTTGCCTGGGAGGAAAAACTGGAAACCTACGATCCCGCCTATTACCGCTGGACTCAGTGGCTGTTTATCCAGATGTTCAAACATGGCCTGGCATATAAGGACTCCGCTCGGGTTAACTGGTGTCCCAACTGTAAAACAGTTTTGGCTGATGAACAGGTAGAAGATAGCCGCTGTGAGCGTTGCCAGACGGAAGTCGAGCGCCGCGAGATGTCGTCCTGGTATTTCCAGATTACTAAGTACGCTGATCGACTACTGGAAAATATCGACACTTATGCCTGGACGGATCTGGATGGCCGCCCCCAGACGGGATTGAACTGGCCGAACAAAGTCACCTCGGCGCAGAAGCGCTGGATTGGTCGCAAGGATGGTCTGGCGATTAATTTTCCGTTGGTTGAAGGCGCAGGAAGAGATGGCGCAGGAAGAGATGGCGCAGGAAGCGCAGATAACGCAAAAAATCAAGATAGATTCGACAACATCACCGTCTGGACCACCTACTGGGAAACCATTTTTGGTGCCACCTATCTGGTGGTTGCTCCGGAATATGCCGATCTTCAGCAATTAATTAAGCCGGATCAGCAAGCCATAGTTGACCAGTATGTTCAGCAGGCTCTCAATAAATCAGAGCAGGAACGCCAGGTAGCCCGCCAAAAAACCGGTGTTTTCACTGGTTCTTACGCTAAAAATCCCGCGACCAATCAGCAAATTCCGATTTGGGTGGCTGATTATGTCTTAACAGACGTGGGAACCGGCGCTGTCATGGGCGTGCCCGCCCACGATCAGCGCGACTTCGATTTCGCTAAGCAATATGATCTGCCGATCGTCCAGGTTGTCGAGTATGATGACGCCGAGATAAACGCCAAAGTCGCCCAGGCTCAGCAAGCTTATGAGGGCGAGGGCAAACTAATCAACTCCAGCCAATTTGATGGTCAGTCGGCTTGGGGCGAGGGCAAAGAGGCCATCAAAAACTGGCTAACTCAGTCAGGTCTGGCCCAAGATCAGCGCACCTATCATCTGCGCGACTGGCTGATTTCCCGTCAGCGCTACTGGGGGCCGCCAATTCCGCTGATGTATTGTGAAGATTGCGCCCAAGCTGGCCGCGGCGAACGCACCGATTTGCCTGGATGGTACACCGTGCCAGAAGAAGATCTTCCATTGGAATTGCCGCACCTGGACGAATTCAAGCCTACTGGTGACGGTACTTCGCCTCTAGATAACGCACCGCCTGCGTGGAAATTTGCCACTTGTCCAGCCTGCGGAGGAAAGGCGAAACGGGAAACCGACGTCTCCGACACTTTTCTCGATTCCAGTTGGTATTTTTTACGCTACCCAAGCGTTGGCGCTAACCAATCTCAAACTAAGGCTATCAGCCAAAATCCGTCTGTCCAAGATCAACCAGCTCATGATCAACCAACTGAGCAAACCTCAGCTAATATCAGTAGCCAAAATCAGAATCCCTGGCCACGTCTGGATCCCACCGGGCAAAAGCAACCTAACTGGTTCCCAGTTGACATCTACGTCGGCGGTGCCGAGCACGCGGTCTTGCATCTCTTATACGCCAGGTTTGTGACCATGGCGTTGTGTGATTGGGGCCTGGTGCCTTCAGAGGAGCCGTTTCCATACTTTTTCGGTCATGGTCTATTGATTAAGGACGGCGCCAAGATGAGCAAATCCAAGGGTAATGTCATCAATCCCGATGACTATATCGCCAAGTACGGCGCGGACGCCCTGCGCTCCTACCTGATGTTCCTGGGCGCTTATGACCAAGGCGGCGATTTCCGTGACACCGGCATGCATGGCATGGCCAAGTGGCTTAACCGGGTTTGGGATATTGTTCAGACTGTTAAGAATCAAGCTGAAGCTAGCGCAGATGGTGCTAATGACCCTAGCAACTCCCCAACCACCTCAGAGCTCAAACGCCAACTTCACCGGACAATTGAAGCCAACACCCGAGAAATGGCTCAGCTAAAGTTTAATACTTGTCTGGCTCGCCTGATGGAAGTCGTTAATGTCTGGCGTGAGGTAGGGCAGAACATGAATGTGCCTGACACGATCGCCTTTTTACAGCTTCTGGCTCCATTTGCCCCACACATGACGGAAGAACTGTATCAGCAACTTTTACCTCTGGTACACCCGGAGCAAAATCAAGCGGAAAGAAATCTAGCAGAGCAAAATCAGGCGGAACAAAATCAGGCGGAGAAAAATCAGACGGAGCAAAATCAGGGTCAAGAGCAAACTCAATTCAACTCCATTCATCGTTCAACCTGGCCGACGGCCGATCCCGAACAGTTAATTCAGGACAGTGTGACCGTGGCCGTTCAAGTAAACGGCAAGTTAAGGGCAACCCTGGAAATTCCATCCGATCAAATCAATGACCAAGACCGGATTATCGCCCAGGCCAGGGAACTGGCAGAGGTTCAGCGCCATTGCCAAGGACGTGAGATCAAGAAGTCAATTTATGTGCCCGGCAAAGTTGTGAACTTAGTAGTGTAAGTAGATTGTTAGTTTCTTCGGTTTTACTAAAACCATGTTGCTTCGTCTGGGTTTATCAAATGATGTCATCTTTTCGGCAATAATTGCGTTAGTTGGTCTGGCGACGCTTGGTGTAGGCGGCGTATTGAGCTATCAAACGCATTTCCGTCACCCCAAGTATCGCTATATTCCAGCTGGCGAAGAATGGCAATCATATCTGAGCGAGCTCATCCAGGCAGGGGAGAAAAATATAGCCAGTGATCAAGCTGAAGATTCTCAGGCTAAAGCCGGTCCAGAGGAAAAGTTTCTAGTAGATGTCAGCGGTGGTGTAGTCAAGCCAGGTGTGTATGCTGTCAGCAGTAACGGTCGCTTGCAGGATGCTATCTTGATGGCGGGCGGATTTAGATCAGATGTCGATCAGCGCTATGTACATCAGGAAATCAATCTCTCTAGTCGAGTCAAAGATCAACAAAAAATTTATATACCCCTGGAAGGCGAAGAAATTTTGGCCAGCACCTCTGGCAGTGGCATGTCTGATGATACGGCTCAATCACAGGCAAACAACTCTACTCCAGGCTTAACAGAAAAAATATCTCTGCGCACGGCATCAAGTGATGATTTGGAGGAACTAGATGGAATTGGTGAAAAACGTGCCGCTAGTATCCTAGCTGGCTATCCATATAAAGATGAAGCTGACTTTCTTGAGAGAAGTGGGTTATCTGCGAATATGGCGCAAGAATTACTAGATAATTCAATCAGTTTGCAGTAGTTTATAAGAGGGCATATATTGCGTAAATAATGCTGTCAAACGAAAATATGTCAATATAATTATGAAATAGATGAGCTTGTAAAAAAGAATAGAAGTAAGGATTATGATTAAACTTTCGTCACTCGTACAAGAGTGATGCTAATACTGCCAGAGGTGCCAGCAATGAGGGTAAGGAGTTAGTAAGAATCTGCTATGAGATGAGTAAACACATTTAGCATGTAACATCAATCAAATAAACGAAATTGAAAAATGAGAGATTCGGGTTTTTCGCCAAGTGACCCTGACAGCCTTGGATTGGGCTTAATGTTTGGCAATGATTCTGCATTTTCGCCTGGATTCAAAGAGCTTGTCAAGTCCGCTGGTGTCACACATCTGGTGGCGGCTAGCGGCGCCAATTTGCGCTTTGTTTTAGCTCTTCCAGGCTGGATGGCTGGGCGGTACAGCTGGGTTCTATGGCAGTGGCTGAGCCTGGCGGTGATCTGGTGGTATTGGCGGGTGGCCGAGCAAGGTGGCTCGTTGTGGCGTGCTTGCCTGATGTGGCTGACAGCCTGGCTCAGTATTTGGCTGGGTCGACCGGTAAATAACTGGTACTGTTGGATGCTTGCGTTTGGCTTAACTTGGTTGGTGGATCGCACCTGGCTAACACACAGTTTTTGGTTGTCATCACTGGCAATTTTTGGTTTAGGCATTTCACAGTTCATTATCTCTGGTGAAAACAATAATAGGCTATTAACGCATGCAGAAAAGCGAATAGGAAGTTGGCTGAAATCATGGTTGGTCGGTGCCTTGATCTTTTTATTTGTGGTTGGTTATCTTGTTTGGCAGTTTTCCAGCTTTGAGCCGATCGGAATTTTAACCACGATGTTGCTGGAACCATTCATCCCGGTCTATCTGGTAGTTAGCTCAGTTAGCCTGGTGATAGAAAGTGGCAATTCCTGGCTTTCAAGATTGGTTAATTGGCAGGGCATAAGCATGAATTACCTCAAGAGTGGCTTGGCCTATCTGCAGACCAGCATCTTCATGCTGATTTGGTACTTGCTTGAGGGAGTCACACTAAGCGACACATCAAGCGGCCAGGCGGTTACTAGGCTAGTAGCAATTCTAGCGGTTCTTAGCCTGCTCCAGGCGTGGGGGGGGCGCAGGGGTGGCCGGCACGCACACAACAAGTGGCGGCGTGTGGTTAAAACGCAATTAAGCACCAGAGGTGGCCGGTATGTTTAAGCCCTGGCAGACCGGAAATAAAGTCAAGAACACGCCGCCTCTGGCAAATATCTTTCAAAAATCAGCTGAGCCACCAACATCTTCACGAAAATCACCGCCGCCAATATCTGCAGAAGCATTATCAGTTGGCACAGCGACAGGGGCAGGATCATCAGCAGGATCACCACAATCTCAAGCAGTCTCGGCCCCCAGTTCCAAGTCAAAGGTTTTAACAGCCGCGACAATTTCACCCAACCACGCCACTAATCCGCCAGCCGCTACTCCAACTTCACCTAACACCATAGCAACTTCATCAGTTTCTGCTTCAACTTCATCAACTTCATCAATCAACGATTCCGCTCAAACTAATAACAGTCATCAGTCCGCTGACAAAATATCCAGTTTTCCTAAAAATTCAGCTCAAATGAAAAATACGAGCCAAAACCCCAAACGCTTAAACTTTTCTTTAAAATCACGAATTTTGCTGTTTTTCCTGGTTACAACGCTACTCTCGGCGGGTTGGACGCTGTCGCCTTTGCCTTTAGAGTTGAAGATCGTGGCTTGTGACGTTGGGCAAGGTGACGCAATCCTCATCAAATATGGATCTAGCAATATTCTCATAGATTCGGGGCCAAATGAGGCTGTTCTAGAGTGCCTACGCCAGGAGATATTTTGGCTTGATCCAACAATTGATGTCGCCATCGTCACACATTGGGATGCGGATCACATTGGTGGCTTTGATGATGTTCTTCAAAATTACAAAGTAAGAGATTGGCTGATAAATCCTACAGTTGCTGATACAAAAATGGCTCAAGCTTTGTATTCCCAGATAGGCACCAGAGTAAAAACACCTTTGGCCGGTGACGTCTTAGTCTGGCCAGGTCTGGAAATACGGGTTTTGTGGAGCGAGCTTACTCGAGGTAATGAGCAAGATAAGACCACTGCAGATCGTAACCTAGACTCAATTGCCGTCTTAATTAAAGGTGAAAGTTTCGGGTTTTTCAGCGCGGCTGACCTAGAGTGCCCTCAGCAATTAGCAATCATCCATAGCCATCTGCTAAATCAGACACAAATCGTAAAAGTTGCACATCATGGGGCAAAATTAGGCTCTTGTCCCGAGTTATGGTCAAGTCTCCGTCCCGAAGTAGCTATTTTGTCTGTCGGGCAGGGAAACAGCTATGGTCATCCGCATCCGCAAACTTTAGAACATTTAGCGCAAAATGGAATTTTCGCCTGGAGAACCGATGAGTTTGGTCAATTGAGCTTGCAATGGGAGCCCTCAATTGGCTGGTTAATGCCACCTTTGTAAGAAAATTTAGCCGAATCAAATATCACAAATTTTACTAAGTTGGACTAGTCTTAACTATCATTTGAAAACACATCGATTTTTTCTCTGCATTTTATTGCAAAAATGACTCAATGCGAGATAAAATGATAACGCCAAAAATAACCTAATTTATTACTTATAGTGTCTATATTTATATGTAAGAAATACAAAATAGCATAACAATATTATCAAGACATATTGACCACTTAATAGAGACAAAAGATAGTGATCCAGGTTAAATATTGGCAGTACAGCCAGAGAAATTAGGAAATATAGTGAGTATATATTGTGTACAAGATAAACAAAAAGCAAGAGTATAAAAATTGTCCAAATACCCATTACTATAACAAAGTAAAGGCCGGCATGATGAACCGGCTGAAGGAATCTGGTGCCGGTATAATTTTGTTCCGCCTGGTAGACGCTTTGATAGTATTTTGTCATCGAAGTGCCAGCTGGATTTTCCTCAAGATAGTTAATCGCGTTAGCCTGAAGATGGATCCGACGCTCAATTGATGTGTTGTTCAGTAACTTGTCATCCAGTTGACTGGTTAAAGATGTCAGCCACAAGTGACTGCTCAGCCAAATTAGCTGAATCAGGCAAATTAAACTTACGACAACTATTTTTGCAGAAAATAACCCAAAACGTTCCAGCCAGCCAGCCCGAATAATTAGCCAGCTCCCGAGTAAAAGGGGCAGGCTAAACCAAGCTGTCCAGGATTCGGTCCACCAGAGGCAAAGGCCAATCAACCCTGTGCTTATAACTACCAACCAGCTTTTAATATTGTTGATATACCAAAGAATAAAGGCTGATAATATCCCTATAACTAACCAGGCGGCTAGAACATTCGGGTGTGGGGTAGTCCCGTAGGGCAACCAGCGCACTGTGGAACTAAAATTGGACACCGCCAAACCTTGATTTGGTAAGAAAGTCGCCTCGCCCAATAGGTCATAACCCAACCAACTGCTTTGAGTGATGTATTGCTGAATGCCAATAATGGCTTGAATGGTAGCCGCAGTTAAGAGTGACCACCACAACCAGTATTTTTGCAGGGCTGGAAAAACCAAAATCCAAACAAGTAGTAAAAATGGGCCGGCCAAAAATTCCAGTATCCACCAAACCGTACTTAAATCTCGCCATATTAGAAAATTCAGCATTGTTAAGGCGCATAAACCTAAGGCAAAATACGCGCTGGATTTTAATATGCCAAAATTAGCCTTTAGGTGAGCTCGACCTCTGGTAGTCAGCAGGGTAATTAGCCATAAAAACCAAATTATTAGTTGGGAAAGATAGAGTTTAGGGGCTAGATAATCAATAAAGTGGCCGGCTAAATAAGCGTCGGGCAGACGCCAAACCTTGAATAAATTGCTTGGCAGCACAAAAATTGCAATAGAAAATACTATTGCTAATAGATAAATGCTATTAGTATGTCTTAAACGAGCTATAAGCATATTGCTATATCTATAATCATAGTTAGTATAGGTTAATAAGACAAGACCGTCTCAGACTTGAGTCAGACTCGAGTAGGCCATCCAGTTGCCCAAATTTCCTTTGTTAAAGGCCTTGGCTTAGTCTAAGTCTACATTTAGCACTTACTAAAATGCCTAAATGATAGAGGGTGTCCTCGCGCATGTTCTGGTCAGTTCCCATTGTGCATCCCTGGAAAGCAAGATACAATCCGAAACTATGCAGCCTGTTCTTTCAACTTTACCAAACGGTGCCTCATTACTCAGAGTTCCTATGCCGGCCGTCGCCAGTGTGACGGTATTGGCGTTAGTGAATGCTGGACGTCGATATGAGCCAGAAAAATGGGCTGGTATATCGCACTTTTTAGAGCACATGGTTTTCAAGGGCACTCAAAATTTTGCTAATTCTCAGGAGTTGTCAGCTGAAATCGACAATGTTGGCGGTGGCTTCAACGCCTTTACCTCAAAAGAATACACGGGCTATTACGTGCGTTTGGCTTCCCGCTATCTGGATACTGCCTTGCATGTGGTAAGCGACATGTTGTGCACGCCTCAGCTTAGACAAGAAGATATCACTCGTGAAGCTCAGGTTATTAGAGAAGAAATCAATATGTATGAAGATATGCCGATGCGTCGCATTGGTGACGTTTATGATGAGCTTTTATTTGAAGGCAATTTAGAGGGTTCAGTTTTAGGTCAAAAAGAGACAATTTCTGCCCTGACACGTGACGATTTTGTCGAATATATCAATAATTGGTACGGATTTTCAAACGTGGTTTTTGTAGTAGCTGGCGATGAAAAAGTAGTGGGCGATGAATCATTAGTTGAAAAAGTAGAGACTGCTTTAGCCAAAGGCGGGGCAGATCGACAGGCACAGGATCATCAGCCATTTTGGAGTGGCAACGGCTACGGACAAGATAAAAAGCGCATAATCTCCAAGGAAACTGAGCAAGCACATTTTGTACTCGGAATGCCATCTTTTGCCCGAAATGATGAGCGAAGATACGCTTTGAGTCTGCTTTCCACCTTGCTTGGTCGCACCATGAGCTCACGTCTCTTTACCGAAATTCGCGACAAGCGCGGCCTCTGCTATTATGTCCGTAGTAATACCGATTTTTACCATGATGCCGGCAGTTTTGACGTTGCCGCCGGAGTGGATCCGCACCGAATTGAAGAGGCCATCACGGCAACTAAGCAGGAAATTCTGCAAGTAATTGGTGAACAGCCAGTAACAGAACAAGAATTGCAGGGCGCTAAACAGAACATGATCGGCGGTCTACTGCTAGAACTAGAAGATACGCAGAGCGTTGCCTACTGGTACGGGCTAAAATATCTCTTAGAAGGCAAAGTTGAGACGGAAAAAGAAGTTATTCAGAAACTGGAAAAGGTATCTCTAAATGAAGTAAACCAGGTTGCCAAAGACTTGATTCGCGAAGATCAATTCCGCCTGGCTTTAATCGGCTCATTCAAACCAGAAGATATTACCAGCATTTAAGGCAATTAATATTGAAGTAATGAATAGGTGCTTAAAGTTAATTAAAAAATGATTGAGCACTTGGAGTGACAAGTTATCATTAACAGGTTGTCATTCAGAGAGTTTAAAATAGAACTTAGAGAACATAAGAAAGGGATCATATGCAGAGATCTGCCGTATTAGTAAAACCAGATGGAATCCAGCGCGCTTTGATAGGTGAGATAATTCACCGCTTTGAGCGCAAGGGGCTCAAGTTGGCCGGTTTGAAAATGACCAAGCTAACCGACGAACAGCTTGACGAGTGGTACAGCCACCACAAAGATAAGCCATTTTTTCCCAAGCTTAAGGGTTTTATGATGCAGACGCCAGTTATTGCGATGGTCTGGGAAGGTCTAGATGCCATTGATACGATTCGCAAACTCGTTGGTGTTACCAAGGGCAGAGAAGCTGAAGGCGGTTCAATCCGCGGCGACTTCGCCATGTCCATGAGCAACAATTTAATTCACGCCTCTGACAGTCCAGAATCTGCCGCTAAGGAAATAGGCATCATGTTTGAAGAAGACGAGATGTTCGAATATGCCAGTGCGGTCGACTTATTGATCTACAGCGAAGACGAAGTGTAAAGTGTGTTCTACTTAATCTGGAGGTACATTCTATAACCAGATTAGCTCTTAAACATTTGTGTAAGATTTGTTAGTTTTGTGCGCTAGTTTGGTGTCATGTCAACCAAGCACCATTTGAAGCGGTATGTTAAAAACATGAGTTATCATGTCTACAATCGGGGCGCCAGACAAGAGGTTATTTTTCATGATAAATATGACTTTATTTGCTTTAGGCGTATTTTATTTGGCGAAGCTGATAAAAGAGAGCCTCATTTAACGCTAGAATATTACTGCATTTTACCTAATCATTATCATTTATTGATAAATCAGCAAAAATCTAGAGAGATTGTCAGTTATCAATCTTCAATTGCTTTGCGCTATGGAAGGTATTATCGAAAAAAATACTATCACCACGGACGATTATTTGAGTCGTCATATAAGGCAATTTGTTTACCACACCAACATGATATTAATCGAACAATTGATTACATACTTTCAAATCCTGCAAAAAAAGGATATCTATCTTGGCCATATTTTGGTAAAAAAACGAAGGTATGATCTGGAGATAATCTCTATCTCCTGATTGAGGAGAACTTACTACCGAGGTATACCCCAACCGCGATTATGGTCACTGCCACTACCAGTATCGGTTTCAAAACTTCTCCTAGTAGCCACATGGAAAGTGGAATATAAACAAGCGGTTGTAAGTAAGAAAACAGACTGGCTTCGGAGGCCTCAATTAAATCCTGAGCGGCAATGTAAACCGTCAGGCCAATTATGGATCCGAACACGGCAATAATCACAGATGGCCAAAGTATCATCGGTTGAGCCAAATCCAGTTGTAGTTGGTCGACAAAGCCAACTAAGCCGACCAAACTCAACCAACTAAAATCGCCAAATTGCCACCATCCTAGTAAGAAAAACGCAACCGCACCAACAAAAAAGCTGATGGGGGTGACAAAGAGTTTCGGCACCCCAGCATAATGTTTTTTGGCCAGTAAAAAGTAGCCTGCCGTCAAAATGTTGTAAACCAAGATTAGCAAATTGCCGATTAAGGAAAACTCAGCTGGTTCAAGTTCAGTTGAAATAACGCTTGTCGCAAGTGATTCTGCACCCAGGCCAGCGCCATCCACACTACCGCCGCCCACACTACCGCCACCCAAGCCAGAGCCAGCCTCAGCCATTCCAGTTCTCGTCAAAGCCAGCACCGGCTCCACCATGCCAGTCCACGCCAACTCCAGCGCAGAACTTATCAGCGGTTCAAAAGTAATTAGCAAAGTTCCGGCCAAGGCAAGAGCCAGGCCTAGCCACTCGTGGCCTTCTTGTCGCTCATGCAAAAACCAGATGCCGCCCAAGGTGATAAAAATGGGAGTGGTGGTAGTCAGAAAACTGGCTTCCAGGGCAGAAGTAAGCGCTAAACCTGCAAATAGGCTGGCCAAGGCTAAAAAAGTGCCTATCAGTTCCAATAAAACGATGTTACTTACCAGTTTCCAGCTAGGTTTTAGTTTTCGCCAATACCACCACAAAATCGGCCAAGATAACAGGGCGGCAAAACTGAATCTAAAAAGTAAAAAATGAAACGGTGAGGTAAGATCAACTGCCAGCTTAGCCACAGGCAGAACAGCTCCCCAGCACACGACATTAATCAGTAATAAGCCGATTGCCAGTTTTTGGCGCTTTTTAACCGAGGTAGGGCGAGGCCTATTGACTGAATTAAGCCGAGGCTTTTTTACTAAGGAAAGGCGGCGCTTGGCCAAACTTCCTACACCCTTTCTTTTAACTGGCAAATTTCTTTTTTTGGCAGGCACATCCATTACTGTACGACGAAATGCTCAAAGAAGAAAGATTGTACAGTCTAAAAATTGGACTTTAAAATTATTCGCAAGCCAGGTTCAGCAAAATATTTTCAAACAGTTCAAGATTGTACAGGCGATTTAGAGAATTATTAAATATAATGGTTAAATGCCTCGATTAGGAAATTCTCAGCCAGACAGAATTAGCCAGACTGCCAATTATGAATCCGAACCCCTGGATTTTAATGCTGAAATCGAGTTGTTAAATCAAAGATTGATTGAATTTGCACTATCTACCAGGACATTATTGGTTTCTTCGGGGCTCGGCCTTGATGAATCAGCCAGGCAAAGACTGGCTCAGTTGCATGAGTCACTAATGAAACATTACTTTATTAGCAGTGTGCTTAATAAAGAAACTGTTAATGAAGTGGAGTTATCTGAGAATCAGCTCAATGTTTTACTCGAAAAATGGCGACTGCAAGGCGTTGCGGTAGGCGAGTCGCTTGTAAAGTTGGAAAGTAGTGAAGATACTAGTGAGAGCTTGAAAGACTCCTTTCGACAATTAATTGAAGATCTTGGCATCATTGTCGAGCAAGCAGATTCAGCCGCCACCGAAATTATTAATTCCAAAGCAAATCGTTTGTTCATAATGACGGTCTTCGCTCTCAGCGTAGCCTCTTTTATTTTAGGCGAGTCAACCCAGAGAGCTGTGCAATTTCAATATGAGCAGGGAAGTATGGAAATCTGGAATTTTTTAGTCAATACTTTTGGGTCAAATCTGGCAAAGTTTATTATCGGCCAAATGTCTGATTTAGGCGGACCTTTTTTAATGGTCACTTCGCATTTAATGTTTGGCGAATTAATCCAAAAGAATAAAAAGATTAGCAATTTAGATGTTTCTGAGTTTGCTCGTCGGACATCGTATTACGGAATATTTTTTACAGTTATCTCACTCATAATGGATGTCAGAAATGACACTCACATTGATCTGGCTGACCCGCTAATTTTCATCGTTCCAGTAATTACAAGCCTGCTGTGGCATAAATTGCGCGAGATTAGAAGTGAGTCTGAGACAACTGAGCAATCTGCTGATGAATGGTAAGGGGAGAAGGAGCTAGCGGGATGACTGGCTTGTTTCGTTTACTTCTTGACTGGATGACTGGACTCCACCCTACGGGTACTACCCAGGTCACCAGGCTTGCGCTCGGGTGACTTGGCTGGACTCGCCTGATTGCTCGCTTCCGCTCACAATCAGGCACTAGGGTTGCCTCGCATGGATTTTTATGAAATGTATGCTCGGCCCCGTCGGAACCAGTTGTTTCGCTCCGACATACCCAACCATTAAAAAAACAGCCGAGTGGCTGGTTTTTTAATGGTGGTCGGGATGACTGGACTCGAACCAGCGACCTCAGCGTCCCGAACGCTGCGCGCTACCACCTGCGCTACATCCCGTGTGTTAGGAGTTAGGAATAGGACAAAAACTGCCACATTAACTCCTTATCGAACTTCCACATTATACGTCAATTTAGATAAATTAAATTAATTGCAGACAATGCAAAAATAATGCGACAATCAAAATTGCCAACGGCTGTATAAATTCCTTATTGAGACTATATCGCCAGGTGAATACAATAAGAATAGAAAAGATGGAGGTAAAAATATGGCGGCTAAACATGAGGGCGTGATGATTTCCAAAGCTTTGTACTATGGTTGGAATAGAACTAAGCAAAGATTTCTGTTCATGGCAGCCGTATTTTTTGGCACTGCCTTACTCATACAATTGCCGTCTCTATATAATAGATTTATTTCAGATAATGAGCTTTTAATATTTTTAAACTCAATTCTGTTAATACTTTTGGGATTTGCCGTAAGTTGGGGCATGACCAAAATTGCCATCGCCGAGGCCCGCGGTCAGCGATCCGATTGGCCGATGTTTTTTGGCACTGTGCCAGAATATGCCCGCTATCTTTTAGTCAGTTTTGCTTATACAGCAATAACTTTTTTCGGCATAATCTTATTTATTATCCCGGGAATAATCTGGTCGCTTAAATATCAGTACATGCCATTTTTGGCAATCGATAAAAAAATGGATGTTAGCGACGCCATGACGGCAAGTGCCAAAATGACTGACGGTGTCAAATGGGATCTGTTGGCACTGGACATTATTACTGGCATCATCAATATGATTGGATTTTTTGCCCTGTTTGTCGGCTTGCTGATGACGGTGCCGACGACTTACATCGCCAAGGCAAGAGTTTATACACAGTTGCTGTCCAAGCTGAAATAACATCAAGTAACATCAGGCTAATCCAGGCAAAGCTCTCAGGCTGAGGTACAATACGTTCAGCGTTGGCCGTGCCTTGAAGTGCAAAAAGGCACAAAAACGCCCCCATAGTTCAACGGATAGAACAAGTGCCTCCTAAGCGCTAGATCCCGGTTCAATTCCAGGTGGGGGTACTAAAAAATTAAAGCAATTAATTCCTCAACGAGAGCTAAAGCTCTAAGTCTCGTCATTAATTCTTTAATTTTTCTGTGTTTGGAAAAGTTTGACTCCTCAACGAAGACTAAAGTCTTAAATCTCGTCATCAATTTGAAGGATCATCCTTGCGCTTAGTTTACTCAAGAAGGATGATCCTAGGATGATCCTTCCAGGCGAGAGAAGGGGCAAGGATGATCCTTCCTCTACTTCATCTAAGACAATCCTTCATCTAAGCTAAAAAATTACTTCAAATTAATCGTGTAAAGATTAATCGGCACCATGTCGCCCTGGTTGAAATTAGTCCGGATAATCAGGCGTGAGCCATTTGGCCAGGGGTAGGTAAAGGTACTGTCAAACGGCCCGGAATAAATGCGGAAAATGTTGGTGCCGTCAGCTTCCTGAATCGTGATGCCTTCGCCATTGTGACTGATAATATGCCAGGAGTTGGGGAACCACTGGTATTTATGGGTGAACAGCGGTGAGTGATAAGTAAGAAAATTAGTCACGGTATCTTCCACATTAGACTGCTGTAATCTGGTGAAGGCGGAAGGCGAGGCCTCCAGAGTCAAGGGCTGGCGCTGGAATAAGTCGGTGCTTAACAGCCTCTTTTGCGGATTATAAACTGGCTGTTCAGCAGATGTGTCAGCGATTTGTGTTCGATTGCGGTTAGCTGGCATTGGTGTTGGCAGCGGGGTAGAGGTAGTAGGATCAGGATTTGTTTCTAGCCAGGTAAGATATTGAGTATCGGAGCCAAGTTTGAATTGGCGATCTTCATCGCGATCATAAATGTAAATACTGCCAATTTCGGTTGTCCGAGCTTGCGGTTGAGTGCTGGAGCCAGGTTTGGCAGGCAGAATATTTTCCGGCAAAGTAAATTCTTCGGTAGCGGTGTACATTAGACGTTTTTCATCCGGAGAGAAATAAACGTTAACGGCACTGGCGGTAGCAATTTGTTGAATTTCAACCGGGAACTTGGCCAGGCGTTCACGATCCCGCTGATACATTTCTTCTTCCCACTGACTAAAAATAAGTGGTAATTGAAAAGTGACATCAGTAAGTTCATCAGCTTGGCTGAGCTTGGTTGGATCCAGCAAAACAGATTTTTGTGGGGAAATTAATAAAATTTGTGTGCTGTCTGGCGACCAAACCATGTGGCTATCTTCAATCGGGAATAAAGATGAAGCGGCTAATACTTGGCGCGGCCCGCGCTGAAAAGCCAGCTGGTTGTCAACTAATTCATTGATGTAATATCCATTTTTAGTTTCAGCTGAAGAAGAAGCGGTGTAATAAGCCAATTTTTGTCCATCTGGTGAGGGTACCGGTTTTTCCGCGCCAGACAAAGTCAGCGGGGTAAGGCCAGGCGCAGTTGGAAACAGCTGGGCATTAGCTTGAGTGACCACTTCCTGCTCCAAGCGCAGATTTTTAGACCAAGTAAAGTAACCGTCGCGTTGAATTTGAACTTCGTAATCGCCAGGATCAAGATAGAGAGTTTCATCGGTGGCGGCTAAAAAACGGCCATTAACTAAAACTCGAGCCCCTTTTGGCTCTGAGTTGGCCACTAATAAACCGTTGCCAGCCACCAAATTGACGCTAGAAGGGCGGTATCCCTGAGCAAAACGAATCGCCACATAGGTGCCTAAAACAATCGTAATTAAAGCAAAAAAGGTCCAAAGTAAACGATTACGTGCATATGTCATATCAGATATGATTATACTAAGTAATGGCACTTTCGACACGACCACTATGGCAGAACGAAGTTTGGCTGACGGTTACCAGCCGCCAAACTTTTATTAGCGCACCAAATGAGAAAATATTTGTATTGCCAACGCGGGTGTTAGTTGAGCTACCTAGTTACAAAATTGTGGCCTACGGACATGAAGCTCGCCCGGTCGAGCATGCCGGCGTTAAACAAGCTCGGGTAATTTATCCCATTTCTGCTTTTGAAATATTTGATGAAGAAGCCAGCGTAGTCTATCTGCGGGCAGTTATGCAGATGGTACTGGGCAAATCTTTTTTACTAAAACCGAAAATTTATTACAGTCAGCCGACAAATGTTACACCGTTTATGCAAGAGCTCTGGCAGTTGGTGTTATATCAGGCAGGCGCACGGGAAGTTCACGCGGTTAATCCTTTGCTGGCGACAGCTGTAGGCGCCGGCTTACCAGTCGCCGATTCGCATGGCTATGGCGTAGTTTGGTGGGATGATGATCAGTTGTTAATTGGTTTAGTGGCGTTTGGTCATGTTCAGTATGAGATGAGTTTTCCAGGCATGGATGAACAGCCTCGCGATGATTTAGCGGCCACTTTTGCAGTAGCTTGGTCAAAATTTTTAGGCAGTTTGCCTGGCGAGTTCCGGACCGCGGTAGCAGGGGATGGCGTAGTTTTGACAATTGATAATGAGGATCCGGTTTTACCTGGCGTTCTTAGTCAGGCCGCCGAAACTCCAGTGGTAGTCGTGCCTCGAACAGTTGAAGTATTAGGAATGAAGGAGCTAACTCAGGTATGACGAGCCCAATAGCCAAGCAGTCTTTGCTCAGTTTAATTCTTGATCGAATTTATCAAGGCGATTGGACGACTTTTTCCCGAGATTGGGAGAGTTGGCGACTCGCACCCAAGCTAACCGTTATTTTTACTCCCAATCCGGAGCAGGTGATTCAAGCTAAACAAAGTGCGGCCTTTCTAACTGTCTTGTTGAGCGCCGACATCTTATTGCCAGATGGTACAGGCATTGTCTGGGCTTGCCGGCGCTTGCAACCAAACAAGAAATGTGGACGCCTGGCCGGGCGGGAAGTAGTGGAATGGTGGCTTGAAGAGGCCAGCCAACGGCAAATTAAGACGTTATTACTTGGCTCGCGGCCAGGCGTAGCAGAGGCCTTAGCCAGACAAGTGGATCCGCATGAAACTTGGTGCATCGCCAGCGGTGGTTACCAGGACGTTCGTCAGCCGACTAAGGAAGAAGAAAGCGCGGTGCGTGAACTAATTCAAACTAAACAGCCAGAGGTAGTGCTGGTTGCTTTTGGCGCCCCCTGGCAGGAAACTTGGATCAGTGAGCACCGCGATTTACTGGAAAACAATGGCGTAAAGCTAGCGATGGTGTGCGGCGGCGCCCTCGACATTCTTAGTCCCGCCTCGGCGCTGAAGGCGCCGCCACCACTGATCCAGCAATTAAATCTGGAATGGTTGTATCGCTTGATCAAAGAACCACGCCGCTGGCGTCGTCAATTACGTCTAATCCAGTTCATTGGTCTGGTAATGGCGGAAGTGATGGCGGAAAAATTAAAGACTAATGACCAAACCATTTAAAATAAGCCAATCCTTTAAAAATGGCTTAAGCTAATTGAATTAAATCTGTAAAAATTAGAAAATCAGTGAATTATTCAGTTTCTTGAGCGGTTGGGTCAATTCCCAACAGCCACAACACGGCCTCTTTGCGATAGCGACGGTCACCACGCGAGTTGATGCGGATAGCCGGCAACTTGCCACGCTTTCCCCAGCGTTTAACGGTTAAAGGCGAGACACGCAGAAGCTCAGCTACTTCTTTAACCGTCAGTAGATCTGGCAAATTATTTATATCTAGCTTGTTGTTAGAGGCGTCATCGCTCATATTACTCCTTGGATTGTATTTGATGGGTTTTGTAAACGTATCAATCGTTATCTCAGCGTATCAGAAAACAAGGGAATGGGTCAATACGGAGCCATTTGGATTGTAAGCCTCACTTACACAAGGTGCACCTCAAGGAAGCCTCACCCGGGTGAGGCTTCCTTGAGGTAGGGTGCGTGTAAGTGACGCTTACAAAGCGACTTATCGGTTTGGTAATAGGAGATTAATTTGTATAATTAAAAAAAGGAGTGGTATGAAAGATAAATCTAAAGAAATGAGACTACCAACTTTTGAAAATGATCCGGAAATTTATAGGGTAATTGAAATGGGAAATCTTCAAAAAATTCAGGCATTAATCAGAGCTTGGGAAGAAATTTTAAAGCATACGAGTCAAAAAATTGAAGATCTCAAAGGGTTTGGCAAAATTATCGGTGGGTTAGAGAAGAAAC
>CAZRWP010000008.1:0-16215 GCA_964603945.1 uncultured Pseudomonadales bacterium
CAACTTCAATAACGTCTTGGCCGATTTGAGACTGAGGATTGAGGGCGAGCAGTAGATTAATAGCCAGACTTAGGTGCAGGCATAGAATCTTGCCAGTGTATGTCACTCTCATTCTTAACTTCTGCTCCAATTCCTGTCATAAGAGAACCATCATTTGAGCCAACGTACTTCAATGTAAGAAGATAGCCATTTGAGTCTTTAGTTATTATTGCTTTATAAGGGAAAGATAATATTTTTTGTTTAGATGTTTCAACAAGATTAATACTAACGGTTATGGGTAGAAGTTCTGGTGGTAGTTCTGAACTCAATTCAAATCTCTGATTTGTTCCTCTATTCATAGGACCTCTCATTTGAGGATCTGAAGAGAAATAATCGGAAAACTGTTTGGATAAGAAATTTTCAATTTCAGCTTTTGTAGTTGTATCACTTTTATTTTTGATTAGCTCACTTATAGCTTGAGCTACGGCAATCAAAATATCTGGATGAGAAACATTATTGTCATAGCTATATTTTCGAATTAGAACATCTGGTAGAGCAATCCTAGTTCCTTCAGCAACTTTCTCCGAAAGATGGCCTTCTTTGCCTGAATTTTTTCGCTGACGATTAAATAATCTCATAACAGCTCCTTTACAATCTGGAAGATTTACTTGAAAGACTATATCATAAATACTAATGGCCCGCCCGCTGTATCTTAGTAATTCTTATTTATCGGTCTGCTTGGATGAAGACGGCTTCGTGCGTGACGTTTATTATCCGCACGTTGGCCTGGAAAATCATGTGGGTGGTTATAAACACCGCCTGGGAATTTGGGTTGATGGCGTGTTTTCGTGGCTGGATAGTCCGGAGTGGTCAATTAAGGTCAGGTATCAGGCGCGGACCATGGTGGGAGAGATCACTTATGTTCACTCTGGCCTGGGTATCAGTTTAAAAATTGAGGACGCAGTTTATAACGAATTACCAATCTTCTTGCGTCACGTGACTATTACCAATCCTGATAAGAAATACCAACAGATCCGCTTATTTTTTGGTCAGGAATTTACTATTAGCGAAAGTAAATTTCGCAATACCGGTTTTTATGACCCGACTAAAAATGCTGTTATTCATTACAAAGGTAATCGGGTGTTTTTGATTAATGGACAAACGGAATATGAGCGGGGAATTGATGACTACACCGTTGGTATGTTTGCTTACGCCCAGCGTGAAGGTTCCTGGCGCGATGCAGAGGATGGCGAGTTAAGCCGGAATGCGGTCGAGCACGGTCCGGTGGATTCAATAGTCAGATTTAGTCTGGATTGTGCAGACAAAGATTCAGTCAAGTTAGATTACTGGCTTTGTGCCGCCGAAAATATTGATGACGTTTACCGTTTAAATGAAATTGTGATTCGCAAGTCACCTCAGGCTTTACTGCATTCTACGACTAGCTTTTGGTCTGCCTGGGCAAATAGTCAGGCGCCGGCGGACTTTCGCGACTTGTCGCCGGAAGCCGTGGAGCTGTATTTCACCTCTCTATTAGTAATGCGGGCGCACGTGGATCATGATGGCGGCACGATCGCTTCGCCGGATTCGGACATGCTATTTTACGGCAAAGATTCATACGCGTATGTGTGGCCTAGGGATTCAGCTTATTTAAATATAGTGCTAGATAAAGCTGGGTTTTCACACATCACTAAGCCGTTTTTCCATTTTTGCCGCGAGGTTCTGCATCCGGACGGCTATCTGCATCATAAATATCAGTCAGACAAAAGCTTGGGTTCTACTTGGCACTCCAGCATTACGCAGCAGGATTGGTTGAAAGACCGAATTCTGCAGTTACCGATTCAGGAAGATGAGACTGCTAGTGTACTTCACGCTTTGTGGATTCATTATCAGCAGTCGCATGACATTGAGTTTATCGAGCGGCTGTACAAGCCGTTAATTGAAAAAATGGCCAATTTCTTGGTAGCTTTCCGCGACAAAGAAACCGGCCTGCCGATTCACTCCTATGATTTGTGGGAAGAGGTGACTGGAGTTTCCACTTACACTTGCGCTACGGTATATGGCGCTTTGAATGCCGCTGCCAATTTCTCTGATTTGCTAGGCAAAAATAACCACGCCGCCACCTACCGCGCCGTGGCTAACGATTTGCGCCGCGTGATGAAAGACCACTTGTTTGATCCTGAGCTAAAGAGTTTTGTCCGGGTGGCTTATCTGGAAGATGACCAAGTTCGCCGCGTGCCGGTAGTGGACATGAGCTCGCTCTACGGCTTGTGGTATTACGATGTCCTGGAACCCGATGATCCCATGTATTTAGGCACGGTGGCGGCGGTTGAGGACAAACTACGCATTCGGCACGGGATTGGCGGTTTTGTCCGTTATGAAGGCGATCGCTATTTCAAAGATGACACCCAAGAGGTGTCAAATCCGTGGATTATTACAACCTTGTGGGATTTGCAGAGGCGATTAAAATACGCCACTAAATTGGCAGAGCTTCAGGGTTATATGCAGGAAATTCAGTGGACCATTGACCGCTTAGGTGATTTTCCCTTACTAGCTGAGCAATATGACCCGGATACCGGCGCGCCGCGCTCAGTGATGCCGTTAGCCTGGAGCCACGCAGTTTATGTGGAGACAATTTTATTGTATTTAGCTAGATATGAGGAGTTGAGCCAGAAAGTAAAGAAAAATGAATAAATTAGATGCTAATACTACATCTGTAGGTTCACAGAAATATCTATTAGGCATCGACGCTGGCGGAAGCAAAACACAGGTGGCGCTTTGGACTTGGGAGCAGGTAATCAGATTGCGCCAGAATTGGGCCTCCGAAAGTGAATGCTTACAGTCAGCCGTGTGGCAGGAAAAGTTCCCGGGAATTAATTTGGATTCAGTTGATGCCTTCACGGCCAATCAGCGTATTGCTAGCTTGCTGGAAGCTGTAAGTTATAAGACCAGACTCAGCACTCAATCATTTTTGGAAAAAACCAAGATTATTATGGGTATGGCAGGTTTGGATACGGTTAACGACCAGCGTCGCGCTGACCTTTGGTTGCGGACGGCCATGTTACAACTGGGAGTTGTTGAGCCTGACTTTACGTTAGTCCCAGATGTTGAGCTGGCTTTGTGGAGCGCTGAGTCAACCGGCGTGGGCATTGTCCTGATTGCCGGCACCGGCTCTAATTGTTATGGCCGCAGCTCGGTTGGTAAAACGGCCAAAACCGGCGGATTGTCGCATTATTTTTCTGATGAAGGTGGCGGATTTATGTTAGGCTGGCAAGCTTTGCATGCTATTGCCAAAATGTATGATGGCCGACGTAGCAGTACGGCTTTGCTGGGTCAGATTTTGGCATCCTACAACGCGCCTGACTTTCCCAGCCTGAAAAATATGGTGGTCAATGATCCCGACATGAAGCGCACGGTCGCCAAGGCGGCGCCGGTAGTGCAGGCGCTGGCGGCGCAAGGCGAGGAAGTTAGCCTGCGTTTAGTTCAACAAGCCACGCGTGATTTATCAGAGATGGTGATGACGGTTTGGCAAAAATTGGACTCTGATCCGGCCATAAAAGTGTATTTGGTGGGCGGACTTTTTAGGGATGATTTTTACTGCAATCAATTGGTTGAGCAACTTTACCAGCAAGGCCTGCAGTGCCAACTGCGCAATGTTGAGGCACCGGTGGTTGGGGCACTTAACACATTCTCCATTTGATCTGGTGACGAGCCGTCACTTGATCATAGTCTCTCCTTTTTAAGTATTTTTTGTTATTTTTCATGGTGCAATAATCACTAACTAGCAACAAACAAGAAAGAAAAATAACAAAAAATGGTCTTTTGGAATAGACTATAACCTGGTGTTGGCTCGTCACTCGGCTAAAATGAGACTAGGGAGCGGAAAACGGGACTCGAACCCGCGACCTTCTGCTTGGGAAGCAGACGCTCTACCAACTGAGCTATTTCCGCAACGATCTCGGCGATCTGATTTTTGCGACTTGATTTCGCAAAAGCTTACAATTTGATTTTACAATCCTATTTCCGCCATTTGTTTCAATATCATAGCGAATCAGACGTTAGTATTCTATAATGACTCTATCTTATGGCTAAACGAGTATCAGTTAGACGAGCAAGGCTCGAACAACAAAAAGCACAACGCAACTTGATTTTATCGATTTTATTGGCGGTTGTGATCGGTGTAGTATTTTTATTTGTGGCGATGCCGCTGATATTTCAGTTCGCAATCGATTTTGCCCGCAGTAATGACACTGGCCTGACATTTACTGATACCATTCCGCCTCAGCGGCCAGCTTTTCAGCCGCCAGAAGAATATGTTAATAAGAGTGAGCTGGAGTTGTCTGGCTACACGGAGGCCAATGCTGAAGTTAGATTAATCATTAGTGGCCAGACTTTTGCGACCACCACCGCCGATGAAAATGGCGAATTCAGCTTTAAGGAAAATTTGACTGAGGGTGAATACACTTTGCTAGTTGAGGCGGCCGACGAGGCGGGCAATGTTAACGCTTCAGCGGAGCATCCCATAAATGTGGATTTGACCAAGCCGACTCTAAGCATTAATTCGCCGGAAGATGGAAAGGTTTTCACTCTGCGCAGTGAGAAAGTGGTCAAAATTGAGGGTATTTTGTCTGAGCCAGGCACGGTCTACGTGAATGGTTCATTTAGCCTGACTGATGAGGAGGGTGTGTTTACCTCCAGCTTGTCGTTGAGTGAAGGCGAGAATGAGATTAAGATTTCTGGCGAAGATCTAGCCGGAAATAAATCTGATGAGAAGGTAATTACTGTCCGTTACGAGCCATAAGCATGGTTTAAATTGGACCGACCAGTCACTTGCCACTGATCAATTTTCAATTTGCGCTTTTGGGATCTCTGCTATAATGACTGACAGATGTCTAAGCGTGATTACGTTTTGCGAGATCCTGATGAATTTTCCCCCCTTCTGCCACCAGAAGTTGACGAGGTGGAAGGCGAGTTTTGGAATAATTATTTACACTTTAATAGAACTGTTTCCCTGATTGATCGCGTCGATTTGGATGTGATTGATAAGCAAACCGGCCGCACGACCACCTTCCATCAGGTGCGATTTTCGTTGCGCAATTTAGCTAGTAAACATTGAGTAACATTCTCCATTTAATCTGGAGCTGGCCCAGCTCCAGATCTTAGTCTCTCCCAAAAGACCACTTTTTGTTATTTTTCTACCTTAATTGTTGCACTTTGGTGATTTTTGCACCATAAAAAATAACAAAAAATGATTAAAAAGGAGAGACTATAGTCAAGTGTCCGGCCAGCTCCAGATTAAATGGAGAATGCTTATAAGTTCGATCTTCGCCCAATTTCTTCCTCAACCAAATGGCGCGGGCGGCCGTATTTGAGGCGAGAAAGCTCGCGCAGAGTGGCGGCAAGCTTGGGATTCTTCTGAGCGTCTTGAGCTGACATGTCCTTGTACAGAGACATGGAAAATGGCGGGACTGGCTCGTTATTCACGATTGTCTTGATGTAAACGTTGTATTTTTCAATATTAGTCAGGTCGGTTTCGTTAAAAGTCGGGGCAAACTCGTTTTGTAAAAAGTTAGCATCTGGCACACCCACGCGGAAAGAAATCATGCTACCGACGTTGCCAAAGACGGCATTCTTAACATCTTCCTGAATCTGGGCGACAAACTGGTTGGCGACGATTAAATTGAGACGATATTTACGGGCCTCAGACAGAATAACGGCAAAGTCCTCAGTGGCGTAGTTCTGGAACTCGTCAACATACAGGAAGAAATCTTTGCGCAGTTTGGGATCCATTTCCTGACGCGACATGGCGGCGGCCAGGATTTTCGGTATCAAAATCAAGCCCAAAAACTTGGCGTCTTCTTCACCTAACCGGCCCTTAGACAAATTAACCAGTAGAATCTTCTGCTCGTCCATTACTTTGCGGAAGTCAAATGAGGACTTGGACTGACCAATAATATTACGCATGGTTTTGTTAGTCACAAAGCGGCCAAATTTAGAGACGATGTAATCTAAAACCTCAGATTTATGGAAGTCGGAAGTTTGAGCGATTTGGTCAGTCCAGTAGCGGCGCACCACGGGATCAGTAACCTGCGGTAGAATTTCTTGCACGTAACTTTCGTCGGTTAAAGTGCGGACCAGTTCGATAAAACTGGCGCCAGGAACCGACATAACCGTCAGCATGGCGTTGCGGATAGCGTGCTCAAAACGCGGTCCGATGATACCAGTGCGGTTTGGATCATAAAGTTTGTACATTAAGGCGATAACCGATTGGGCAATAAAGTGGCGCTGATCTTCATTATCAGCTTCCATGATGTTAAGACCCATGGGGTATTCAATGTCAGATGGATTAAAGTAAATAACGTCCTCGGCGCGCTCGGGCGGCATCAGTTCCATCAGATCCTCGACAAATTCGCCGTGCGGGTCGATGGCGCAGACACCATGACCGGCCTCAATATCCTGCAGAATCATTTCTTTTAAGAACTCAGATTTACCCGTACCGGTTTTACCGACGATATACATGTGGCGACGGCGATCCTCAAGATCCATGAAAATTTTGCGTTCTACACCCATGTAAATTGATTTGCCCAGATATAAACCCTCATTAGGAATTTGGCTGGGGGCGGGCGCGGACTTAGCGTTTAGCCACTCAATGTGATGTGTCTCAACGGTTTTATTGGGAAAGTGGAAAAGCGTGGCCAATTCTTCAGTATTTAGAATCATGGTATTGCGATTGAAGAAGGGGAAGTAACGGTAGAGAAAATCCACCATAAAAGCCTGCTTAAAAAAGATTCGGCCTTTAGTTAAGTAGTTGGATTGCGAGGTAAATTGCGACAAGGCCCCGATGATATTTGTTAAATGTGAATGGGCGGAGTAATCATTGGCGGCGGAAACAATAATGCGTAAAGAAACGTGGAAGCCCATTTTTTCCGTCTTGGTGCTGATAGCTTCCAGAGCTTTGTGGTCAATGACTTTTTTGGGTTTGCCGTCGACGCCGGTTTCTGCCTCGCGCTCTTTGCGGACATAGTCCTGAGCTTTGTCGCGCCATTTGTCGCTAGCAGGCTCAATCAGGAGCTGAAAAATCGCCCCTTCGCCATCCTGAAGCTTGGAGAAAGCGGCGGTAATTAGGTTTAAAGGATCGCTGGGGAGATCTCGGTAGGTTTTAAGCGGGCGCGCGTCCCCGTTTTTCAACTTCAGCGACGCGAACGCGACCTTACCGCCCTCACTGAAAATATTAGGCTCATCAATTTCCTTAATACGCGCGCCCGGATACGTGGCGTGAATTTGTTTTTCCACCAGGTCTTGGAGTTTTTTGGGCGTCAGCACGTTAAAGGAAATGCTTTCCTTAAGACCGACAATTTCTAAAGCCAAATGATCTTCCGGTGCCAATAAACCTTTCCAAGAGCTTTGTTTAATGGAGTGCAAGGCATTAAACATCTGCTCCATGGCCTCAATTTTTACTTCATTGTCTTTAGGCAGCAGAACTCTCAGCATGACGGTATCCAGCGAATATTGTTCACGCCGGCGGTGTTTGAACCACTGCAGAACAAAGTAGGCTAGCAAAGCGGTCATTGTTCCGCCAACTAAAGCGCCCAATACAGCCAAAGCTAAAGCGCTCATAGAGGCAATGAAGTTGGTCGAGGCTAGTGTTTCCATATATGTTTATTTTAATGTGATCAAGATAAATGCTGACATCAATTATTTGCGGTCAGTTGGTTTATCGCGGTAGACCACCAATATATCTTTGAATTTTTTAATTTGCCGCTTAGCCCAAGTATAAAGCCATTTAATGCTGTAAGTCGGATTCTTTTTGCGGGCGGCGTCCATTTTTTCCTCGGTTAGTGGCAAGATGACCACTGGTTGGGCGACGGTTTTAGGTACAACCTGATCGCCGTTTTCCTGGCGGACGGCCACTTTTTTTGGTGCTTTTTGTTTGTTTTGCTCAATTTCCTGCTGAAGTTTTTCAATAGTTGGTTCCAATTCGGCCTGGCCGGACTCGTATTCAGTTGGCTGATCGGCAGTTTGCTCTGGCGGGGCAGTATCGGTTGGGGTTAAGTTCTCTAACTGGCCGTTTGATGGGGCTGTTTCGGAGGTAGCTGAGGTTTCATTGGCCAATGCATTGTTGCCCAAAGTTTCATTACCCAAAGTATCATCGGTTGAAGTTTCACTAACTGATGATTCGCCTGGCAGAGGCGAATTTAACACCTCTTTGCGTCGGCCAGCCGGTTGGCCAACGGGAGCGTTTACAGAATCATCAGTTAATAAACTGAAGCCAGTCTGGGCGGACTGATCAGAAACGCCGGAATTATCAGCCGGATTAGGGGCAGAATTAGCCATAGATTCATCTTAGCAGACAGCTTGTGATTAGCTAAATAGGTAGAGGCTTGGTGGGAGGTTGAGTGGGAAGTTGGCTGGAAGTTGGCTGGAGGTGAGGCTTACATGAACTTTACCTCAAGGAAGCCTCACCCGGGTGAGGCTTCCTTGAGGTGGAGTTATTGTAAGTGAGGCTTTACTCAAGTGATCAGTAATCCAAGCCTTTAATGGCCAGAATGCCCTGATCATAAGGATGTTTAACGTTTTTCATCTCGGTGACCAGATCAGCAGATGCAATTAGGCGCTTAGAGGCACTGCGCCCAGTCAAAACGATGTGGCAATCTTGGCGCTGGACCAAGAGGTCAAGAACTCGTTGTTCCTCAATTAATCCATCGGTGATGGCGTTGCAGACTTCATCCAAAATTAAAAGTTGAGGTGGTTTGGGTTGAGCCAAGATTTTGAACGCCATGTCCAAAGTAGCCTCGGCGGCGGCCCGATGGTCCGCCGCCGAATCATCGTCAATTACTTTGCCTTGCTTAGTGGTGGAGATTTTCACTTGGGCTTTACCGGGGCGGTCAATCACTCTTTCCGGATCTTGAATATAAAAACCTTTGCCCAGGAGCATCATTTCCAGTTGCTTACGATGCTTGGCTAATAGTAAATGTGGAAATTCATACTCGCTAATTCTCCAACTAGCTTCTTTATAAAAAGCCAGCCAACTTACCCGCCAATTATTCACCAAAGCGCGTAGCATGGTTCCCAGAGCAGCGGAAGTTTTACCTTTTCCCTCGCCAGTATAGATATACACTAATGAAGGTTGGGTGTTCTTGACAGGAATATTTGAATTTTTCATACTGATTGCTACTTGTCAGTGTACAAATAAAATACTATTCTGAAAACAGACATTTATGAATAGCTATATTTTGTTCAAACGAGGTATTTTAGTAGCATTGGTCGCGATTTTCTTTGCCGGTGGAGTAGGAATATTTGACTCAGTGGAGTCGGCTGATTTAACAGCCCCCAAGGTTGAGCTAAGCACACCAAGGTTGTCGTTTCATGGCAAACTTGACACTAACAATACAGTTGGAAGCTCAGTTGTTTCATTAGCCAACACAGGGGCTCCTTCTACTGGAACTTATAACTTGTTTGTGGGTGAGTCTGTAAAAATTAATGCAAATAGTTATGAGGTGATTGATGCTGATGATGGGCAAACCTTTCAGATTGACTCTGGTTTAGCGTCTGGCGATGTGGGCTCGGGTGAAGATGTTTATGTTGCACGAAAATCAGAGATGACCATTTCTTTTGGAACTGTTTCCGATCTTCCAGGAGGAAAATTTGTTGTTAAGGTTCCGGCCAATGCTACTACTCCAGCTGATGGAAATCCAGATTCAGATGGCTGGGACGTTCAGGGAATAAGCTCAAATTGTGCCTCCACTAACGCGTCAGCTGTTTTAACAACTGCTAACGGGTATCATGAATTTGAATGTGTTTATCCCAGCTCAACACCGCTCTCTGAAATTCTAACAATTACCAATATAATAAATCCCTCACCTAGCTTGAGTCCAACTCATACTGTTGGTCTTTCTGATCAGCACAGAATTATCATTCAGCATCTTGATTCTTCTGGTACTGTAATTGATCAATCAACTGCAGCCGTGGCTCTAATCGAAGCGGTGCGCATTACTGCCTCGGTGGCACCATCGATCGAATTACAATTGTTAGGAGTTAATAGTGGTGCATCCGCTTGCGACATTGGCACGTTAAGCGTAACTACAACCCCAACCGAAGTTCCGCTAGGCGAATTGCTCATTACCAACTTTACAACCGCCGCTCAACAACTAAAGGTGTCGACTAATGCCCAAAATGGTTATGTGGTTACGGCTATTGCCGAGGATCAACTACGCAGACAATATGTGACGGCTTGTACGGGAGATGGAGATTCTGTTACGGGATGCATTCCTGACTCGGCCGGTGATACTTCAGCGATGGATTATAACACCAGTGACACTTGGATTAATGAAGCTACCAAAGGCTTTGCTTACACCTTGAATTATGTAAGTGCTACCAGTGGAACTCCTCCAACTATGACATTTGAACATGATGATGGTGGAAGTAATCAATATCGCCAATTTGCTGATGAAGAGAATAACGAGTCACCAGTGACGCTATTTTCAAGTAATTCAGTTGCCGATAGCCACCTAGTTAACGTTTGTTACAAGGCAGTTATCGGAGCCACCCAAGAAGCAGGTGAGGACTACGCTACTAATGTTACTTATCGAGCCACAGCTACATTTTAAGGAGATATATGAAAGACCTGCCCGTCATCATCAAAAGAACTCTGCCCGCGCTTTTATTGGGCGTGGTGGCCTTAACCGTCGTAACTTTAGTTCAAGCACAGGACTCAGCGCCTACCATTTTGCCGGCTCAGGAGCCGGCGATGGAAACTCAGGTCGAGCCAGTTTTGGATGCGCAGGCCGAGCCAGTCAATCCTGAAGTCCCGCCAGTCAGCAACCTGGAAGAAATTACCGAATCAGCTACCGTTGAGGAAGTTGCGATTACAGCCATTCCGCCACGCTTGGGTGATGACGACTCACTTCGTGGTGATCCAGGTGAGGCAATCCAAACCCAGGTCAGAATTCGTAACAACTCCGGTAATCCGATTTCTGTCGAAACAATTGTTGAAGACTTCATTATTGGCGAAGATGGCAAGACCCCAATTCCGGTGGTCGCCGAGACCAACTCGCTTTGGAGTTTGGCTCAGTGGATAACGCTAGCCAATCCCCGCAATATCGTGCCGGCGCATGATTCAATTACCATTCCGGTGATTATTCAGATTCCACAGGATGCCAAGCCAGGCGGACGCTATGCCATGATTATGCATCAGCCGGTTGACGGCGGTACAGCCTCACAAACTGGTGAAGTGGCTGGGCGTGCGGCAGTCTCGCCAAGAGTTGGAACCTTAGTATATTTCCGCGTAAATGGCGATGTCACGCAAAATGCCGCCATCCGCAACATTAATATTCCTGGTTTAAATGAGTTTGGTCCGGTGCCGATTTCTTATGAAATTGAGAACCTGTCCGACATTCACATTCAGCCAAAAACTACGGTGTCGATCCGCAACATGCTGGGCCAAACGGTAGAGCAATTTGAAGTCGATTCCCGCAATATTTTTCCATACACCACTCGTGGTTTTGAAGCAGAGTGGGATCGGGTCTGGGGATTTGGCCGCTACACTGCTGAGTTTGCCGCTAGCTACGGTGATCAGGGCAAAGTAGCCATGGCTCAATACAGCTTCTGGCTGATTCCATACACGCTGATTATGGCTGTGTTGATCATTCTGTTGGCTATGCTGGGTATCTTTATCGCGGTTCGCCGCCACCTGGAACAACGCAACAGTGTAGAAAATCAACACATTGACTTACTTGAAGATCGCATCCGTCAATTAGAGGATGAACTTCAGAAACGTGACTAAGATCATATGTATAAATCACGGGCGTTCGCAATCAAGTCTTAAGATCATCCTCCTCCAGATCCTAGGCTTGATTGCGGCGGCCGTATTTTTATTGGTGGCGCGAGGGTTTTTTGCAGAGCCGGCCGCCGCGGCCAGCCAGTCTGCCATTTTTCATTCACCGCAAATTTCTCAAACTTCGCAATCATCTCGTCATCTTTTAGCGCAAGCTGAAGGCACCGGCGTCCTGCCTGGTGAAACGCAGTCTACCAATCCAAAGTCGCGTTCCAGTCAGGTCACGGCCGTGGTGCCAATTTGGGATCCGCCGCCGGTGCCCCTCCTTATTAGTCCCAAAAATCATGCTTATCTGGATCACGATACGCCCACGTTTGAGTGGGAATTGCCGGATCATTTGGTGCCTTATGATCATGTGGAGTTAATTATTGATGGTGAAACACTATTTATTGATCTGCCGTTGGTTTCGACCACCAATGATGACTACGTGTTAACGGTTGAGGATGGTGTCTTCAAACTCAAATTGAAGTCTGATCACGCCCTGGACGACGATCTGCATACCTGGAAAGTTCGGGCGGTGGATTTTCATGATCATAAAACTGATTCGACGACCTGGTCATTCACCGTTGATACCAAATCGCCGGTCATTCTAATTATTGAAGTTGATGATAATGAAGTGGCCATTTCGTCTGATGACTGGGAAACATGGCCCACTGAAGAATTTCCCTTGGAAACCAAGCATGATCAACCAACTGTCAAAGGCAAAACTGAGCCCGACACCGAGGTTCAGCTTATTATCACCTGGCCCGATGGCACTCAAACTAATCTCAAAACTATTTCTGACGATTCCGGTTGGTTTACTTTTGATTTACCAACCCTGTTGCCAGATGAATTAATTTATATAAGTTTTGTAGGCATTGATAAAGCCGGCAATGTCACTTTGTTGGATAGCTTGCCACTGGTTTACCAACCGGTGAAAATAATTATCGAGGTGCCGATTGGCATTTTTCCTGACCCTTTTGTTATTGAACTACCCGAATTTCCGCCACGCCTGGAATGGCCTAAAATTGAACTACCTCCACCAATAGATAAAATTGTGGAACCAATTGAACAGGAAGTCTGGCAACCGGCTGTGGGATTTGTTAATTGGGCGGCTAGCTTGATGGTGAATTTTGCCGGCTGGTTTATTGGGCTGATCTTTATCTTACTGAGTTTTTATTTGGCAATTTTGTACTATTTGACCGGCGGTGCTTGGCGATACTTTGGCCGATTTGGTTTATTGTGGATGCGTGCTTGGCTGATTGGTTGGTCAGCGGGTAAGCATGAGTGGCGGGAAGACCGTGAGGATCGGCGTTTGCCCTTATTTGGTTTTACCCTAGAGCGATACGACAAGCAGAGCGAAACTATTCACAAGCAAGTTAAATTTACTAACCTGCAAGGCCGTTGGGACTATGAACCGCAATCCGAGCAACTGTACGGCTTGCAAATCAACAACCGTCGCTACGCTTACCCGTCCTGGGAAATGAAGGTGTCAGAGGAGCGCGAGGGCACACAGCGCCGCTTGTTGGTGGCCGGGGAAAGCTGGTTTACTGCTACTAAAGAGAGCGGATTGGCGACCTCGATCGAGGCTTTTGTCATTAAACCGGCGCTGGAGTGTATCTTGGCGGGGTGCGCACGGCGCACCAGTCTGCCCTGGGGCGCCGCTTGGGTGTACGCGCCGCGCGCCGTCTTGCTCTCCGCCTGGCTACTTGCCTTTGCCTTGCTAATTTTAGCTACAGCCTGGTGGAGCGTGTTGTTGTTTGTTCTGCTATCGGTTGTGGTTTGGCGTGATGCCGCCTGGCGAGTGCCACAAGCCTGGAAGGCGTATTTAGTTTAAACTGGAAGCAACCAAAATCTATGAACTTAGGCGAAAAACTCTCAAAAACAAAGAGAAGGATCATCCTTGCCCTTGGTTTCCTCAAGAAGGATCATCCTAGGATGATCCTTCCAGGCAAGCGGAGGGGCAAGGATGATCCTTCTCCTCTTTACCACTCAACCATAAACAAGGTAAAGCTGGTAACGTTAATTAGCTTATCGGCAATCGGGTTATTTTTGGCTGGCTTAATTATCTATTTGCAGATAACAGGCCGCGCACTCAGGCGTTTTGGTTACGTGGAAATTGGGGATAAGCGATACACGGCAGTGTACGCGATTTCGCCAGCTGAGCGCCAGCAAGGCTTGAGCGGACGCAAGTCAATTGGCGCGGATGGCATGGTTTTTATCAATCCTCGCCTGGAAACTTCAGTATTCTGGATGAATAAAATGGAATTTCCGCTAGATTTTGTTTGGATAGCGGACGGAGTAGTGGTAGATTTACATGAGCAAGTGCCACCACCGGCCGACACCGGAACGATTGTTCGCGTTCGCCCAATTCAACCAGTTGATACGGTTATAGAATTATCTTCTGGGACTATCAGCCGAGATAATATAACTATTGGCACTCCAGTTAAGAGAGTGCTAAATTGGTACTTCTCATTATGGTAGTAGTCATGGTATAAAGGATATCCACTTAAAAACCTAAGGAGGCGAAATGGCGAATTCAGACAAAAATCAGGCACTGCACGTAACTGGCACAGCAGATTTTCAAAAAGAAGTGATCGACTCAGATGTCCCCGTTTTGGTGGACTTTTTTGCCGAGTGGTGTGGTCCTTGTCAGATGGCCGCTCCTATCATGGACAAATTAGCTGGCGAATATGATGGCCGCGCCAAGGTCGTCAAAGTTGACGTGGATGCTGAGGGCAATCGCGAAATCGCCATGTCTCACCGAGTGATGAGTATCCCAACTGTCATGGTCTATGCTGACGGCGAAATTGCCGGACACCAAATCGGCTTTATTGGCGAAGATGGCTACCGCAATTTAATTGAGGGTTCTCTTAAATCTTCTGGAAAAGCCAACTAATGAAGCCAAATGATATGAACCAAACTTCAATCGCCTCAAAAAATGGTGCTAAAAATAAATCCATTAACTCTGCCGCAAATGCCACGAATGCCACAAATGTCATAAACGACGCCATAAACGACGCCATAAACGACGCCATTGTGATTGGCTCTGGACCTTCCGGTTACACAGCGGCTTTGTATTTAGCTAGAGCTAGATTGAAAGTATTACAATTTTCTGGTCAGGAAATTGGCGGTCAGCTCATGTACACCACCGAGATTGAGAATTTCCCCGGTTTTCCTGAGGGCGTTAATGGTCCCAAGCTGATGGTCAACATGCGTCAGCAAGCTGAGCGTTTTGGCACCGTGATTATCGATCGGTTGGTTGATAAAGTTGGCCGCGATGGCAAACAGTTCTGGGTTGAATCCGGTGGCCAAAAATATTTTGCTAAGGCTTTACTAATAACCACTGGCGCCAAGTCGCGCATGCTGGGTTTACCTGGAGAACAGGAACTTTTAGGTCGAGGTCTGAGCACTTGCGCCGTCTGCGATTCTGCCTTTTTCCGCGACCGCACCACTTTTGTGATCGGCGGCGGCGACGCGGCCATCGAGGACGCTCTGGCTTTGAGCCGCTTTACAGATCAGGTTACTATCATTCACCGCCGCGACGCTCTGCGTGCTTCCAAAATAATGCAGGAAAGAGTTCTGGAAAATCCACACATTACTATTAGATGGAACTCGGCCGTAACTGAGCTGAAATCAGAGAATGGCTCACTTAGTGCTATCACCATCAAGGATCTGGTAACCGAGGCTGAGGACACCGTCAAGGCCGACGGCCTGTTTTACGCCATTGGGCACGTTCCGGCGACCAAATTCCTAGGAGACTTAGTTCAGCTTAACAAAGAAGGCTATATTATTACGCGTTTTGGTTTGGAGAAGGAAAGCGTGGCGATGGCTCAAGCGGCCTTGCAGGACAACGGCCGTGTGGCTTATCCGACCATGACTTCCGTGGACGGCATCTTTGCCGCCGGCGACAACGTTGATTTTATTTACCGCCAGGCGGTTACCGCCGCCGGCTATGGCACCATGGCGGCGCTAGATCTGGAGCGCTGGTTGGAACACCAGGAATAGTCGTTAGGAGCCGGGGGCGAAAGTCCGGCTGTGGGAGTCGGGCGGTGGCGGGAGCCGGGCGGTGGGAGCAGAAGTCCGGCGACAGGAGTAGGTTTTCATTTTTATTGGTGAGTTGTAGGGCTGGGGTTTTTGTGGCGCAATTGTAAGCCTCACTTACACGCACTCTTACTCAAGGAAGCCTCACCCGGGTGAGGCTTCCTTGAGGTGCACCTTGTGTAAGTGAGGCTTACAATTCAACCAACCAGCGCCCCAACGACCACCCTGTCAGGACAAGCAAGTTTTTGCTACTATGAGTATATGGATCCAAACGTCCAAAAGCCTGCCACTGATCCGGTTGACTCAGGTAATCTTGATAATCAAGCTGCGCCTCAGCCTGACCAAGTTGAAAATGCTAGTCCGCCGTCTACTTTTCCCAATCT
>CAZRWP010000009.1:0-4950 GCA_964603945.1 uncultured Pseudomonadales bacterium
TCTAAAACTTACCCCCCCAACGCCTTTTTTAATTGTCGACGGCCCCTTTTGGGCGGGGCGGCGCGCGCGGGTTCGCGCGCGCCACTCATATTGGCCAAAATTAAACTGGCCAAGACGCCTAAAATTGCAATCACAATTAACAGTTCCACCAGGGTAAATCCGTGGGCACGTCGGTTAACAGTCAAACCGCGCGCGCTTCTGGCACTTGAGAGAAAGCTGTCAGCCCTCTTTAGTTGTTTTAAATTAATCATCCCAAACCTCCTCATTGGTTGTATTCGAACTATTAACGCAATAATTGCAAGGACCGCCGCAATCTTTTGGCGGTGGATAAATCTGTTGAATATCGCCATCTTCTTCATTCTCTATAAAAGCGCACAGCCGATACTTGGTATTTGCAGTATTGGCTTCATAATAGTATTGCGTGCCGCCAGCGGGATCGCCAGGCAAAACCGGCATGTAAATGGTGTCATTGTTTTCTTCATCAACAAAAGCATCCTCGCCCCAGTCAAGGGATTGAATCGTTCCGAACCCAGCTGCCGGATAATGACTATGGTCATTGTGATACATTTCTAAAGCGGACTGAATTTGGCGCAAGTCATTCTTGCGCTCTGCGTCGCGCGCTCGCGCGCGAGACGTCAGATAATTGCTACCCACCAAACCTGTCAAAATGGCAATGATAGCGATTACCACCATCAGTTCAATTAAGGTGAAACCAGCTGACCATTTTTTTAACATATATCTTCCCTTTTTAGAATCAATTTTGGTATCCATAATTATTTAATTGACGATTTTCTCATTTTTCTGTATTTTTAGCTGTTATTTTCATTTATTTGTTAGTTATTTTCATTTATTTATCTTATTTGCTTTTAGACTCTTTTGCTAGTTGCTTGACTCAAATATTGTTATTATTGCTAATTGCAGGTTGGATCTGGATAGCATCCGGTGCCAGCTGAATTACATCGATATTTTCCAGGACAACAACTTGAACATTGATTGGCGTAGCATCCCCAACCGCAAGATGGTGGCGCATAGCTAAATTCCAGCTCCTGCCCATCCAAGCCACCACTGCCGATGCCGTAATTGTAATCGCGAATGCTGTCGGCATCAGTGTCTGGACCGCACCCACCGCCACAGCCTATTTCTGTGATGTTGGGATCGGTTGGATCTTCCAGTACCGTGTAGAGCCAATATTGCTGGCCGTCATCGCTCACCTGATATAAATATGGGTCATTCGTCAAAGGATCGCACAAAATTTGTGGCATGTAGGCGCTTAAGTTGTCACTTCCGCAATCGTCTCGGCTATCCATAATCTCAGCCGGCGGATATCGCTTATGATCAGTGTTGTAGGCTTCAAATTGAATTTTATATTCCGATAAATCACTTTTTCGCTCCGCGTCACGTGCCCGCTGAATATACCGAGGCACAAACAGAACGCCGGAAATCATAATCAAAAACAGTAAAATGCCAATCACCACCAGCATTTCTACTAAGGTAAGACCCGCCAGCTTAGAACGCACAAACATTGCTTTAAGTATAGCGAAAAATATGCTGAAGATAAAAGGAAGTTCGCCCACTCCACTAAGATAGCTGAGATTTAAAGCCTCAATTAACTAGCTGGGCAATTTCCCGTCTGGTCGCTTAGTCTTTTTCATCTGAATCTACTGGCTGAATCAACCACCTACTGGCTGAATCAACCACCTGCTGGTAGAAATAACCATCTGCTGGCTAAATCAACCATCCAGACCAGCCTTTTGAGCTGGCTATCTGAACAGGCCTGCATGTTATAATCAAAACCTGAACAAATGGGCCTGTGGCGCAGTTGGCTAGCGCGTCTGTATGGCATACAGAAGGTCAGGGGTTCAAATCCCCTCAGGTCCACCTAAAAAATTAAATCTTGACTCCTCAATGAGAACTAAAGTTCTATATTTCGTCGTTAAGGCTTTAATTTTTTGTGTTTATTAAGTTTTTTCTTGCAGGTTTCTCAAAATTGTCTAAAGACGCCAATTTTGAAGGATCATCCTTGCCCATCCTCTTGCCTGGAAGGATCATCCTAGGATGATCCTTCTTGAGGAAACTAAACGCAAGGATGATCCTTCGATCCCTCATCGACCATTAATTTGTACCGGATATCTGGTAAGATGTGTCTGCCCACTGCAGGATTAATATCCACGCAAGGTTTATATCCACTTGGGATAATATCCATAACCGGGCCTATAGGTAAACGGTATACCGCGGCTTTCGCATAGCCGTGTTCCGGGTTCGATTCCCGGTAGGTCCACAAAAAATTTCTCAAGTGCTAATCCAATCGCACACTTTTACTACTTCTTCACTACCCCTTCTTCAAAGGTGGGCGATAGGCTAATTTGGGCTGATGTTTTTCATCAGGCAGAGAAAATACCGGGACACCACTTAGCTTGGCTTCTTCGGTTTCTACTGGCTTAGGCACTTTTTGAACTTCTTCATGTAGAGCTTGTTTGACCTCAGCTAAGCCGGCTTGTGTGGCGGCGGACATTAGGTAGGGCGTGCGTGAAGTGGGCGTAGGCGCGGTTTGCTCAGACTTAGCCGGCCAGTTTTTGGCCAATACCTGTGCAAATTCAACTGATAAGAGATCAGATTTATTAATGGCTACCAGATGTGGGCGCTCAAGTAGACTTGGGTCATAGGTTTCTAATTCGTTAACCAGCGTTTGATATTGATCATAAAGAATTTTGACTTGTTCCTCAGCTGTATCAGCTAAGTTTTCCTCAGGAACATATAATAAATAAAGCAGAACACGACTGCGTTCAATGTGGCGCAAAAAGCGGTGACCCAAACCCTTGCCTTGGCTGGCTTGCTCAATTAAACCAGGAATGTCAGCCATAATATAGCGCTGAGTGGCTTCGCCAAAATCAAGCTCCATCACGCCTAAATTAGGTTCTAGCGTGGTGAAGGGATAGTCGGCAATTTTTGGCTGAGCCCGTGTTACAACCGATAACAAAGTGCTCTTACCGGCATTGGGTAAACCAACCAGACCGATATCAGCAATTAATTTTAGTTCCAACAGTAGGGTTTTTTGTTCACCTTCGCCGCCCTCTTCATATTCCAGAGGAGTTCGGTTAGTTGAGTTTTTAAAATGAATGTTGCCTCGACCGCCAAAGCCACCTTTGGCCACCAGTAAACGATCGCCCGGACTTACAATTTCTCCCAAACGAGTTTTCTCGCCAATTTCATCTAATTCCCAAACCACGGTTCCTAGCGGCACCTCAACCTTAATGTCCCTACCTTTTTGACCAGATTTTTGCCGTCCGCCACCTTGGCCACCATCTTGAGCTTTAAATTTGGGATGGCCAGCAAAATCGCGCAGAGTCTGCTTGGCAGATGTTGCCACTAAATAGACATCGCCACCATCGCCACCATCACCACCATCCGGCCCGCCTTTGGGCACATATTTTTCTCGCCGGAAACTAAAGGAGCCATTTCCTCCCTTGCCTGACTCAACTATAACTTTTGCGACATCAACCATACTTAATCTACCTTAACTATTCTTAATAGAAATAAACCTATCATGTTAATTTTACCGCAGATAGGACAATGGCGACAGTAGTACACCGCCCTGTCTTACCTCAAAGTGCAGATGGGTACCAGTACTTCGACCAGTTGAACCCATGTCACCAATCACGTCACCTTTGTTGACGGACTGACCAACTTTTACGCGGGCGGCAGATAAGTGAGCATAAAGCGTAACAAACCCGTTGCCGTGATCCAACACTACTCGGTTTCCATAACCAGAGTTGTCGACCCAGCCAGCCACTGCTACCACACCGGCGTCGGCCGCCAAAATGGGGCCTCCGCCTCGGCTGGCAATGTCAATTGCCTTGTGATACCAGCTAAAGTTTTGAGAGATATAACCAGCGGCCGGCCAGACAAACTGTCCGGTAGCGGAAACTGAGCCAGCATCTGGTGTAGTGTAACGAGTACGTGCCAGTAACGGCGCCGACTTCTTCTCTTCTGGCTTAATGCCGCCAGGAATCAAGATGTATTGTCCCGTGGCTAAGGCAAAAGTTTCATCATCGGCAAAAGTATTAAAGGGAAAGTTAATCAGCGGCTGAGCGGCGGCCTCATCTGCGCCCAAGCCATATTTCTTGGCCAGAGAATAAACGGTCTCGCCTTTTTGCACTTTATGGCGAATACCATCTACTGGCAGGATCCGCAACCGGTCACCCGGACGGATTTTACTATTAGCGTTCAAGTTGTTTTCCCAAAGGATAGTCTCCATTTCCAAGTTGTACTGATCGCTGATGCTGGCAATTGTCTCTCCCTCAGAAACCGTGTGTTCAATCACCTCACCACCTCTAAAACGCAAAACCTCTTCACTCTGCTGAGTAACAAACGGCGTGTCACCGGTAGAAGTACGAATCACACTCGTAGCTAGGTTGTTGAGCTCCTCCTCTTCCGCCGTTGCCTCACTGACTAATAAGGGGCCAAAAGTTATACCCACAAAAAGCACACTCATAAAGGCAGTATGTAAAAATGGACGGGCAAATTTACCACGGCGCTTGTATAAAATCCCCACTACTAAATCCTTGACTAACTCAATATAGGAAAAAACAAAATAACCACGCCTGGAAATATAAAAACGCAAGAAACCAAAGTACTGTTTCCAGGAAAGCCATTGGTCAAGCCAAATGGAAGGTGGTGTGAGTTTGGGACGGCCTGGACTAATAGTGGTCGACTGATGGGCAGAACGCCGCCATAAAGGTGACATACAATCTGACCATTATAACAGAGGCTGGGATACCACCTCATGTTGCGGCGGCAAACAGAGACTGAGATACCACCTCATGTTGCGGCGGCAAACAGAGACTGAGATACCACCTCATGTTGTAGCGGCAAACAGAGGCTGAGATACCACCTCACGGGGCGGTGACAATTTGCAAAACTCTGCTATCTACTCTTTGAACTTTTAGCGAT
>CAZRWP010000009.1:5050-10086 GCA_964603945.1 uncultured Pseudomonadales bacterium
CATCAATCTCGTTTTCCTGCCCTGGTGTTGGTCGTTCATTATCAGCTGACACAATGCCTCCTCTTTAACTTTAGCCTTCTTTGAGTCCGGCTAAAAATTCCTGATTGCTCTTAGTAGACTTCATTCGCTGAATCACGATCGGCGTACGCTCATCCTCGCCCAGCATGTCGATCATGCGGTGCAGAGTCAAAACGCTCTGATAATCCTGGTTGTCAAACAGCAGGTCATCGCGGCGGGTGCCGGAACGCTGGAGATTGATAGACGGATGAATCCGGCGTTCAGCCAGGCGGCGATCCAAGTGAAGCTCCATATTACCGGTGCCTTTAAATTCCTCATAAATGAGATCATCCATGCGGGAACCGGTGTCAATCAAAGCAGTACCAATAATCGTCAAACTGCCTGGACCTTCAAAGTTACGGGCGGCACCGAAGAATCGTTTGGGCGGGTACAAAGCGGAAGGATCAAATCCACCAGACAGAGTACGGCCAGAGGTCGGCATGGCTAAGTTATAGGCGCGGGCTAGACGGGTAATTGAGTCAAGCAAAATTACGACATCTCTGCCCTGCTCAACTAAACGCTTGGCACGTTCCAGAGCAACCTCAGCTACTCGGGTTTGCTCAGTGGCGTGCTCGTCAAAATTAGACGAAGCCACCTCGCCTCTGCCATTAGTGATTTTTTCAATATGACGACGAATGTCGGTTACTTCTTCTGGACGCTCACCAATTAGCACGGCCATCACATGAGCCTCAGGCTCACTTTCAGCTACACCGGCGGCGATTTCCTTGAGGATGGTAGTTTTACCAGCCTTAGGTGGTGAAACAATTAGACCACGCTGGCCCTTTCCGATTGGCGCTACCAGATCAATTAGACGGTTGGACAGTGGCTCAAGACCGATTTCCAGCTTAATTCGTTCATCGGGGTAAACAGCTACCTTGTCTTCAAAGCGGACGCGGCGCGATAAGTTGCGCACCTCAACGTCATTAACTTTAGTGATTTCCTGCATGCCCCAGTAGCGATCATTTTCGCGAGGCTCTCGGGCAAGTCCTTCTAAAAAGTCGCCTGGTCGCAAGCCCAATCGGCGTACCACAGCCATGCTGAGGTAGGCATCTTTGGGCGATTGACCAAAGCCTTCACGTACCACGGCATGACCTTCCAACGTGGTATCTAGAAAACCTTTAATCTCTTGGGTGTCCGAATTTCTTGGACCGCCGCGGCGGGAAACCATTACACCATTGGTTTTGTCTGATTTATCTTTTTTGTCAGATTGAGACGAACTTCTAGACGTGTTACGACTGGATCGATCAGACGACCTGCGCGGCTGGGCAGAGCTATTGGTGTTGGTGTTGTTGCTGGTGTTGTTTGAGGCTGAGGCGCCACTGTTGTCACTGCTGTCACTATTGTCACTGCTGTCACCGCTGTTGGCGCTGCTATCCGGTGCTGACGACTCTTTTGAATTCGCGTCAGCTTGGACTGGGCTTGCGTCCGCCTGAGCTGATGACGCACTAGCGTCCCCTGTTGATGGATTACTTGTTTTGGTTGAAACCGAATTGTCTTCAGATTGAGACATGAAACTCCTTTAATTCTATATACTTCAAATTACTTCAATTCATGGTTGAAACGGGTGTTTTGGGAAGATATGCGTAGATTGTATCACAAATAACTGTTTTTATTGAAGATAGTCGAGAGATTCAATCATTTTAGCCCATATCTTCAGGAAATAATCGCTCGCTTGTGCTTAAAAATAACTAAGCGGGGAATGGAAGTTCGGAGGCCTGCCCAACGTCCGAACCTCCATTCCCCCCTCAGGCTTCGTATTATTTCGGGGTTGACTAATTAGTAGAAAAGTTTATGTTTGTGCTCAGTGTCCTCCTGCCTACTCGGACACTTACATAAGGGAAAGCATCGCTATTCGTGATCATCCGGTCAGCGGTAGAGATGCTTTCTTTTTTTGTAACAACTTTTTCTTGACTATCTCTGTCTCCCCTACTCAATTTTCAATATCTACCGCTAGTTTTATAACTTTTCTGGTCGTTTGTCAATCCTATAATTTTTTTATAGCTTTATATTTACATATCCTATATATTTATTTTGTCTGTATTACGCCTGGGGTTCTCATTTTTGACATAATAATCTGTTGATGTGGATAACTTCTTAGACATGTGGTTAAGCCTTTTAAATACATTGGGTTTACTAATTTTTTCTGAATTAATTAAGCTTTCAGGCCTAGTTTTAAAAACTTGCCAATTAAGAAAACAAATTATCAATCAATCTAATATCGTCTGATTTAGCCTGGACACTTCCCTGCCTGAACTTTACCAGCAGACAATTTCATCAATAGTTGGCAAAATATTACTTGACTAAGTCCTGAACGGTGTTGAGGTTCGTAGCTGTGACGACTTGCTTATAACCAAGCCGTTTTGCTTCTTTTACCCTCTTTTCCAACTGACGTACGCGACGCACTTCACCCAACAAACCGATTTCGCCACAATACACAACGTTCTTCCCAAGTGGCTTCCCTTGTTTAGAGCTCATAAGCGCCGCAATGATAGCTAAATCGATAGCTGGATCTTTAAAATCTACATCACCAACCACGTTCGCAAATACATCAACATTGTCGAAGCGGAGTTTGGTGTACTTTTGCAGTACCGCAATTAATAAATGCAGTTTGGACACATTTAGTCCTCTGCTCACGCGGCGCGGTGTTGGTAGTGACGATGATACGGTTAATGCCTGGACTTCAACCACCATGGGCCGACTCCCTTCCATGACCAAGGCCAGAGCAGATCCAGGTTGACCAATGGTTTTTTCCTCGAGAAATACCTCACCAGGATTGGTAATTTCTTCAACACCGTCAGTGGTTAAACGCAATAATCCGACCTCATCTGTGGGGCCAAAACGATTTTTTAATGATCTGACAACACGCAATTCTCCTGTCCTATCACCATTTATCTCAATTATTGTATCCACAATGTGTTCAAGCACTTTTGGACCAGCAATGTCGCCTTCTTTTGTTACGTGACCTACCAAAAACGTTGGAATGTTTAAACGCTTGGCTTGTGCCACTAAGCGACTAGTTGTTTCGCGAATCTGCCCAACTGAGCCGGCAATGCCAGTGAGGTCAGTCGTGTACATAGTCTGGATAGAGTCAACAATTAAGAGATGCGGCCGCTTTTCCTGCACCATATTTACTGCCTGGTCGACGTCTGTTGTGGTAACTAACCACAACCGTTCTAAGACCTGATTTGATTTAGCACTCTGGCCCACTATCCGCTCAATACGCTGAGATATTTGGGCTGGACTTTCCTCTCCTGCCACATACATTACAGATATCTTTTCTTGATCTATTAATATTTTTACCGCCATCTGAGTAAGTATTGTAGACTTGCCAATTCCGGGTTGTCCGCCAACCAAGGAAACCGAACCAAGCACTACCCCACCGCCAAATACACGGTCTATTTCAAAAATTCCAGTTGGTAATCTTTGACTGTCCGGCTGTTGTCGATCCTTAACTTCTTTAGCCGACACAATGACGGCGTCACCATCGCCATAAAGCGTGGCTTGTGGTCGCCCCAATCCTTTAGCAGGTGGAGCCGACTTAATCGATTCAACTAGGGTGTTCCATTCGCCGCATTGACTACACTGTCCTTGCCAGCGCGGATGCTCTGCTCCGCAGTTCTCGCAAATATAGACAGTTTTCATCTTAGCCATATCTGGAGTCTATCATGTGATTTAAACAATTTGGTAACAAGGATTCTAGATTATCGCCATTAAATTATTGATAGAAATAACTCGTCTTCACGCCTGGGAGAACCCCTCAAACACGTCAAAATCGGCTATTTGGCGACGTGACTATGAAGTGTCTTGGCGAAAGCTTAACGGATTTCTTGAATATCGGCGGGCTGAACCTGCCCATTGGTTAAAGTTTTAACAACGTCGTCATAAGTTTGGTCTAGCCATGCGGACGCCGTGCTAGCAAATTCTGGCAAATCAAGAATTTCACCCATTTTGGTTAACATGCGACTAACCTCAGCTGAATCCTGATTAAAAATAATGTTTTCGCCAATCTGATTGGCTCCAAAAGTATCAAAAGTAGTGCCGGTCACATAGTTCTTGGTCGCGCCGGCCTCGTTATGGTTGCCAGTTAATACCTGAATACTCCATCCCCTGCCTTGCGCCTGTCTAATATAGTTATCCGCCTGCTCGCCATAATGATATTTTGCAAAACCACAACCAGTTAGAACATTAAGAACCAGGGGAATTACCTCTTCATCAGACATGGTTAAAAGATTTGTGTCGACCGGAAAATGATGGTCATCAATATGAAATTGAGGTTCAAATCCAAGCTGTTGATGAGCTGTTTCTACTACCTCAAAAGCTTTTTCAGTTGATAGATTGGCAAATTTTTCGGCTACTGCCACAAAGCCTAAGGAGGCGCCTAATACTTGAGGCCCCTGCCTTTCACCGGCGGACTGACCGCGAAATGCGACTTGCCAAGACTCATCCGACTGCTGTTTAAGAATCAGTAGACCTGGTCGGCCATCAACACAGCGCCATTCAGAACCCGTTTGACTAGTGAAAGAATCTTTACTTAACATAGACAAAATACTTTAGTTTTAGATATTTAAGCCCAGAAGTTTTGTTTTGAATGTTTTAATCTTGGTCGGAATCGGAATCTGATGAATCATCCGCAGAATTACTGCCTTCAGCGGCATCAATTAAACCCTGAATATTGTCCAGAATTGAACCGAGATCTTCTTCAACTTGCTCCCAATCACCTTTTGCTTCTCGAATGGCGGCGAAAACCAGCTTTACATCCAAGAGAATTTGATCACCGTTAACGATTAGATATTGTTTAGCCATATTAGAACTCCTTGTCTTTATTATAAGCTAAATCAGACGTTAGCTGTGTCTTATTACTAAATTTGTATTTTTACTGATGTGATTGATATTTTTGGATTGAGTGGAGGCGGGGCCCCAGAAGGGGGGCCCCCCCCCCCAAAAAAAAAAAAAATTATAAGACACACAAAAATAAACAA
>CAZRWP010000009.1:10096-11236 GCA_964603945.1 uncultured Pseudomonadales bacterium
TTTTTATAATTTTTTTATTTTTATTGTTGTTATTTTATTTTTTGTTTTGTGGGGGGCGGCCCGAGGTGGGGGGGCCCCCCACCTCCAAATCTTACTTATAGGTTACGGGCACATCAGTTGCCGCTGGCGACAAGCGCACGCGACGTTGTTCAGTGTCGATTGAATCAATCACCACCGAAGCCTCATCGCCCTGAACATAGGGAATTCCGCCAAGCTTGCTCTCATGAATCAATCCCTCAATACCAGGCGCAACGGCTACAAACACGCCAAAAGGCACGACTTTGGAAACCTTGCCGGTGAGAGTAGTGCCTTCAGGATATTTCTCAGCAAAATCATCCCATGGATCATCCTGCAGTTTCTTAACTGAAAGTGTTAGCTTGCCATGCTCCTCATTTACAGCCAAAATCTGAGCTTGAATACGCTGACCCTTGCGATAAAGCGTGGTCAAATCGTCAATTTTGTCCCAAGATACTTCAGAAATGTGAACCAATCCTTCAAGCACACCAATCTCACCTTCTTCGCCTAGCGGAACTTCCGCGGCGACAAAGATGCCGAATGGCTTAATACCGGTGATAATACCTTCAACTACAGTGCCTTCTTTAACGGAGCTCAAAGCGGCGTCAGCATTGGCAAGTTCGTCAGCCTCGCTAACCAATCGCTCAGAGAAAATCAGGCGGTTTTTTTCCTTATCTACCTCAAGAATTTTGGCTTTAATGTCTTTGCCCTTTAAGCTATCCAGCTTGCCGGAAACTTCGCGGCCAAATTGGCTGGTAGGTATAAAGCCGCGGATACCTTCGTAAACCACGACCATGCCACCCCGATTGGTGTCAATTGCTTTAACAGAAATGACTTCATCATTTTCTTGCTGGGCAATGATTTCATCCCATTTTTTGTCCATGGCGGCTTTTTTAAGTGAGAGGAACATCTGGCCACCACTGCCCTGCTCGAGGACATAAACGTCAACTTTGTCGCCAGCCTTTAACTCGGCAATAAAGTCTTCGGCCATCTGGAATTCTCGGTCAACGACCAAACCTTCCGTCTTGCCACCAACGTCAACGACTACCATCTTCTTGTTAATACTGACGACCGTTCCAACGACGATATCACCCGTCTGAGGGATCTTTAGCTCATAGGAGCTAT
>CAZRWP010000009.1:11336-13570 GCA_964603945.1 uncultured Pseudomonadales bacterium
ACCGTTCCAACGACGATATCACCCGTCTGAGGGATCTTTAGCTCATAGGAGCTATTGGCCAGCAAATCAGCCATTGTAATCGGACCAGCCGACTTTTTTGAAGATTCAACTTTTTGTTCGGTGGACTCAGCTTTCGCTTTAGCCTTAGATTTAGGTTTCGACTTAGTTGCGGTTGTGTCCGCAGTTGCAGACTTCAACTTAGTCGCAGTAGCGGAAGTTTTAACTTTTTTAGTGGTTGGCTCCTGAGCAATCTGCTCCTGAGCGGTTTCATCTACAGCGGTTGAGCTGTTTGTTTTATTTGATTTTGTAACTGCCATGCAGAAAAAATCTCCTTTCTGAGAGAGTGAAATTATACCAGAGGCCACCTGATAAGTAAAAAGCACACATTCGTGACTAAAATATCTACAAACCTTTTTTGAAAAAATCAGACAGTTGGAAAAATGTCCTTATTACTACGAAAACAAATTCTTTAAAATCTTTTTGATTGGTGACTGTGATGAAGAACTAACTTGGCTGTTTTTTAACTCGCAGTGACTGGCCGTGTAATTTGCCAACATTGACAACAAACGGCGATGAGCTGTAATTAAAGCTCTGTCTGGCGCTTGCGACTTACTTAGAGTTGCTTCCTTATCAGTAGGCAACGATAATAACCCACCAGCTGACTTTATATAGTAATAAATAGCCCGATTAGTTTCTATGTACGCTTCGTCGGAGCTGATTTGGTTAGGCGACTTTTTCCCTCTGGTTGGTTTTAATATCTCATTCACCTGAGTAGATCTGACAAACTCTTCTTCCTCAAAGTCTGTTAGTTTTGCCAATACAAACAATTGAGTCTCGCCAATTTGATCTAGACAATCTGCCGCATTAACTCTTACTTCCAATGGCAGGTCAGCAATTGGCGAAAAAGATGTGTTGTGATACCACTCAGGAAAATCTGGAAAATTAGGCACACCTATCACATTGTTTTTAAATATGATTTTTTTTCTAGATATTTGATCAATTAAATCCATTGCTCCTTGAGTTGAGGACCTAGAAGCCCAAGATTCATCTACTACAATAATATTTGACCCAAGTTTCCCTTTGAAATACATTTTTAGCAGTTTTTTAGCCGACGAACGAATATTTACAAAATCATAGGTTGAATAATTCAAAAATTTTATCGCCGGTTTTTTAACCCCATCCGGAATCAAAGATCTTTGTGACAATTCATTCCAAGTCTGGCTGAACAAATAAGCGCCTGGCCTAGCTGACTTGTCCAAGAAAATTAGAGTGTCAATATTTCTTCCGGCTTTAATAGTTTCGAGAATTATGAAGTTAATTAACCGAATCGTACCATTAGCCAGCTGAGGGAATCTTTCAAGTTGCATATACTTACCTCGAGCATTAAGCAAATCATAAATCGACTCTTCCCTATCTTGGAAATGATTAAGAACTTCTGGAATATCCCACTTCTCACCTAGTTCCGACAAATCATGCTTAACTGAAGCGCTCTCTCCCATTCGCCCTTTAACATAAAGCTTAGTATTTTTGGCAAACTTATTTATCTTTTCAACAAGGTCATTAGGATCGATTGTTAATGAAACTGCGGTCTCGCTTTTCTTTAAATCAACAATTTCCGGCACATCAATCGAGCTTGTGATATAGGGCATCCGCTGATCTTTGTTTCCAGCCATGGCTATATTATTACAGGCAAAAATAATATTTTAAACACAAAAAAATCCCCTTGTTCTGGCCCTGAGCTATTTTGGCACGGAGTTGCCCCCGCACTATCTTCACCGCTGCGACGTTTCAAGACTCTGTTCGGAATGGGTAGAGTTGGTTCCATCGCGCACTAAGGACCAGAACAAGAGGATTTAATCCACTTGATTGGAACGCATTTGCGTATTATATCAAGGTTTTTTAACGAGCATGATCGCCCGTGAACAAGTGGAGCTTTTATTGAATTTAAGCAAAATCCAGGTTGAACGATTCCGTCAACCAGTGATGCAATTTTTGTCATAAGCCTTAGCTTATAACGGTCGCAGTCAGATAAAGCGTGCCTTGCGGCAATCTTTATCCATACTGACTCATCTATGTACCAGTATATTCAATGGATTATGGTTAGTATGCGTCGGCTGAATCTGTCACCAGACTTACACCGCGCACCTATCAACGTGCTAGTCTCGCACGAATCTCATAGGGATTCCTTATCTTGGGGCCGGCTTCCCGCTTAGATGCTTTCAGCGGTTATCCAT
>CAZRWP010000010.1:0-10870 GCA_964603945.1 uncultured Pseudomonadales bacterium
CAACTATTACAAATTTCTTACAAGCCTCCATCACAATCCTCACGAGATACGTTGACTATAGACGTACCTTGTCAATGGGCAAGGCAAAACAACGATAGGAGGACCGGATGCCAAAAGGAAGTAGATCAAAGAACATGGCTAAGCGCGGATTGGCGAGTGCCTCCAAGGCAACACGTCGAAGAGTCGCGGCGGCGGGAGGTAAAGCACCTCACCGCATGCGCGGCTTACAAGCGGCTTCATTGCAAACCAGACGCCGAGTGGCGGCTATGGGCGGCAAAGCCAGTCGTTAACGCGATAGCAGTTAAATACGCGCTGACACATCAGCCGACGGTCGTTTGACCGTCGGCTGATTTCGTATCCCCTGCCCTTTATGAAAATATCTATGCTTGTTTTGCCTGGTAACCTAGACTTTCCACCGCTGAGATCATCTGATCAACCGTGATTAGTCCAGGTTCATACTCAACTTTACTAATGCCTTTGGCGTAATCAGTATGAGCTTTGGTCACACCAGGCAAATCCTCCAAAGTACCATCAACATTTAGACTACAACTGACACAATGCATGCCCTCTATTACTAAGCGGGCAGAATCGCTTTGACTAGCGTTTGCTAGAGTGTCTTGATTTAAATTGTTAATTTCGGTTTTATTATTTTTCTTGAATGGCCACATATTGTTGATCTCCTTTATTATCTATTTTTCTAAATCACTTCCATTACGCCGCTGTACATACCCATGGAACAGCTGAAGGTGTATTTTCCAGGTTTGGTTGGTGTAAAGTTGAAGGTTTGTTTATCGGTTGGCTTGAGGTTGACGTTAATTCCGAATTCACGGAACGTAAAAGCGGTGGCACATGAGTAGACCTTATTGGTTGTAAGGGTAAATTCAACTGGTTGACCAGCTCGAACCGTAACTCGATTGGGAGAATATCCTTGTGGCAAGACATCAATATTAACTTGTTGTACTCCTTGAGTTGATTCTACTAGCTGACTTTCGTTAATGGCAGGTGAAAAGACAAACACCACTTCATCGCGGATTTTTTGGAAAGTAATTGGCGAGTCTAACACCTGCAAAATACCGTTAAAACTGTAAGCTGACATAAGAATCAGCACAACCGCAGTAAAGTGCAAAAAACGCCGATTCCATAGATCAGATAGCTTGGAGGTTGCCACGCCAATCAGGCTAAAGATAGGCATTGTGCCAATCACAAAAACGGCCAAAATTAAAGCTCCCTGCCAGGCTGAACCACTATTGATTGCCTGCACCTCCATAGCCTGAGTTACGCCACACGGAATAAAAACACTTAGCAGTCCTAAAAGCGCGGGCGCAAATATTGCTTGTCTCTTGCTGGAGTTACGAATATAACGTTGTAAAAAATAGGGCGGCTTGATGGAGACATGTCGGAAAATCGGGTGAACTTCTAAGAGATTCAGAGCAGTGGCCAACATAAAAAAGCCGGCCAAAAATTGGAACATCAGGCTAGCGCCTAAACTTAAGGTCAAAACTGAACCAAGAGTTCCCAGTAAAAATCCCAAAATGGCGTGAGAAATGAGCTTGGTAGACAGGAACATGCCGACCGGCAGCCAGACCCGTGATTTTAAAAGTCCACCTGAAGATCTGGCCTGCTCATCATCAGTTGTTCGTTGTTCGTCGTCTTTTTGATTAGCAATTACGCTAGCCAGTAAGCCGCCTTGCACAGAAAGACATGAGAGTCCGCCCGTTGTTAAGCCTGTGAGTAAAACTAGCCAAAGATTCATAAGTATTTCTCCAAGTTAAGTTAATTATCAAAATTTAGTTTTTTAAGTCTAAGTGCATTTAAAACGACCGACACGCTGGAAAAGGCCATCGCACCACTTGCTAACATCGGATTTAACTGTAAACCAAAAGTTGGATACAGCACGCCCATGGCTATTGGAATCAAAATCAAGTTATAGCCGAATGCCCAGCCAAGATTCTGGCGAATATTAGTGATAGTTGCTCTAGCTAATTTTATCGATGAGGGTAATAAGTTTAGATCGCCACGCAGTAACGTAATTCCGGCTGACTCAATCGCGACATCAGTGCCAGTACCCATCGCGATTCCAACATCGGCGGCGGCCAAAGCTGGGGCATCATTAATGCCGTCTCCTACCATGGCTACACGCTGGCCGTTTTGCTTAAGCGATTCAATCTTGGCCGCCTTATCCTGCGGCAAAACTTCCGCTTCAAGCTCAGTAATGCCCAGCTCTTTGGCGATCGCTTGAGCGGTATTTAATGTGTCTCCGGTTAGCAGAACCGGTCGTAAACCTAGATTTTTTAACTCTTTGATCACTTGTTTAGCTGATGGACGCAAGGTATCGGCAATGGCTGTAAGCTGGACAACTTGATTGCCTTTTGCCACCCAAACCAGAGTATTTGCCTGACTTTGCCACTCCTTAGCCAACTTAGAAAAATCTGAAGGTATGCGAATCTTATTTTCTAGTAGTAGTTTTTCATTACCTATTAGATAGTTATCTGAATTAACCTTGGCCCTAATGCCACGGCCAGGCAAATCTTTAAAATTGCTGATGGCAGGTTTAGTATTTTGGCTTTTATCAGCATAATATTCGACCATGGCTTGAGCTAGCGGATGATGCGATAACTCTTCTAAAGCTGAAATAATGGTGGCAGTTTTTTGACTCTCAGCCGTAGATAGATCAGGTGAATATAGAGTGTGCGTTACTTTTGGCTTGCCGATGGTCAGCGTGCCAGTTTTGTCCAGAACAATCACTTTAAGCTGATGAGCTACTTCTAAAGCCTCAGCATCTTTAATTAAGATTCCCTGCTCTGCGCCTTTGCCAATACCAACCATCAATGAAGTTGGCGTGGCTAAACCAAGTGCACAAGGGCAGGCAATTATTAGTACGGAGATCATGTTGATCAGTGCATACAAGTAGGTAGGTTCTGGTCCAAAGATGTACCAAATAATAAAAGTTAGTAAAGCCAATCCAATTACCACCGGAACAAAAACACTGGAAACTTGATCAACTAACTTCTGAATAGGTGCCCTAGAGCCTTGAGCCTGCTTAACCAGACGAATTATTTGTGCCAGGGTTGTATCTGAGCCTACTCGATCTGTTTTTACTTTGATTGCGCCCGAAGTATTGACGGTGGCTCCAGTAACACTATCACCAGACTTTTTAGTAATAGGCATGCTTTCGCCAGTCAGCATACTTTCATCAACTGAAGTCTCTCCTTCTACCACTGTGCCATCAACCGGAATCTTTTCCCCTGGCTTTACTAATAAAATATCTCCTAGTTTGACGGATTCAATAGGTACATCACTAACCTGACCTTTAACTACTAAGTGAGCTGATTTGGCCTGTAATTCTAGTAGTTCTCGTAAAGCAGATGAGGCTTGCCCTTTAGCTCTCAGCTCTAAAAATTTTCCCAGTAATACTAATGTAATAATGGTGGCTGAAGTTTCAAAGTAAACATGAGCGGACAAACCTTGGCTGATAAAGGATTCGCCAAACAGAGTCGCAATAACTGAGTAGCCATAGGCAATTCCAGTTCCCAAACTTATAAGTGAGTCCATATTGGTAGTGCGATTGAGCAAGGCGGACCAGGCGCTTTTAAAGAAACGCCGACCTGCCCAAAACTGGACTGGTGTAGCCAATAACCACTGCATCCACGAATTTTTTAAAATGGCTGGTGCTTGGGGTACCATGGCTCCGATAATCAGTAAAACAGTCAAAACTGAGCTGACTAATATTTGTCGTTTGAGCGTTTTAAGTTCAAGTTCGCGCTCCGCTTGAGCCAAGTCACTGACGTCTTCAACACCAATGTGGGCGTGGTAGCCCAGATCAGCAACTGCTTGCTCAATGTGTTTTAAGGTGTCTGCCTGGCCATCGGTTTTTACGGTGGCTTGCTCATTGGCATAATTGACAGTTGCTGTCTCTACCCCTTCAGTTCCGTAAAGTTTACGCTGAATATTGGCCGCACAACTTGCACAGTGCATGCCGGAAACATGAAAAGAAACAAGCTGATCGGCATTGGTGGTGGGCTTATTTTTGGCGGACATAGGCTTGGGGATTCTTAATAAATTTTTCATAACAACCGGTAGCACAAAAATAAAACTTCTGACCTTCATATTGAGCTCCGACGCTGGCCGTTTTTGGTGAAACACGCATACCGCAAACCGGATCAATAACCAAAGGAACCAAGTCTTTCATGCTCATAGTGAGCTCATCAGCTAACTGCTCATTTTGGCATTGGTCAATCAGAAGTTCGCGAATCAAATCGTTGGCTTTAATAATAATAGGATGTTTAAGACTATAGAAAATATTTTTACCAGATTTTGAGTAATTTAGAAGGTTGGCCTCCCGTAAAATCTGCAAGTGCTGGCTGAGGTTAGCTTGTGGCAGACCCAACATTTCCTGAATTTCACTGACACATAATTTCTGATCGCGCAGTAGATGAATAATTTCCAGTCGTTTGGGATGAGCCATGGCTTTTAGTGTTTCGGCGTGAAGTTCAAAGACTTGAGTGTACATATTCGTAAAAACGAATATATTAGACAATGGTTAACGTGTCAAGCTGTAAATTAAAATTCAAGTTGGCATTTAAGTCTAAGACTCAAAAATTAGGAGCAAAACAGCAAGTCAGGTGAATTTAACGGATGTCCGGATTGTAGCCCTCAGGTACAAAGACTAAGACTACCTTCTTCTCGTTAGCATTTTCGGTAGAGGTAGTGTATTCGAACCAGGCAATGTAAGGCATGTCACTGTTAACACCAAGATAATACCAAGGCGTGATTGCCTCAGGTGTTTTCTTGAGATCAGTTGGCTTCTCAGCTCTGAATTCGATTTCTACATTATCAATTTCAGCGAGCACAAGCCGATCATCCAGTTCTTTAAACATATTACCAATGTCTAGGCGTTTTCCTGTGAGTTCGGAGGCAGTGTGCCATAGCATGTCAGTGAGCTTGCGGATCTGGATACCAATTTCTGATTCAAGCAATCTTCGACTTTTGTCATCTTTTGACTGTTTCATAGGCTAACAGTCTGGCAATACTAAGTAACAAAAGAGTGAAAATATGGCTAGAATCCGGTAAGCTGTGAATAATAACAAATGTTTATACTTCCGTTATATTTCAAGTAGTGCTATAATACAGGTCTAGTTATCTGAACGTTTCATGTGTTAGGGATAATGATTTATCATTTTTCCTCCCTTTACCTTAAGCGCTTCGTGAGCTAAATAAATAAGGACTCGACAGTAGAGAGTCTAAGGGAGCAAAAAATGGATAATCAAGATCCACAAGTTAACCCCAAGAAATTGTTCGTGGGGAACATTCCGTACAGTGCTACGGAAGATTCATTGACTGAGGTTTTTTCTCAGTATGGTGAGTTAGTCAGTGTTCGAGTGATCACAGAAAGAGGCACCGGTCGTTCCAAGGGTATCGCTTTTGTCGAATACGCCGAGGAAGCAGACGCCAAGAGAGCCGAGGAAGAGCTCAACAAGACCGAAATTGATGGTCGAACCATCTTCGTTCAAGTTGCCCGTCCTCAGCAACCTCGTGAGAATCGCGGCTTCGGCGGCGGTAATCGCGGCGGTGGCGGTGGCTATCGCGGTGGTGGTCAAGGCGGCGGCTATGGTCGCGGCAATGACCGCGGTGGCGGCTACGGCCGTTCCAATCGCGACTAATCTTTAGATTGGTACAAAAAAAGGGCTCCTTCGGGAGCCCTTTTTACATCTCCAATAAAAATTATTCTTCCACAATTAGCATGCCGACTTGTCCTTTGGCGCGGTGATCGGCGACATCACAATAGTATTCAAACTCCCCTACTTCGTCGGCAGTGAATTCTACCGCGGCCATGTTGCCGGCCGTGGTAATCGGAATTTCAACCTCAAGTTCATCAATTACAAAGTTGTGCATCATGTCGACGCTGGTCATTTCAATCCGGACAGTTTCGCCTTTTTTAACTCGGATTTCATTGGGCGTAAAGTAAAAACTGCCAGCTTCTACCTGGACTACTTTTATTTCAGTCATGTCTTCAACAGAATTGTCGGCGGAATTATTAGGTCCGTTTTGGCTGGCATTAGCGTCTTCTAATGTCATTCCATCCACCTCGACTATTCCAGCCGTTTCTGGCTGGTTTACTGGCTCCATTTGCTCAACTTGTTCCACTTGATTACTCTCTGAAATTGAGTTTGATTGCTTTGTTCTGGATTGGGCATAAGAAGCGACGGCAATTGCTGTCACTAGCAGAACCCCGATTGCTAGAACAATGCCTTTAGACGGAAATCCATTAGGATTATCCGAAGTTGTTGATTGGTTGTATTCGTTTGCCATAGCAAAGCTCCTTTATTTTGTCTGGCAATTATTCTCGAACAAGTTAAGAATAAGGTAAGAAAAACTTTAAGTCACTGATGGTGATTTTCTGGAGAGAAATAGTCTAATTAAATCGAGTTGGGTTTTGAGGAAATTTGGCTACTTGTTCCTTTTTTGATTTGCGCCGACGCACAAGCCAAGCCAACCAGAATGATACCAAGAGCAAGATCAATAGCGCAGATATTGCTTTGGTGAAATCACCTTTCCACCAGGATCCAAACTGATTTTTTTCATTGGCAAGATTGGCCTCAACATTTTTTAGAAACGCTAGACGTTCATCTAAATCAGATTGGTCAATTTCAATTAAACGCTCCTCTTTTACTTCGCCAGCTTCATTTCGAGCTGTAAGGACAAAAGTAGTTTTGGGTTCGGTGATGAAAATCTCCTTGCTTCCTTCAGCGGCTAAAGGTCCGCCAATTGGCGAAATCTCCACAAAATCAGCGTCATCAACTCGCCACTCGACCACAATTTTGGTTGGTTCATCAGGGTCTGGAGTAACAGTGAAGTTTTCAATTGTCGGTGGTTCAGTGGAGATAATGTCTTCAGAGCTTATGACTGGCGGTTGATCTGTTTGTGAATCACCCCCAGAACCCGGATCTCCAGTTGAAGGAGAGGTGTCTCCTAACCAAGCAATTCGTACTTCTGCCTTAACACTGCCGCGTGGACCACCGCCTGTTACCCAGAAAGTAGTATCTTTATCCACATAAATATTGCGCGCTCCATCTAGTTCCACTACGCCATAATTCATGTATTGTGACTTAAGTTCAACTACATCAACGTATTTAGATTCCCAAGATATTAGAACACTCTCAGGTTCGCTTAAGCCGTCTACACTACTTTTAAGAGAGATGCTTGGATTGTATTTTTTCTGAGTTGATTTGTCATCATCATCGTCATCATCATCACTATCTCCATCAGTCTGACCATCATCAGCATCACCATCATCGTCTTGATCTCCATTTTCATCATGATCATCGGGCGGGTCAACTGGCGGGTAGTCAACTGTAATTACATCTGAGTAGTCAGAAGAATCCTCATTCCAGACGTAAATTCGGTAGTCACCCACCTCAAGAGGAGCGGTTGTAATGATGGTAACCGAACCATCAACGATCGTGACATCATCAACTTCAAAATCCACTGCCTCGTTGGTGTCGGCTTTACGAAGTTCAAGTTGGGCAGAAACATTTCCCTCGACTGGATTATTCAAGTCATCAAACGATTCAACTTTGAAAGTCAAACTTTCTCCAGGGGTTACTCTATCCGGCTCATCTGCTACCCGAATATAAGATCCTCTTTCTTCCGGAGTGGGATAAGAAGCATACGACAGATCATAGCCGCCAATTACCGGTGTTGAACCATGGGTCATATTAATTCGGAATTTAATTCGGTAATCATGCTCGGGAAAGTTAACTGTTTCTCCTGGAGAGATGTCGAACCAATTCTCACCTCCGTCATTCGAAACTTGATAACCAACACCACCTGCTTCAACAATAACGTTTACATTATCCAGAGTAATAAAGTCGACATCCAATCTGCCCTCAATGCGGGCGTCAGTCTGAGATTCAGCATATCCAGACAAAGCAAAATCACGATTAAGATTTACCTGGTAAATTCCCATGCGTCTAATGGCAACAATAAGATTGTCATAGTCAAGGCTATACATGCCAAAGGTTTCGGCTGGATAACGCCCTTCAGTTACACTAAAGCTAGTTATCTGATCATCTAGAAGGCTGCTAGGTGTATCATTTGTGGAGAGATAAAATATATCTCCTGTTCTTGTTCCAATGAAGTATTGACTGCCAACGGGGTACTCTCCAGATTGATAAACCACTTGAGAAATTGGGTTTTCTCCAGTAGCTTCGTTGGTTAATAGATTTGTAATAGTTTCATCACCCCATTCGACTTCACCCCAATCTGTAAATTGAAATAAACCTTGGTTGCCTGCAAAGTAAATTAAGTCGTCTTTATCCATACCAATATCAAATATGCCTTCATAACCAACGAAGTCGTAAAAGTTACTGTCTTCTAAGTCGGTGGGTGTGCCATGATCATCAAGCACTCTGAGACCTTCTGAATATTCACCAATCCATAATTGGTTTTTGTTTTGGTCAAAGTACATTGAAGTAATATTGTCCAACCATAGTTCGTTATCACCAGGAGTTGGTTCGAACCTAAATAATTCATCATCAGCACTCGATCCTAGCTCATTAATTTTATAATAATAAAGACCGCCTCCAGTTGAAACGTAAGCTCCATACTGACCTTCACGATTATCAATGGCCATGACTCCCGTGGGATAAGAAAAATATTTACTCATCCACAAATCATCTTGACCATCGGTAATTGAAGATCCAAAGTCAACAAGAACTACATAGTGATAAGCATGAATCCAAAGATGATAATCTCCAGAGTCAGTTCTGATTTCTTGCAGATCTAGCACATGAGAAGGCACGCCATGTTCTCTAATATCAAATTCCAATTCTTGTTGAGATGTAGGATCATAATAGCTGAATTTGCCGTAACCTTTTGCCAGCCAAGTTCCACCAGTCGACGAGGGGGCTACGTTTGGATTAATGCTTAAATCATCCACATAGCGGTGACCAAATTCAGGACCTGAAACCAAGGGTTGAATTTCTGGATTAAAAGTTTCTGTCATTCTCAACATGCCATTGCCCCAGATGTAGTTTTCACCAGCAATAAAATCGAGATCTTCTTGGTCAATAAAGGTCTCATTTTTTTCTAATATTGTGGCCGTTAGATTGGGATCGGGCTCCTCAACAGTAAAGGTAACGCTTTGATTCTGTTTTGGATTCACAGCGTCTGTGTCGTTGCCTGCTTGATCAACCGCTCTAATAGTGACTGTGTGTTCTCCTACAGAAAGCTCGGGCATCTGAATACTAAAGGCTTCAATATCACTATCATAGGTTCCATCAAGTGACTCTACGGCCTGCCAAGCTCCAGCATCAAGGCTGTAGTAAATTTGATCAATATAGCTAGTTAGCAAGCGTTGATTATTGTCATTATCCTCGACTTTACCCTGAATTTTTGGCTGAGAATCAGCAATTGGGTTTGGAACTATGTCATAAATCTGAATAATTGGAACAGCTGTGTCAACAGCATCCACAATAATGCGGTCAGCGGCATAGAAATAAGTAGTAAAACCATTAAAGTCGCCACGATCGGTAACGGCATCATTGGTATCAATTGCCCTGACTAGAATATTTTTAACTCCGTCAGTAAGTTCAATTGGTGAGGTAAATGAAAATTCTTCTTCAAGCTCATCCCAGGCGCCATCAGAAGGTGTAACTTCTGTCCAAATCAATTCGGTTTCATTGAAACTATTAGTAATGCTTATGGCAACTGAAGAAATTGGGTTTTGGGTGTCGGTAGCCACTCCTGTCCAGGTTGGTTGATTTTCTTGCGTCGGATCAATACTAAAGTTACTTAATATAACCTCTGGGCCAACATGGTCAGAGGCAGACGGAATTACATATCTAAGTCCAAAATCTCCGCCAGAACCTAACTTGTCACTGATGCGGAAGTAATATTTGCTACCACTACTGGCATTAAAATAATAGCGCGAATATTGACCATAAAAATCATCGTTTTCAACTTCTTTTTCAGTAAAGGTTGAGTCCTCGCCAAAAAATTCAATAAGCGTATCAACATTATTTCCAGATCCAACATCATAGGTCTCCACAAACAGACGAGCTGATGTGCTGGCAGAAGATAAGTCTAACTCTGCATAAGTGTAGGACCCATCTGTGTTATCGGTAAAACTATAGGTTGAATCGTCTTGAGTAATGGAAATCGCTTTACCTGGTTCAGTACCATCTCCTGGTGGCGGCGACGGCGGTTCAGTGGTGGTTGAATTGATGGCAATAGCAGAAGCCGACCAGGGAGTGTCTTTGTTAACCGTCCAGTTTAAATTAATAGTGTCTGGAGATATAACGTCATAATAGGAGCCTCCAGTAGCAGTGTTGCTGGCTTGACCAATATTCCAAATTTCGGTTTGGGTCGGATCAGAAGTGATGGTTTGTCCACCAGCAGAATAGGCTGTAAATCCACCAACCACAACTTGGCCAGCCACTGCGTCAATTGACACATTTGGAGTAAATCCCCAGCCTCCTTCATCATCTGTATCCCAGCAACTGGATGCACTAACTGGGTTTGCTTGGTCAACACCAGTAAAAATAACCGGAGTAATAACCCCATCGGAAGTAGTGTTGGAGAAATTTACTGTAATTGGTAAGGAAGCGCTGGCAGGCGGGTTAGCTAAATACCACGTTTCATTTGGGTACTCATGAGCATGAGCTCGACAACCTTTGGTTAGTTGTTGACCACCCGCAACAATGCTTGTTACCTCAGCGCCAGTGTTGGATCGAAAAGCAACGTTAACAACCAAAAGCGTGTCTTCGCCAATAGAATCAATGCTTGCATTAGCTGTAGTTGTATCTCCTGAATAATCGGCTGGCAAACCTTTGGCTAATCGAATATTGCTTTCTGGAAGATTATCTACACA
>CAZRWP010000011.1:0-8513 GCA_964603945.1 uncultured Pseudomonadales bacterium
AAAAAAGCTGGATTTACTCAAGCATCGTGGTATACTAACGCCTCTATGCAGCGCACTTACACTATCGTCAAAAAGGGCAGTACCGCTCACAAGAGCGCGTTAGCTTCCCGCCACATCAGGAATGCAGTCGTTTTACCGGCTGGAGATTCTCATGTTTTGATTCCCCAACACCGCAAAATTGATTTTGGTCACAACGTTTCGCACGCCAAAAACCGTGTCCAGCGCTTACGCATGCCCAACATGCGAAGTATGAAAGCCCAAATCGAAGGCGTCATGCGCAGTATCAAGCTGACAGCCAAGGATTTACGGACTTATAAGAAAGTGACCGGCGTGGCAGTGGAAGTTGAATCTAAGAATTAATTAGATTTTTCTTGTTATTCGCCAAGAAAACTGTTTTATTTCAATTGAATTTATTTATCTTCAAGTTGATAGTAATTCTTTGGTTTGTCGAAGTCATTGAAAAAAGTTGTTTGTCGTGGTGTCTCTTCACTTGGCGGACCAGATATTAGATTTACCGATAAATACACACAACCACGAGCCTTAAATGGATGGATACTAAAAGTAAAACCGTCACCTGTTGTAAGATAGAAAACGTCTTTTACTTGTCCGACTTCAGTTTTAGGTTTCTTATTATGTTTAATTTTTTTTAACTTTTCTTTAATGCCTTGCAGGCTACCATCTTGCATGAATACCCAATTCATCATTTTGCAGAATTGCTTCCAAGTTAGTTGATTGTATTTTGCGGCATTTAGTAGTTTGACAGAATTTAAGGAATTAAACATACCTTCGTCAACTGCGGTGGGAAGTAAATCTTCCATTGCTGGTTGCTCAGTTTTTCGCTTGGCCATAATAATATTCCTATTATTCTCCCAATTCCCTGGGATTTTCACCTTCGTATTGCACTAGGTGAAGGGTGTATTGGTTATGGTTAATTTTACCAGAATGAATTTTCAGGCGGACTGATTTTTTACCTTTATATTCAGGTACAGTTGTCCAGGCACCTGGCCAGGGGGTGAGAGCGCGAACGGCTCGATCAAGCAGGTCAGCTGGAGTTAAATCAGGTTGGTGTGACATCAGCTCCGCCAAAACTGGTCCCAAATATCCAGGCTTAGTTAATAGCTGACTTGAGGAGACGCCGCCGCGCGCTTGCTCAACCAGCTCCCAGCTTACATAACCGTCATCCCTGGTCAAGCGCCGTGCCAGTGGGGAATCTGGCGGCGGCGCGGCCTGAGCCTGCTCCAACCGTCCTTCAGCGTATTCACGCAAAACCTGAGGTAAATTTAACTGCGCTAATTCAAAGGCGCGATCGTAGTAACTTGCCTGTGTTTCCAGAGGTGAAACGGCCAATGGCAACTGGGAAATCACACTACCTTGATCAAATTTTGTGTTCATCTTCATGATGCTAACGGCGGACTCAGTTTCACCATATAAGATCACAAATTGTCCGGGTGAACTGCCTCGGTAAAGTGGTAAAGCGGAGGGATGAACATTAATCGGTGCGATTTTTGGCAATTCCAAGAGCCACGAAGGAATGAGATAGCCAAAAGACACCACCACTAAGAAATCAATTTCTGGTGCCGCCGCCAGGGTCTCACGCAAATCGGATAATTTATCCTCTACATGATAAGCAGTAATATTTTGCGCCGCCGCCCATTGGTCAAGTGGGGAAGGCGTCAAAGTCTGGCGTCGGCCAACCGGTTTAGGCGGCGGCGTCACCACCCACTTCACTTCAAACAGCGATTTTGTTTCATCCTTACCTGTAAGATCAGTAAATAATCCCTCTGCGCATTTGACTGAATATTCGCCGGTACCGCAAAAACCTACTCTTAGTCGCGGTTGATCATCAGCGGTTGAAAAATTTGTCATTTAAAACCCCAGGTATGATTGGTTTTCAGCAGTTATCAGATTTGTCATTTAAAAAGCCTCAGCAATCATTGGATCGATGGCAATAAGTTCGCCTTTTTCAGAGCGATAGAGTGGCTGACTCTGACTCAAGGTGTGATCGGTGAACAGAACGCCGTTGAGGTGGTCAAGTTCATGTTGCATGACACGCCCGGCAAAATCGTAAAATGTATCACGCTTAAGTGGCGTGAGGCGTCCAGCCTCAATTTCCTGATATTCAAAGGTTACCCATTCTGGACGCAGAACCGGTCCATATAAGTCAGGAATAGAGAGGCATCCTTCTAGATCAGGTTTACGTAGATTGGGTCCGGTACTTAATTTATCAGATATATCAACTATTACTGGATTAATAAAAACTCTGATCTGCATGCCGTCAGTCTGAAAATTTTCCAGATTAGTAGCAAAAGCCCGATAAGGACGGTCAATTTGCGGTAAAGCTAAACCAGCGGCGGCCGGATCCTTTTGTTTTTTAATCGTATCGATTAGAAATTGAGCGTAGTTGAGAACTTCCGCTTTGACTGCGCCAGAACCATCCACCGGCTCAATTGGCTCAGAAATTTGTCGCAAAACTGCCTGTGGAGCGGTAACTATTGGTTGAGCTGACATGATATGACTATTGTACCTCAGGTTCGGCCAAAGAACCTGCTTCCCCCGAAGAACCCGTTTTTGAAGAATCTTTATCTGAAGAATTTGCTTGATCTCTTAATTCAGCTGACAAACTGGCAATTTCGGCTGAAAAAAGGTTTTCGCCAGGTTTTAGAACTTCATCAATATATCGGTATTGTTCAAGGGCAAGTTCATATTGAGATTGCTTGGTTAAAAACTCAGCGTATTTTTTGCGGGCTTGTTCATAATTTGGTTTTAGAGCGATTGCTAATTCAAAAGCTTGCTGAGCGGCTGATGATTGACCATTTTCTGCATAGGCCAAAGCCAAATTGTAGAGGATTTTTGGATCGGTGGGTGCTAGTTCGTGGGCAATTTCCAAAGACTCAATGGCTGGCTCATAATATTCAGCTGAAATATTGGTGAGCCAGATTAGGGCATTTGCTCGTGATTTCCAGATATTTAGATGCGCTGAATTGGCTAGAATTGCTTGGTCGATGGCGGCCAAAGAGAGTTCAGTTAACTCGGCGGCGGCAGTAGCCTGGTCGGCAAGGTGGAGTTGTACCGCTAACTGAGATAAAACAGATCCATACTGTTCCCAGTACTCGGCCTGATTGGGCGCGCGTTGGGTTAAAGTAGCGAGTTGCTGATAGGTGTCGTGATATTTACCTTGCGCGGCACTGCGCTTGGACTGGGCAAACAAGCGGTCATTATTCCACATGCCCAGTACATTCAGCAGTAATAAAAAGCCGACTAAACCAGCACCAGCGGCTCCAATCCACTGGCCTTCACTTTTAAATAATGTGTTGCGGTTGTTGTCTTGGTTAGAACTGCGCGAATCTTTATTTAATTTTTTGGTTTGGTAACTAGAATATTTTTTATGAGCTGATGTTTTTTTACTTACTTGGGCTGAATCATTGGCAGAGTTATCTTCTTCTGGTTGAACAGACAACCAAGCGAGGGCAGGCCACAGGAAAAACAGAATTCCCACCATTACGGTAGAAAAACCGGCAAAATTAGACACCGCTAGACCAGCATAACCAGATATTAAAGCCAGCAAAACCAATTTTTGAGATGGCTCAGCTGACGCGGATTTAGTTTGTAATAAATTTTTTAAAGCAGTCCAAGTAAAACTAGCCATCAGGCCAAGATAAGCCAGCAATCCAATCAAGCCAGACGTCGCCAAAATATTGAGAAATTCATTGTGGGCTTTGTTGTACAGAAAATCCCACTCGGATACTAAGTTGTGTTCCACCGGTCGATCTCGATAATAACTATAAGCAAAGGTTTCGACGCCGCTTCCCCAGATTGGATAACGACGCCAGACATCAAGGGCGCCACGCCAGACAATGGCTCGAATAGCGCCAGAATCAGTGCCGCCGTTTTCCAAAACTGTGCCGGTAGAGCGGGCAGAGTTTTCCTTGATCGAACCAACTGCTGAGTTAGACTGGCTGCCTGTATCTTCTGATTGGCGACTAATCTGAGTGTTAATCCATTCATATAATGATGGACTGTATGGTGTGCCGATTAGACCCATGATTAAAAATCCAGCCAAAATTAAAGATAAGGATGTAGTAATTGAAGATGCGGGTACAGCGCTAGTGATAGCTTTACCCTTTTTAAGTCGCCAGCCTTGCCACCAAATTATGGCTAATCCACCTGCAAAAACAGTCAAGCTAATCAGTAAACCTAAAAATCCAGAGCGGGAGCCGGTATATAAAAGAGCCACTACTGAAAGAGCAAAAGTTAAAACTAGCGGACTGAGTTTTAGCCAGTTTTTTCTTAGCTGGCCGACCATTTGATGTCTGAATTTATCAATGGCTACCATGGAAAGTGGAATGGTCATTAAGAGATAGGCCGCCAGCCAGTTTGGTTGGCCAAAGGTACCAAATATTCGGTAGCGGGGATTGGTGCTTTCAGACCAACACTCAGTAGTAAATTCGCCACTAATCAAAACACAGCTGAGAGAAACACCAAAGTGTTCCGGAATTGCGTATAACACCACGCCCAAGCTTCCGATTAACAAACTTTGAATCAGGGGCTTAACATCTTTGTGAGTAAAATTACTGACTGCGGCCAAATAAAGCATGGCGTAAGTCAAGCTGGACAACAAGCCGCCGTGGAAACGAGAGTAGTAGCCAAAAATACTGGTGTGCGGATGGATGGAAAAAATCGTTGACATCAGTTGGCTTAAGAGCCAAATCAGTAAAAACCAGAAAAATGGCGGGGTTTTTAAAATTACCCGTTTAGCAGAAATCATTCGCCATGCCCAAACTACCAAAATAATAACTGTCAAGGCATAAGTTAGAACCATTTTATTAAGCTCAAATAATTCTTCGGTTTGAGCTGTCCAGGCAAAAGGAACTAAAAAAAGCAGGACTTGAAAGAGTCTCAGCATGACTAACTGCATGTCGCCAGAGTACCAAAACTTAAAGACAGGTACAATGAGAGTATGGCTCAAAATTTATCAACCACTCGCTATTTGCTAAGCGTTGGCGGTGGGGCTTTGCGCCTCTGGGAAAAACAGCGCGGTTTAGTGGCAGAAGTGCCTTCCTGTGCGGTTGTAGATAAAGAAACAGGCGAATTAAAACTTTACGGTGAAGAGGCCGCAGAGCTAGAAGGAAAAATTCCCTCTCACTTGGAATTTGTGCGCGTGTGGAGTGGTGACAAAATCATGGATCGAGATTTACTTCGCAGTTTGCTGAGATATTTACTGTCAATTAATACATTAAGTTGGCATGAGCGCTATCAGCGCATGATTCAAACAACTTTGGTAGTGCCGGAAACGGTGCCCCCCTTACATTTAAAGTGGTTACGCAAAACTGCCCGGGAAGCTGGCTGGTTATTGACGCCGACCGTTCCGATGGCCAAGGCGTATATTCAGCGGCAAAATAAGCCTAGTTCGCTGATTCAGTCAGTTTTAGACATTGGTTTTACCACGGCCAGATTGGTAGTGGTGGTGGGTGATGAAGTTGTGCTGGCGTCCGCGGCCGAGCAGTTATCCATGCAGTCTTACTGTGATTTATTAGCAGAATATTTACTAAGCGAACACGCATTAGAAGTTTCACCTTCGGTTTTTTATGATCAGATGTGGCAACAGTCGCGCTGGATGTTTAATCAAAGCGAGCAATCGCCTCAGCAATATGCGCCGACCGCCAAGGATTTAAAGGCAGTCAATAAACCTTATCAGATAGCGGTGGGCCAGTTTGTTAAAAGTCAGCTTCAGCGTTTGACTGATTCTCAGCAAGCCGAGTTACAGCGTCAGGGAATGTATTTAATTGGCGGCGGTGCTGGTCTGCTAGCGGAAGATTTAATTTCGTGGCCACTGCCATTAAAACGCACCAGCGATGCGCGCTACGCGGTGCTCCGCGCGCTCAGTCAAACTAAAAAATAATTATGTCACCGGTAAAACAACAGTTATCAAGATGGCGGCAAGCGGCCTGGCTGTTCTTTTTGATAATGGGTTTATTTGGTCTACAACTGGGCGAATTGGACGGTTTATTCCGCGATTCTCTAGCCATAATTGGTCAGCCGGCAATTAGTGGCGTTCAGCAAGTTCAGGAAATAAATAATCGTTTGTTGCGCATGAGTCTGCTTTTAACGCAGGGTAGCGAGCGGCTAGCCAGCGCCGAACATGAGATAGCTTTGTGCCAGGTGGAGTCTGACCGATTAACCTTGCTGGAAAAAGAAAACACCTTACTTCGTGAGGCTTTAGGTCAGCAACCGCGAGATAACCAACCGCAGACATTACAGTTTTATGGCAGTGGCGAAAATTGGTTTGTAAATGGCGGACGCAATGTGCAGATAGAGCCAGGTAGCTTGGTCATGTGGGAGGGCAGTTTGGTTGGTCGAGTAACGGACGTTTATGACTATCATAGCCGCGTGCAAACATTATTAGATCAAGATTGGCAGATTCCAGTTGAGGTCGGCACGGCCTCGGCAAAAGCTTTATTAACGCAAGTTCGCGGTTTTAGTGAGGTTCAGCTAATTCCCAAAAATGCGCCGGTTGAAAATGACAGTTTAGTCAACTCGGCTGGAGATGAATATTTACCGCCTAATTTGCCAATTGGTCGGCTGGCAAATTTGCAAGATCAGCCAGATGGAGCCACCAAGCAGGCCGAACTTCAACTGTTTGTGCACCCCAAAGATATTAGATTAGTGGAGATAATAAAACGCTAATATGGCCTTACTGACGCAGACATCACCACCTAAAAATTGGCCGATAATTAGGAATATTCTTCTAATTGCGGGCACATATGCCGGCGGAACTGTCAGTGTAATTTTACTGTTTCCTTTGTGGTTCTGGTTGTTAATTGAAGCGGCCTTGCGCTATTTCCCTTTTTGGTTGCAAATCGTGATGTTTGTCTGGCTGGGGATTCAATTAGACTGGCTGTTAAATTGGCCACTAGGAATTGGCTTGCTGGGTGTAACTGGTATTTGGCTAAGTTTAATGGTTGGCCGACGTTTTAGACACCCTGCCTTTTTTATATTGTGGCATCTAATAATTTTCACCATCTTTATGCTGATATCCAAGCAGATACTACCTGATTTATCTGCCGGCGGATTGCTGTTTCAGCTGTCACTTTATTTTGTTACCCTGATAATCCGCTTGATTTCAGGCAAACAAACTTAAAACTAACTAAATTGATTAAGCTAATTAAACTAATTAAACTAATATGAAGCGCAAGATTAAACAGACAAGCTCAAAACAGCTAGTTTTTAGAATTTGGGTTTGGCTGATAGCCGGATTCACCTTGAGTTTGCTGACTCGCTTGGTATATCTGCAGATTTTTCAGACAAATAATTTTAAGCTGAGAGCTGAACAAAACCGAGTTTGGAAAGTAGTGGCGCGTGCCCCGCGTGGCCGAATTTTTGACCGATATGGCCTTGTTTTAGCAGATAACGAACTGCAATTCACACGTATATACGAAGAAAATCTTCAGCGCAAAGAAGAGTTGATAGCTCAGTCCGACGCAATTTCATTGATGGCCAGTGCTCCAGCCACGGTGCGGCAAAATTACCAGCGGGTTTATCCGGCCGGACCGGTGACGGCTCATCTGGTCGGTTACGTGCAGTCGCCGCAAACTGGCGATGATTTGGTTTTTGGCCGGTCCGGCCTGGAGCGCCTGCACAATGACACGCTAGCCGGTCGGGATGGTCTACAAATGTATGAACGCAACGCGTTTGGTGAGCCGACCCGCTTGCTAGCCCAACAGCCAGCAGAAAAAGGGGAAGATCTAACGTTGAGTTTGGATTTAGAACTTTCTAAGATAGCTTTTGAGGCCCTAGGCAACCAGCGGGGAACGGTGATAATTAGTGAACCAAAAACTGGTCAGGTTTTGACCATAATCAGCAAACCCAGTTACTTGCCAGTCGCCCAGAGTGATGAGGACATACGCGCACCCTGGGAAGAAGAAATCGCAAACGGCCAAGTGGCCACATCTTTAGCCGAGGCAATCAATCACGCTCACAATCCTTTTTTATTCCGACCAATATCTGCCATTTATCCGCCTGGTTCGATCTTCAAGATTGTGACAGCCTTGGCTGGTCTGGAATATGGATCATTTGATAGAGACACTACGGTTGATGATGAGGGCGTGTTGACCGTAGGTGACTACTCTTATGAAAATTGGTATTGGCGGCAGTATGGTGGTAAGGAAGGTGCCATTAGTATTGTCCGAGCGATTGCGCGAAGTAATGACATCTTTTTTTACAAGGCGGCTGAATGGACTGGACCTCAGCGCTTGGCAGATTTTGCCCGTTTGATGAATTTAGGCCAGTCAACTAAAAGCGGATTGCCTGGTGAGCAAGCTGGTCTGGTGCCAGACCCTATCTGGAAACAACAGCATTTTGGTGAAACTTGGTTTTTAGGTAACACTTACCACATGGGAATTGGGCAAGGTGATGTGTTGGTGACACCAATTCAACTGCAGACAGTTGTGAGCGCAGTGGCGGCGCGGGGGGGGGGGGGGGGGGGGGGGGGGGGGGGGGGGGGGGGGGGGGGGGGG
>CAZRWP010000012.1:0-8249 GCA_964603945.1 uncultured Pseudomonadales bacterium
GGCTGTCTGGTATTTTGGCAGTGGCATGGTTGTGTCAAAAAGTTTGATTTTCATATTTAGTTGCCTTTCTGATAGTCAGAACAAACCTAACGAATATCAGAGAGATCTTCAATTCTGGTGATGTGCTCACCAGGTTCGATTAAAAATAAATGTTTTGATTTATCACATTTTACTGTTAATAAATAGTATTTTCCGTGCCCAAGGTTTTTAATGCTGGTTGAAACAATCGGCTCTGCTTTAAATAAATGAGAAAAATTTTGTTTTATTATTTTTATTGCCCAGTCGTGAACTCTTATCGGATCCTGATCATGTCCTTGTTTAATTGGATCTTCTGATGGCAACTCATTATCTGCATGATTAATTCCCATAAATTATTAACTCACGAAGTCACCTGATATCTTAGCACTAAGTTTTGCGACGATAATGGAATCGTTTCCCTGAGCTCCAGCTGAATTTGTCCTAAGTCAGCGTTGAAAAGACGTAGACCATCACCAAATATCACTGGCTCAATGGTCAGCCAAAGCTCTTTCACTTCTCCGCTGGCCATAAACTGCTCATAAACGCTAGCGCCACCAGAAACAGCCAAGCTGTTAAAGCCTTTCGCTTGCAGTTTTTCCCGAATTTCGCGCGGAGATAAGGCAGTGTAATAAATCTCACCTGTTTCCAATTTGTCGGCTGTCTCCAGATTTTTTGAACCGGCCGGAGCCTGACGCGAATAAACCAAATTGACCCGATTAGGCAAAGCTTTGCCGATAGTGTTGAAGGTATTACTGCCCATAATTATTACGCCAGCCTCCGTACTTTTTTGGCGGTAAAATGTCGCGTCTTCTCGGCTGGTCCACTTGGTTGAAAGATGTGTACTGTCCTTGCCAATGAAACCATCCGCCGTGATGGCGGCAATGATAAAGCAGTTGAAGCTGGAATTAGTGGGGGTAGTGGTGGAAGTGGTGGAAGTGGTGAAACCGTTCTCTGACATAGTGAGGTCTATTGTACAGATTGTTAATTGATTAAAGTTGGTAATTTAGCAAATTGTAAGCCTCACTTACACAAGGTGCACCTCAAGGAAGCCTCACCCGGGTGAGGCTTCCTTGAGGTAGAGTGTCTGTAAGTGAGGCTTACAAAGCGGTTCTTCCCGCCTCTTCTTCCATTTCTTTAGCCCCTGGGGTAAAGTGAGGTTTATTGGCTAAAAACTCATTAGTTATCAAGAGTTAACCAGAACCACCAACAGATTAGATCATTATGAAAGATAAAATTATTGCCGATCTTCCTCAGTTAGAAAAAATTGTCAGCTCATTGCGCCATCAGAAAAAAACTGTTGTCTTAACACAAGGTTCATTTGACATGGCGCATATTGGCCACGGGCGCTATTTGCAAGCAGCCAAAGAAATGGGTGACACGTTGATTGTCGGTGTAGACAGCGATGCCAAAATTCGACATCGCAAAGGTCCGGACAGGCCGGTCGTACCGCAAGACGAGCGCCTGGAAATGCTCACCTATTTGTCCAGCGTTGACTACGTAATTTTAAAGGATCTCGACCGGCCAAAATGGGAGTTAATTAAGGCCGTCAAACCAGATATTTTGGTCGCGACCAAGGAAACTTACAACGCTCAGCAGATTAAAGATTTAAAGGAGTATTGCGGTCAAGTTGTCGTTCTTGAACCCAAAGCCACCACTTCTACCAGCGCCAAAATTCGCCGGATTCAGCTAAATATTGTGTCAAAAATTGAAATCCTGCTTGAGGAGTTGAAAAGTGCCTAAAAATGCAAATCTAAAAACTTCTCTGACGGCTGTGTCACCTTCGTCAACGAACTCAAATCAGCCAATCCTACTGGCTTACTTGCCAGTCTTGCACCAGGGTTACGAACAGTGGCTGGATAAGCACTCAAAATCCTCTGCTCTCTACATTTTGGGTTCGGAAATAATTGCTGAGTTCGATCATCTTAAGCGTAAAGATATTCGCGCTTTGTCGCCGGAATTAATTTCTAAATCTCTGCAAGCCTGGAATTTGCCTTTTCCAGTTGAGATTTTGAGTAAATCTGAATTAACAAAATTGAATTCTCCGCAAATTACCATCATTGCGCCAGCTGAGGACGAGCTCAAGGAGCTCGCTGAAAAATCCTTAAGCCAAGCCAACATCGAATTTGAACCTATCTGGCTCCGCTGGGACAGATCACAATCCACCAAGCCCAAAGATGTTACTGCTGATTCTCAGATTTCCAGTGAAAAATTTGACAAAAAAATGATGGCCGCGGCCAACCAGAAGGCTAATCTAAGCAGTGACTGGTGGCGCCAAGTGGGCGCGGTGCTGGTCAAAGACGGCCAAGTCCTGCTAGCCGGCTACAATCAGCACGTCCCCCATCCGCAGATGCCTTACATCAACGGTGATCCACGCGGCAACTTCCATAAAGGAGAATTTTTTGAACTTTCTACCGCTCTGCACGCCGAAGCCAGCTTAATCGCTGAAGCCGCGCGGCGCGGTCTGGCTTTAGAAGGCGCTAGTTTGTACGTCACCACTTTTCCTTGCCCGGTCTGCGCCAAACAAATCGCCTTCGCCGGCATTAAAAAAATATATTTTAGTGAAGGCTACGCCTTGTTGGATGGTGAGAATATTTTAAAGAGTCAAGGTGTGGAGATTGTTCAGGTTTCTAACTAATAATAAAGAGCTAAGTTTGTAGATTCATTTCCACTGTTTGCATTTAAAGTTTTTCCGGCGACTTACCAATTTTAATTCTGGTAGGCGCATAATCCGGATCTTCCAGATCTGGCACCACTAGCTGAGCATGTAAATGCGCCACACTACCCGCGCTGTGGCGCGTATCGCCAAAACGCATGACGAAGCCACCGCCGGCCAGGTCATATTCTTTTTCCAACCAGGCAAAAAGCTCCAGGAGTTCCTGGCCGGCGGCCGGCTCCAGTTCGCTCAAATGCTCCACGTGATGGCGGTAAATGGCCAAAAAATGATGCTTAGTGTGGTTGTACGGCCACTGATTGGTCGTCAGTAGCCAATGTTCAGTTTGTTTAAGAATCGGTTGCTTGTGGTACTGGCGCAAATTTTCCTCGCAAAACGGACAATGAGCGGCAGAAATGATCGATTGCATGACTTTAGCCTGGTCTGCTTCACGCGAATTATCTAGATCAACGAATTGCTGGGTCATTTTCTACTCCTACTCATCATCAAACTGCTACCGGAATATCCCAGATTCCCGGGTGGGGATCGTAATCGACTAATTCGAAGTCTTCCACTCGGTAATCAAAGATGTTTGATTTTTTATTTTTGAGAATCATTTTAGGCAGAGGTTTTGGCTCGCGCTCAAGCATGGCCTTAACCTTGTCCACTTGGTCAACAAAAATATGGGCATCCGAAAAACTATGCACGTATTCGCGCACCGGATAGCCAGTAACGGCACTGAACATCAGTGTCAAAGCGGCGTATTGTGCCAAGTTCGCCGGCAAACCGATCGGGGTGTCACAACTGCGCTGGAACATATGCAGAGTCAGCTGACCGTCAATTATTCGCAAGTGAATCCAGCCATGACATGGACAAACCACCACTTTTTGCTGTTTGCCTTCCCCGCGAATGGTGTATTGAGGAATCCACGGCGAAATAAAATGCGTCCGCAACTGCGGCATTTCTTTAATTTGCTCGACAATGTTTTGAATTTGGTTATATGGTTTACCTTCACTGGTGGGAAAATCATGAAAAGCGGCGCCATAACTGCCCGGTCCCAAATCGCCTGTTTCTAAGCCACGTTTATGGCACTTTTCCGGTGTAACCCAAGCTTTCCACCAGCTACAGCCGTAACTTTCCAGTTCCGTTTGTGTGCGGGCGCCGTTAATAAAACCGATTATCTCCCCGATCGCCCCTTTCCACATTTTCTCGGAAATTTTACGCTCAGTAATAATTGGGAAACCCTCTGACAAATCAAAACGCAATGGTTTAGGAGCAATTAGAGTTAGCGCGTCCACTTCCTGCTGAGAATCGGTGCGAATACCGTGATCTAAAATGGACTGTAATAATTCGCGGTATTGGGTATCAACAACATTAGACATGGTTCGAATATAGAATGAATCAGGTTTTGACGCAAGGAAGGGAAAGAGGCAAATCTAGGCTTTGGCGCGAAACACGTTGAGATAAATTACGCTGTGGCCGTTGCTGACGTCTCTTCCGTACTTTCTGCTGAACTCCCACCCTCGTCCTCTTTCTTTTCCAGAGGATTGTTCCAGGTGGCGTATTTGCATTTGGGATAGTTGGAACAGCCGTAAAAAACCTTGCCACGGCGAGTAGTTCGCTCAATGACCTCGCCATCTTTGCAGTCTGGACACTTCATGCCAATCTTTTTTTGGAAATTGGCGGTGTAATCACATTCTGGATAGCGACTGCAAGAAATAAAGGCGCCAAAGCGGCCGGTGCGGACGACCAACTCACCATGCTCACCTTTGATGGCGACGCCCTTTTCATCCACCGGAGCTTCATAGCCTTCCGGCCGCGTCGACTCCGTTTCACCGGCGGTCATTAACTTGGCAAATTCAGCCTCCGATACCCCGCATTTGGGGCAAGGCTGGTCGAGTGGCTTAACCGGTACTTTCATGCGCTCGGCGGTGTCAGCTACTTCGGCTAATTTTTTGGCAAATGGCTGATAAAAATCCTTAATCACCTTGACCCACTGTTTTTCACCGCGAGCAATTTCATCTAACTGATCTTCGAGCTGAGCTGTAAAGTCGTAGTCCACAATCGACTCAAAATACTTAATCAAAAAATCAATCACGGTGATGCCAATATCTGTCGGAATAAAGTTGCGCTTGTCGCGCCGGACATACTGACGGGTCACCAAAACTTCAATAATGCTGGCATACGTACTCGGACGGCCAATGCCGCGTTTTTCCAGCTCTTTCACCAGCGAAGCATCATTGTAACGAGGCGGTGGCTGAGTAAACTTTTGCTCAGTTAAAAGCTCATCAAAATCCAGCTTTTCCTTTGGTTTAACATCTGGCAAAATGGTGTCTTCTGAACCAGGAAACAAGGCCATCCAGCCAGGCATGCGGATAATCGAACCGCTTTGACGAGCCAGCAAGTTGTTTTTGCCTTGCTCGCCTTTGATCAAAATAGTGGTGACATCGTAAACGGCCGACACCATCTGACTGGCAACAAATCGGCGGAAAATTAAATCATAAAGTTTGGCATGGCGCTCGGTCAGACTGGAATCTGCCGGCAATTTTGGATCAGCCTCAGTTGGACGAATTGCTTCATGCGCCTCTTGAGCATTTTTACTTTTAGCTTTATAAGTATTTGGTTTAGATGGCAAATAATCCGATCCAAACTCCTTTTTAATGTAATCTCGCGCCATCTTAACGGATTGAGCCGACAAATTAACTGAGTCAGTACGATGGTAAGTAATCAAACCTTCTTCATATAACTGCTGAGCCAACATCATGGTTTGTTTGGAACTGTAACCTAAGCGCGTGGCCGCTTGCTGTTGCAAAGTTGAGGTGGTGAAAGGCGCCAGCGCTGACCGTTTGCGTTCCTTTTTTTCAATATCTTGAATAGAATAATTGGCCTGGTCTGCCCAGGATTTTACTTTTTCAACCTCGGCCGCAGATTTTGGTTCGAATTTTTTACCTTGAAGCTCAATTACGCGAGCTACCAAGTCCTCTTTTGCACTGGTAAATAATTTAAGATCAACTTCCCAATATTCTTCTGGTTTAAAGGCATTGATTTCGCGTTCCCGCTCCACAATTAAGCGCAAGGCTACTGACTGCACGCGTCCGGCTGACAGACCAGCACGAATCTTCTTCCATAACACTGGCGAAATTTGGTAACCCACCAGACGATCCAACACGCGGCGAGCCTGTTGAGCGTCCACTAAAGCAAAATTAATTTCGGTTGGGTGGGCTAAAGCGTCCTGGACTGCATCTTTGGTAATTTCATGAAATACTGCCCGACTCGACTTTTCTTTAAGGGTTTTATCCTTAAAAGCTTCCAATAAATGCCAAGCTATCGCCTCCCCTTCGCGGTCAGGGTCAGTAGCCAGGACAATTGAATCAGCTGATTTGGCCATCTTTTTTAGTTCGGTAATGGTTTTGCGCGCTTTGGTCGGTGTAACGTATGTTGGTAAAAAATCGTCCTCTGTATCCACTCCTAATTTACTTTTGGGCAGATCGCGCACATGCCCCATCGACGCCCGCACCGTATACTGGTCGCCCAGATACTGCCCGATCTTTTTTGCTTTGGTAGGTGATTCGACCACGACTAATTGCATAGAACTCTAGGACTTTATCATACTTTAGAAGTCAACGTCATGTTCTCCTCAATCTGGAGATAGGGTTTATCACCAGATCACACCCTTTACTTTTTTGCCAATATTTTTGTCATTTAACTGTCCGATTAGGACCAAAACCGTCCTAAAAACTAACAAAAATCGGTAAAATTTCAGGGCCTTGATCTGGGCATTCCGACTATCTCCAGATTGAGGAGAACACGTGGTCGAGTGATTAAAAAAATTAAAGCACTCGAACCACCCCATAACTGCAGGAAATTTTTTTAACCTTTTCTAGATATGTAAGAGTTGAATGCCAGTTCGTATTACTAACTAACTTCGGCTTTTTAAATAACAAGTCTGATAATAATAACTGGCCTTGATGCTCTTTTAAGAGATTTAACATTGCTTGAGCGGTGGCTGGCGCATTCACTGACTTTTTAGCCAAATCTGAGTCACTACTTGCCTCCCCGACCAAACTCTCCGGCCATATTTGGGTCATTATTTCACCGGCAGATCTGACTAAAGTAGCGCCGTTATTAGCCAAATGGATTATGCCGCCAGCGTTTTGATTCCACAGACTTTGCGGCACTACCAGCACTTCCTTGCCTTGTTCTAGCGCCGCGCTGACGGTAATTAAGGTGCCGCTTTTTTCTTGGGCCTCGATTACCAGCACGGCCTGCGCGGCGCCGGCAATCAAGCGGTTACGTTGAACAAACATCCAGCCTTGCGGCGCTTGCCGTGGAGGAAATTCGGAAATAATCAGAGCGCGCGGTTCATTCAGCCAGCGTTTTTCCCGCTGTGTAACAGCTTGAAGTCCGCAACCTAAAACGCCGATCGTCCGGCCATCGGCAAGCAAGGCTGAATTGTGAGATTGACCATCCACGCCGCGCGCGCATCCGGAAATAATACTAACTGCAAAGTCAGCTACCAGCTCAGTTACCAGCTGAGATGAAATCAAGCGCCCGTAAGTCGACATTTTTCGGGAGCCAATGACCGCCAGTCGTTTGGCAGGCCACTTCCATTCTTTCCAGGGATGATTTGCCCACAAAACTGGTGGTGGTGAGTCTAACTGTTTAAAACAACTTGGATATTCAGCGTCCAAAACAGTCACAATTTTGGCTGACTCAATTGGATTAAATTTATCTGAGTTTTGCGTCTGCGAGCTCGTCTCCAACCATAACAAGCGCAGTTTCGGCCATTTAGCATGCCAGTTTTGCCAGCGTCTTTGCCAGCAGTCTTGACGATTATCCGAATAATCCGGCCAGCGCGTAAAGTATTCCGTGATTGTTTGGCCAGATTTTTCCGGACCTTTGTTCATTAAATGTTCAAATTCAGACCAGGAATTTTCACTAACAAATTTTGTGATCGGCTGAAAAATATCCCAGCCAGATTGTGTTTGTTCATATGAGGCAATTAACCATTCTCGTAAATTTTTCACTTCCCTACCCTACTAGGAAAAACTAACAATCTGTTATCAGAGAACCAAAATAAATAAATATTTGATATAAATTTTAATGAAAAATTACTAGCGATTTGCCCACCACCAGTCGGCAATGGTGCGGGCAACCGGCGCCGCGTCCTGACTGCCCTCTTTATAAAGATCGTGATCATCTGACTCAACCAGCACTGTAATGACGATGTCGGTTTGCAGTTCTACAGCTGATAATTCACTGTCTCGAGGCTGTTTGGTAACGGCTAAAGCAAACAAACCATGTGTTGGACGATAGCCTTGTTCGTTGGCTTCGCCAAACTCGGCCGTGCCGGTTTTGCACATTACCTCATATTCTGCGTCAAAAAATGGAAAGCCCGTACCACCACTCTGACAAGCCTGGCGCATTCCCTCTTTAACTATGGCCAAAGACTCATCCTGCAAAGAAAGTTCCTGGCAAATCGGCGCCTTATCCAGGAGGAGTTGCGGGCGGCCGACCCCCCCCCCCCCCCCCCCACCCGCCCCCAAAAAAGGCAGGGGTATTTTTTGTGACCCACAAAAAA
>CAZRWP010000013.1:0-6837 GCA_964603945.1 uncultured Pseudomonadales bacterium
TTGGTTTGCAATTTAAAACCAATAACCTCGCTAGGATGACGATTCTGGCGGATGGTAAGGTGGGAATTGGGACGACGGCACCTATTTACGACCTTGACCTTGGTGCAACAGGAGATATGAGAGCAGAATTCATCAACTTTTCTAACGGAGGAATGATTGGTTCTGGTAGTCTCTACATGTCAATCTCATCTAGTGGCACGGCTAACGGAAACCTTGCTATCAGCGCAGCTACTAATAGACAAGTTTTTCTAGGATATGGCGGAGGAAATGTTCTTCAATTTGGTCCATCCGGGAATAGTGGCACTTGGAACGCAAATGGTCTTGGCATTGGAGACACTTCTCCAGCAGCTCTTTTGACCGTTGGCGATGGCGATCTGTTCCAGGTAAATAGTAGCGGCAATATCGCCGCCATTGGTGGCACCGCCCACTCCATCAGCAACGTTAGCGGAGACCTGAGTATTGACGGCGTAGATGACCTGCTTCTCTCTGACACCCGCATCAGTAACCTGCGCCTGTCAGAATCCGACACCGCCCTGCACGCCAACCTTAGTCAGGCAATTGTTGACGCAATTAACGACGTTTATGGCATGGCAACTGGCTCAGGCGGCGTGTCTGGTTTCTGGCAGCTTAAGGACACTCACAATCTAAGTCCTCTCAACTCAAGCTACAACCTCCTGATTGGCGGTGACTCTACGGCTAGCGCCAAGATTGCCTTACTCGGAGCAACAGGACGGGTGGGAATTGGGACGACTGCGCCCGCTTACAAACTAGACGTTACCGGCGACATTAACTTCACCGGTGCTCTGCGCGCTGGTGGCCTGCCAGGCACAACTGGCCAAGTTTTGCTCTCTCAGGGATCTGGTACCCCGGTCTGGACCGATGTTTCCACCGCTATTGGCTCTAATGCTTGGCTCCAAGGCGGCAACACCTTTGGCGCATTAGGTGTGCTTGGCACTAATGACAACTTTGGCTTGCAGTTTAAGACAAACAATACCGCCAAGATGACGATTGCGGCGAATGGCTACGTCGGCATTGGCACCACGAATCCGATAAGCATTCTGTCAGTTGAAGAAAATCTGGCAGGAGTGACCAATATTCAGCTTAAGAACCCCAGCACCAGCACTTTTGCGGGATCTGGACTGGTTTTGGAAGAAAATATGGTCAATGGAACTGTTGGCCGACTTACTTTGCTTAATTCCACTTACACGGCCAACGGACTTTTCAAGCCTGCGCAACTCGCGATGTATTCCTTAAGCGGTTTGAGTAACGGCATCCTGATTGACACTTTAGCTGACGCACCAATCGTCATGGCTACCGGCGGCTACGCCACCACCAACGAGAGAATGCGCATCACCGGAAGTGGGAATGTGGGTATTGGGACCACCTCGCCTACTGCTCTCCTTGACGTTATGAAGGAGGGAGAGGTCTTGAGACTCTCTCGGCATTCAGCACAATACCTCTCGTTTACAGAGGATGCATTAGGTCACACAATCACTGGAACTGGTAGTAAGAATATCACGATCGTTCCTGATGGAAGCTTGAACCTTTCTCCCGGAACTGGAAGAGTGGCAATTAACGTCGGTAGTGATCCTCAGGCGGCTTTAGATATTTATGGCAATGGAAACGACCCATTTGCTATTGGCTCCAGCGGTAGCACTGCAGCCTCTGGCAATCTGTTTAAAGTAACTTCTGCCGGCCTCGTCGGCATCGGCACCACCGCCCCCACCCAAAAACTAGACATAGCTGGCGCCGTCCGCCTGGGTGTGGCGGGTGGTGTATATGATGTCCTTAATACCACCGGCACTGGCGTGGGCAATGACGCCAGCGGTGACCTGTACTGGGGAGATGATCCGCTCCTAACTAGTGCAAATATTGGCGACTTTGGCGTTAGTAGCGTAGCTAACTCAGATGGCACGCTTACCATCTCCCCCACCACCGGCGCGGTTATTGCCTCACTCAACCTGGCTAACGCCAACACTTGGACTGGAGCACAGACCTTCTCCGCTAACACTTACTTCCCAGGGAGTGGGATTTGGGATGCCAGTGGGAATGTGGGAATTGGAACAACGGAGCCTGGAGAAGCACTAACGGTTTCCAGTGGCAATATTCAAATTGATTCTGGCTACAGAATTGGGAGCAACCCATCAAGTGCAATGGGATCAGGATTCACCGGTTTTGACCTTGATGATAATAGTCTGAAAATTGTTCCTCGAAGCACAAATGCTCATTATTTCAATATTTCAACTGATGGCAGTCTATACATGTTAGGTAATGCCAATAGTGCAATATTTGGTCAAACTGGAAAAGGAGTTGTCCAATTCCCAAGTGGCGGAGGAATAAGATTTAATTTGACTGGAGAAAGTAACACAGCCGCTTATATAAGCACTGCCGGTAACGTCGGTATTGGGACTACTGCCCCATCCCAAAAGCTTGATATAGTTGGCGCCGTCCGCCTGGGTGTGGCGGGTGGTGTATATGATGTCCTTAATACCACCGGCACTGGCGTGGGCAATGACGCCAGCGGTGACCTGTACTGGGGAGATGATCCGCTCCTAACTAGTGCAAATATTGGCGACTTTGGCGTTAGTAGCGTAGCTAACTCTGATGGCACCTTGACCATCTCTCCCACCACTGGTGACGTAATTGCCAGCCTAAACCTGGCTAACGCCAATACTTGGACTGGAGAACAGACCTTCTCAGCTAACACTTACTTCCCAGGCAGTGGGATTTGGCGCAGTAGTGGAAATGTGGGAATTGGGACGACGGCGCCAAGTGCCAAGCTGGAAATTCAAAGCAACACTGTGGCCTTACGAACTCTGTTTTCTGGTGACGACATCTTCATTCGAGACGATAGACCTGCTGGCAGTGGTGGATGGGCAAGGGCTATCATGGGAATGGAAAATACAGATGGTACTGACTACTTCTCCATGGGTGGATACGGTCCTTCGGGGCAATCATTTACTTATGGATATATTGGACAGGCATACAATAGTGCCGCAATTAAGTGGAACTCTATCAACCAAGTTGGAATTGGCTTAGGTGGAGTAGCCTCCCCAACCTTAATGCTATCAATTGGTGACGCTAACACTGGTTTTGCTCAGACTGCTGAAGATACGCTTCATATTTATACAAATAATACCCAAAGAATGACATTTAATTCTTCTGGCAACGTCGGCATCGGCACCACTGCCCCATCCCAAAAGCTAGACATCGCTGGTGCTATTCGCCTGGGTGCGGCTGGTGGAGTTAATGATATTCTCAATACCTCAGCCTCAGCTGGCGCCGCCAGCGGTGACCTGTACTGGGGAGATGATCCGCTCCTAACAAGTGCAAATATTGGCGACTTTGGCGTTAGTAGCGTAGCTAACTCTGATGGCACCTTGACCATCTCTCCCACCACTGGTGACGTAATTGCCAGCCTAAACCTGGCTAACGCCAATACTTGGACTGGAGAACAGACCTTCTCAGCTAACACTTACTTCCCAGGCAGTGGGATTTGGCGCAGTAGTGGAAATGTGGGAATTGGGACGACGGCGCCTGATTATAAACTCGACGTCACCGGGGACATTAACTTCACCGGTGCTCTACGCGCGGGTGGTCTGCCTGGAACTACTGGTCAAGTTTTACTTTCTCAAGGCACTGGTACTCCCGTTTGGACTGATGTCTCCACGGCTATTGGCTCTAACGCTTGGCTCCAGGGTGGCAACACCTTTGGCGCTTTAGGAGTGCTTGGCACTAATGACAATTTTGGTTTGCAATTTAAAACCAATAACCTCGCTAGGATGACGATTCTGGCGGATGGGAATGTGGGGATCGGAACCAACAGCCCCGACACCTTAGCAAAACTTCACGTCCAAGGTGGTCAGCTAATTGTTGGCGATCCATCAGCAGTTGCTGGTGACTATGCAGTGTTTGGAACTGGCACAACTCGAGCTCGCATAAACGGAAGTGCAGAGTTTATTGCCCAACGATTTATTGATAGCAGCAACACCAACTACTATGTCGATCCACGGTCTGGCTCAAATTTGGGAGTCAATTTAACCATCAACGCTATCAACACTACCGATCAGCTATTAACCTTAAATGGAATTTCTTCTTACTCTGGCGATTACATTAGTGTCACTTCTGACGGAGGTGCAGCTGGTGATGTATTAACTCTTAATAGCACTGGTCAACTCGGAATTGGCACCACCAACCCTGGCTTCGCTCTCGATGTCGCAAAAAATGCCGGCAACGCTACTCTAAGACTACTCGACAGTGGCACAGCTACCAACTATCTCTCTCTTAATGAAAGAGACGGTATAACCTACAGTAGAGCCACAAGCAGTACCCTAGGTTTAACTCTTCAAACTACTTCCTCTTCTTGGGGAACAAATGGTGGATATATCCGATTGAGCCCGAATGGGACGGAAGTTCTCAGAGCGACAACCGCCGGCAACGTCGGTATCGGCACCATCGCTCCTTCTGACACCCTGCATGTGAATGGTGATGTCCGCATTACTGGTGCCCTCAAGGACTCAGCCAACAGTGCCGGTACCAGTGGTTACATCTTGGCCTCCACCGCCACCGGCACCCAGTGGATCGACGCTGGTTCCTTAACCGCTGGTTCAAATATCTGGAAAGTCACCGATGAGGTGATTCATCCTCTCAACACCACTTTAGATTTGGTTGTTGGTGGTACGGCCACGGGTTCAGCCAAGTTCCAAGTAGCTGGCCTAACCGGAAACACCACCGTTGGTGGAACCTTGAACGTGGGTGGTGATGTGACTATCCCTGATGGTTCTCTCTTCCGCGGAACTACCTCCAACGCCTTCCTCCAGTTCGGGGCCACCTATGCTCGGCTCAACTCACCAGGCTTAACCAACTTCTACGTTAATGGCACTACCAAAGCCATGCAGCTTTCCAGTAGTGGCGGCTTGGTTGTGGGCAGTAGCTACACGGCCAGTAATCCATCAATTGCCGATGGTTACATTGTGGCCAGTGGCAGAGTTGGAATTGGGACAACTTCACCAAATGCAAATCTAAAAGTGGTGCGCAACTCCTACGCCTCTGGCATAAGTATAGAAAACAGTGGTTACACCACCTACGCCATGGATGTAGCCAGTAGTGGGACAGTGAACTCTGGTTGGAGTTATGATGGCCGTTTCCACGCCTGGGTTGGCTCACAAGCAGCTCCTGCCTTCTCTTTCTATAGTGATAACAATACAGGCCTTTATTCACCAAGTGCTGACGCTCTCGCCTTCACGACAGCCGGAACCGAAAAGATCCGAATTTCTGCAGCCGGTTCTCTTGGGATAGGCACAACATCTCCAGCAACACGTTTAGATATCATTGGCAGCAACGCTCAACAACTAAGAATCAGCAACACCACCGCCGATGCAACCCTAAAAAATCTCTACATCCAAGGTAGACACTATACGAATTCAGAAGAGGATATATCGGCTATCCTTCTAAACGGGAACAGCGCAACGAACCAACTCCACATTGGTGGTGGTTCCAGCGCTCTTAATGCAGTTACTGATCTCTCCTTCTACACTGCTTCGAATAACACGACTACAACGGGAACTGAAAGAATGCGAATTAATAGTTCGGGTAATGTCGGAATCGGCACCACCGCGCCAGGAGCAAAATTAGAAGTTAACGGAGATATCTTACTTCCCAACAGCAGTTCAACCAATAGATTACGATTCGGAACAGATCTGAGCACCGGAAAGGGTCAACAAATATATGTGAGTGACGCCGACACTATCAATTCAACCTTAAATATTGCAAACAACGTTTACAGCGGCAACGTTAAGTTAATTGCGGGAGCACAAGGAAGTAATAATGTTGGTTTAACTTTAGATCAGAGTAGCGGATCGGCAGCTTTGTACCTAACTACCAGTGCCTTTGCTTCTGGTGCAAGAATGCATTGGCAAGATAATAATACTACTCGCTGGACATTTGATATGACTCCAGCACATTATGGAGGCAACTTTAATATATATCCTTCTGATTCGGCATATGACTTTTCTATAGGGACAGATGATTTCTACATTGACTCTGGAAATAGTCTGGTCGGGATTGGCACTACGTCCCCTTCCCAGAAACTCGACGTTTCCGGTGCCGTTCGCTTGGGTGCGGCTGGCGGTGCCTACGACATCCTGAACACCTCTGCTGCCGGTGGTGCAGCCAGTGGAGACCTGTACTGGGGTAACTCTGCTCTACTAACTAGTGGAAATATTGGTAGCTTTGGAGTTAGCTCTGTTACTAATTCAGATGGTACTCTAAACATTAGCCCTACTACTGGAGATGTAGTTGCTAGCCTTAACCTTGGTAACGCTAACACTTGGACTGGAGAGCAGACCTTCTCAGCCAACACCTACTTCCCAGGCAGTGGTATTTGGGACACTAGCGGGAATGTGGGGATTGGGACGACGGCACCTCAGAAAAATTTAGAAATAAATGGTAATTATGGAGCTGGAATTCGCATACATGATAATCGACCAACCGGAATAGCCTTTGCCAATTCCTATATTGAGTCTTACGTAACAAATGACGCACAAACCATCAAAACAGGGGCGTTTGGTATTTATGGAAATACAAATGTTGGTGGAACACCTACGGTAAACTATATGTTCTTTGGCTCGGGATCAAGTGTTGATCATGGCGAAAATGCCTTAAGACTTTATCCGGATAAAACAGCCTACTTTGCCGGCAATGTGGGAATTGGCACTGTCAGTCCAGCTCAAAAATTATCTGTGAACAACAACTTTGTCGTAACTAATGGTGGATTTGTGGGAATTGGGACGACGAGTCCGTTAAGTAAACTCCATATTCAAACAGGATCAGACAGCA
>CAZRWP010000014.1:0-5266 GCA_964603945.1 uncultured Pseudomonadales bacterium
TTTTTTTTTTTTTTTTTTTTTTGTTTTTTTTTTTTTTTTTTTTTTTTTTTTTTTTGCGCGCCCCCCCCCCCCCCCCCCCCCGACGCCCAGCGCAAAAGTGACCTGCGACAATTACAAACGGCTTTGCGGATGTACTTTACTGACTTCGGACGCAACCCGGCCAGTACCGCTAGTAATCAGATTCAGCATTCAGCAACCAGTGAGATTTTTGATTGGGGTGATGAGTTTGGCATAGGCGGCAACACCTATATGTCTAAATTGCCGATCGATCCTTTGGATGAGTCATCCGGTGGTGCTTACTCTTACAACTATCAGCTTCACCCAACTGACACCGATCTCTACTGCGCCTGGGCTGTTCTGGAGAATGAATCCGACGGTCAAATCGCCACCTCACAAGAACGCTGTAGCAGTATCTGTAGCGGTTTGCCGACGGCGGCCTTTGTCCTCTGTAGTGATTAGCATGGCACTTGTTGAGTGGAAATTTGATTGATTCTTAAATTTTTTGCCACCTGGCGACGTTGACTGGTTTTTTAAGTTGAGTTTTTGTGGCTTTGTGGTGGAGAAGGGCTTGCTTTGTAAGCCTCACTTACACGCACTCTTCCTCAAGGAAGCCTCACCCGGGTGAGGCTTCCTTGAGGTGCACCTTGTGTAAGTGACGCTTACAATTGAAACCCCTTCAATCCACCCCCCCCCGAAAAAGCCCCTGTTTCCAGGGGCTTTTCTGTTTTCTTAACTAGGGTTTAGATACCGACGTCTTCAGGTAAGACGATGTTGTCATTGGCTTGTTCACCTTGATCGGCGGCTTCATCTTGAGGAGGGGCTTCATTGTTAACGATTTCCTCGAAGCCTTCAGGTGGGTTCTCGACCTGGAGTTCCTCATCTGGAACGGTAGGTTGATCAGGCGTGGGGATCTGTTGAGCCTGCCCACCTTGACCTTCAGCACCTTGGCCTTCAGTGCCTTGTCCTTGAGCGGCACCTTGTTGGGCGGCTTCTTGTTCAGCTTGGAGCTGAGCTAAAGCTTCTTCAGCGGCGGGGCGGAGGGCGTCTAATTTCTCTTGAACGACGGCTCGGTCCTCAGACTCGGCTGGCAGAAGTTGTAGAGTCTGCTGGTAAGCCTGATAGGCCAAAAGCGGTTGTTCTTGCACTTCAAGGATATCGCCATAGTTGAAGTAGGAGTTGGCCCAATCTGGCTTCAGCTCGATGGCTTGTTCAATCAGCCGCTGAGCCTGGATTGGTTGCTCTAGTTGGCGGTACAGACCAGCTAGACCAAGGCGCAGGCCAGGGGCAACTGGGTCAGTTTGAATAGCCTGAACCAAGGCGGCATTCGCCCAGTCAGCCGCGCCTTCAACATCTAACAGTTGAGAGTAGATGGTGGCGATGGTTTCCCAGTTTTCTGTTTGTGCAGAATCCAAGGTGGCACTGTTACGTGCTTCTCGGATTGCCTGCTGAAGCAATTTGGCCATGGTTTGACGATCTTCATCTGTTAGCTCATCTTCACCTTTCTGGGATAAAGTCTGAGCAATTATCAAATTGGTGTTGGCGTATGTGCGACGATAGAGTGGATCTACCGGATTCAGCCGAATCGACCATTGCTGATACTCATAAGTCTTGACGGCGTCATTATTATTAGCCGCTTGAAGCGACAGATAATACGCAACATTACTGGCGTAAACTCGGCCAGCCGCGTACAGACTAAGTGCTCCCAGTGCTACCACGATAGCTGAGACCACATAAGCAAAGCCAGCGCTAGTGCGGACGGCTTTCATGCCACCTTCAGGCACAATGCGAATGGCAGACAGCATCAGCACAACATCCTTGATGGCATCTCCTTTGCTCAGTCGTAATTCACTCATTACCACCAGAGCGGTTAGGGCCAACACGCCCCAAGTCAGGGGGCTAAAGGGCAGAAGGAAAAACAGTATCAAGTAAGACAGTACAAACACCAACAGAGAGGGGTTGTTTTTAAGTTGCTTGCGAGCGGCCATCGGCAGGGCAACCATGAAAGCAATCAAGGCGCCGACACCCAGTACACCAGTGGTGGTCAGGGCATGCAGAATTTCCGAACTACTGGTGCCGAAGGTAATATCCCAGATTTCAGTGGTGTTGTAGGACACGTCACGGAAACGGTGGAAAGCGCTGGTGAAGTTTTCTGGTCCAAAACCAACCAGGAAAGTTGGTAATTGTTTGAAACTCTCCACGGCAATACTCCAGCCATAGCGGAAGGGCAGAATTAACGGCCTGAGCGCCGCGTCTGTAGCAATTGCTACACCCACAACCGCTGAGGTTGCCAGAGTAATAATTGACCAGGGTAATGGACCCTTTAATAAGCGGACAGCCGCTGATTCGTCATCATTAGCCTGAGTCTGCTTAAAGGTGGCCACTAAGCCAGCCAAAGCAACTGGTACGGCAAATGTCAGATAAACCAGAGGTGAGTCAGCTAAATTAAAGACCAAGGTATTGGGGAAATTGGTTCTCATCAGCTGATTGACCAAATTAGATACACCAAACGGTGTGAATTGCAGGAGTGTTAGCACACTCAAGAGAGTAGCTGAGTAGAGCCAAACTTTAAGCACGGTCTGCCAACGCAGGCGGCGGGCTACACTGGCGCCAAACAGCAGAATGACTGCCATCGAAGCCAGCAGGACAAAGCGTCCGGAAAGCTGGTAAAGCACATTCGGGGTGATCAGGGCAGATATACCAGCTACGACTGCGGCCGCTACAGCCGCAACATTAATAGTAGATAAGCTGAGCAAAACTCGTTTGTTCTTAATTGATTGAGCTACCCAGAGAAGCAACATGGCCGCGGCAAGCAGAACCATAAGATATTGTTTTTGGAAGCCAAAAGCGTTGACGGTAACTGGCAGGAACCAAAACGGCAAGACAAAGGCAGCAATCAGCATTAGAGTACTGCCAAAGCTAGCGATGAGATCTTTTTTGTTATTCATAAATGGTTCCTCCTTGTTTCGTATGCAGTTAAGATGGCAATGGTAAGTTTCAGTTTACTGGTAGTTGGCGTTGTACTCAATGGGTATATCTTGAGTAAATTACAGTATATTTGTTGTTTTCTATTTTGTTGGTGAGTAGAAGTGATTAGTTTTGTAAGAACATTTATTGTTGAGAAGCTGATATTATCTGAAATTCTTCGCTAACATTGTTCATAACATAATTAGGGTTAATTTTTTTAATTGGCGCCAATTTTCTCTTATTCGCTGATGACGCGCCACTCAATCATTACGTCATGATCAACTGCTTGCGAAGATTGAATGGTGAAACCGGTGCCGACTTCTTGGCTTTTGACCATGTAGGTGGCGCCGGCCGTATCTTGATCGGGGGTTGAGTTGACTTGAATTGATTGTCCGGCCGTTAAACTTGGCAGATTTACAGTGATTTCAGTTTTGCCAGTTGGCATAATTATGGTGCCGGTTTGAGAATTATCATTAGTTTCAGTGGCGACGGTGCTGTCATTGCCTGATTCTGGGTCGGCGATGATTGGGGCGCCGGCCAGGTCGGTAGCTTGCTGCGTTGGCAGGAGGTCATAAACGTCTTGGCCTTCAGTGAGGTAGTTGCTGTCAATGCCCAGCGCGCGCGCGATTTGCAGATCTTGGTCGCTTAACTCTGTGAGGGTGGGGTCAAGCACGGCGCCGGTTTTGTAGATGCGCGCGCGCACCAAAAAGCCGGAGCCTTCGCGGGCGTCGGACTCAATTGCCTTATTGGCAGACTCTAACGACTGATCTAAGTATTTCTTAATTTCGGCTTTTTGGCCTTCAGACTGAGCTCCTTGAGAATTTTGTGATAGATCAATTGCTTTTTTGAGGAATCCCTGCGCCAATGTTAGGTGATAAGCGTAGGTTTTGTTCTTTACATTGCTAGCTGACGAAGCCAATTCCGCCTGAGTGGTTAAGTCAGCATCCACGATTGGCCCAATGCCTTCGCCCATGGCGCCGTTAGCCGCGTTGGCGTCTGCATCCAGAGGAGTTTCGTCAATCGCATTCTCAGCACCGGCTAGAGTGGCATCAGTGTATTCCTGATTGGCGGCTCCATTGGCACCTGCGCCTTGATTGGCGACTAAATTGCCTTGTTGCTGATTATTTTCATCTATATACATGGCCATTTGCTGTTGTTGATCTTGAGACATGTTTGGCTGATGAGGTTGGGCGGCGTAGAGCAGAGCGGCTGGAACAGCTATGGCGGCAAACAATACTCCTAAAAGCGCTGGTGCGACCGGCAAACGCCAACGGGCACGTTGACTTGGTGATTTGTCGACATAGCGGGAGCTATTGTCGCCAGAGAGAACTGAAGAAATCGGCGCGCCTGCGCCAGCGGTGCCGCCAGCGACGCCCTGATCGTGAGCCATCACCAAATGTGATGTCTCCAGATATGCTGATTCGATCGGCGGCAGGCGCGACATATACCATTTCATTATGGCTATTTTTGCAAGGGCTGTCAATGGATTTCCAGGCGGGCCATGCCTGGTGGATCTGGTGGGAGAATTGTAAGCCTCACTTACACGCACTCTTCCTCAAGAAAGCCTCGCCCGGGTGAGGCTTCCTTGAGGTGCACTCAGTGTAAGTGAGGCTTACAATTCTCAAGCTCAGTCCAGCTTAATTCCCTCAGCGTTAATTCCCTCTAGATACAAATTAGTCGTCTGGCTGGCTTCGGCCATGGTGAAGCTTGCGACAGAGCTCCAAGCTCCCTCGGCGTCGTCAGAGTCCCAAAACCTGATCCGCCAATAATAGGTTGTATCAGCCACCAAGCTAGTGCCGGCATAGGAAATGTCGCCAGACCGCGATCCTTGATTGATGCTCGCCATGCTGGTTTTGCCAGTATCCCACATGCTGGTACCGCTAAAATTAGAAGCTGTATTAACCTCAATTTCATAGTAATGAGCGGTATCGGCGGAGTTTGGGTCATTATAGATAGCAGAAAATTCAGGAGTGGTATCTGCGACACTGGTTGGATTAGTGGCACCTTCAGTATAAAGGTCAGTTGGCGCGGTGGGAGCTGAATTTCCTTCAACAATCATAAAAATGCCAGAAGCGCTAAAGTCTCCCTCAGTATCGGCGGCGTCCCAAAACTTGATGTGCCAGCAATAATAAGTGTCTAAGGACAGAGCTGAGCCGGCGTAACTAATATCTGTACTGCGACTGCCTTGAGCAAGTGATGACATAGCAGTCTTGCCAGAATCCCACATCATGGTTCCGGTAAAATTACACTCTGTATTAACCTCAATTTCATAGTAATGAGCGGTATCTGAAGTATTCGGATC
>CAZRWP010000015.1:0-4942 GCA_964603945.1 uncultured Pseudomonadales bacterium
TGGGGGCGTCTACCATTTGGGTTCCCTCGATTTGCGAATGGTGGTATGTTCCGCGGATGCAAATCACACGCAGATCATTGGTGACTGGACTGGTGGGCTTGGTGGCCGCGCCGGCTATCGTCAGGGCGTCGTCATTGATGCCGGTGAAGGTGATTGAACCTGTGAAAGCAACCGGGCCTGTGATTGGTGAACTACGCAGTTGGTCCGGTCTCGTTTGGATCTGCACCGAACCGCACGAAAACAATTGGGTCTATGATCGGTTCATGGAAGACGAGAACCGATCCGGGACATTCTGGGGCGCAATCTGTAGATAATCGGTCTCGACGCGCTCCAAATCCTCCTGAGCCATCCAGGGCGCTTCTTGTTTAATGCAAGAAGCTCCTCTACTACCCAGATGTGCGCAAGTCTCTTTAGCCTTTCTGGGTCAGAGACGCCTACGGCCTCGCAACCCGCTGCGGTCAGGTAATAACTTCGATAGTCCTGCCGGCAACTGTCAGCCTCTTTGACCCATCCCTTTTGTTCGCAAGCCACAGCGGCGGCTACCATTTCCTTATAGGTCTGCGGCACACGGACGTAGTTGGACATAGACAAGTAGTAGAGAAACTTACTATCGGCTGATTCCATCACACATCAACTCCATGTCTCTGGCAAGCCGATCCAGATCATCTTGAGCCATCCCGTTCGCGACGAACCATTCCCGGCCCCACGGAGGAGCCCAGGCTCTCTGCTCTTTGCGAACCACAGGTATTTCCTCGATCCCCAGCGCCAGCGCACACGCTACGCGATGCGCTCCGCCTAGAAGCTCTCCGTCAGGATCGATCGGAACAGCGCACTCTGGGATAAACCCACGGTTTGCCATCGAGGCACACAGGGCACCGGCAGCGGCAACGTAGTCGTCGACGCTCCATTTCCACACGTCCATTGGGAGACCGAGTGCGAAGCGATGGCCGCAGCGCCGATCTATATGCCAGCGATAAATTCGAACCGCGTCCTCATCTCCACCATGGAGGAGGTACTGAAAGAAGGCATGCTTCACAGCCAGATCGTACCGACGTGGCGTTACCAGCATTTTCGTCGGCAAACGCGACAAGCTGCTCTCGGGCTGCGTCGATGGACTGGTGCTGGACGTCGAGCTCCAAGACGGGGATGTTACGCTCACGTAGCACCTCCTTCGCCACGGCGATTGCGGGGAGCATTGGATCGACCTGGAACGAGCGGTCCTCGTGCGCCGTCGCAGGGTTCTCCCGGCGCCTCCGGTTGCGCTCCTTGATGACCTCTGGATCTGCCTTCAGGAACACGACGCCTACGCTCACAGGCATCAACCACAGCGCCCGACGGATCAAATTGACATCCCGGCCCATCTGATGGAGCCGCCAGCCGAAGCCTAGAATGCGCTGGACCAATCCGGTCTGGATGAATACGCGCTCGTCCTGCAGTCTCTCGACCGTCACCATCTTCTTGGCGCTGCGGTCGTTCATTCTCAGAACGGCCTCGAAACTGGGGTGATCCTTGACGAGCATCATCATCTCGGTGATCTCGTCGAGGAAGGGTTTCCAGTAGGCCGGTGGTGGTAGGCCGTCCCAGCCTACTGATTTGTCGCCGAAGAGCGGATACGCGAGTGTGCTCTTGCCGGCCGCTGGAGGGCCTGCGATGTCAAGCCACTTCATGTCGGCAGCACTATCGTTATATCCGCGCCATTGAGGCCCTGAGAGTCGTCGGCCCAGGTAATCTGGCGCATGTCCACAGTGCCGTTGCTGAGATCAACGACCTCTGCGTCGATGTCCGACGGCATGACCCTTTGCCCATTGCCGCGCTTGACGAAGCCCTTCTCGTCAATCACGAACCGATAGTTCGGCTTCCTGGGCTTGGGCGGCGGTGGCGGCGCGGCCTTTGGGGCCTCGACTTCCTGCGTCTCCATCCTCGCCACGGCATCGCCGCCGTAGACTAGGCCGAAGGTGGCCGCCATCAGCTTCAGCCACTTGACCTGCTCCTCGACGGGCCATTCCTCTCCTGCTGGCGGGAGCTTGGCGATGAGGGCGGAGATCAGAGGATCTGTTTTCTTGCGGGGCATTTGTCCCTCAGTCTTTCCTCGCTCAGAAAATAAACAGAAGCGCGAGCCCGGCAACCCAAGCGATAACGGCAGAGATTGCCGCGACCGACCCCTTTCCCTCGTGACCGAGGTCCCATTCCATGCGCGAAACCCCGGCGAAAACGGTCGTGGCCATGGCCAGGAGCATCACTTCGCGCTGCCCTTCATATAGGCCCATTACGAAGAGCCCGACGATGAGAAGAGTGGCATAGACATGCTCTGACATCACACTCACCACCGATGCTCTTTGATCCACGGGTTCGCCTCGATCATGTGAGCGTCATGCGCCTTGCCTGTGGAACCCGGAAAGAACACGATCTTTGCGTTCTCCGGCAATTCGCCCTGCACGCCAGTGCCGGGGCGGTTCGGGATCAGGTTCCGGTAGATCCCGTCCGCGCGATCCCAATAAGGCATATCGGGGCCAAGCTTCGCGGAAATCCACCACTGGTCATCCCGGAACCTGACGTTGCTCGGGTCGAACTCTTTCCAGATCTCCGTCATGGTCCCGCATTTGTGGAGCAGGATCGAAGTATTGTACCAGGGCAGTCGAGGATCTGCGTCCGGCCCATCCCACGGAACGCGGCGCGGATTGTGCCAGAGAACCAAGTCCTCATTCCGGTTCACGAGGTCGTCCATGTTGCCGACGATCACGCAGTCCAAGTCCATCTGCAGGACGCGCTCGCCGATGAGTTCTCTTGCTGCCGGGCTGAACGTCATCAGCCTCACGTAGCAGGTGCCTGGAACATGCTTCGCCCAATCTATGGGAACCGCGCGGATTTCTTCGTCCCCATCGAACAGTTGAGGCCGATCCGTAATGACGACGAACTCGTGCGGCACGGTCAGGTTGCGCTTGACCATGCGCTGGAGAAGCCGAACATCATCCGGCGTGTAGACGTAGTTCGCAGAGAACTTGGTGTCCGGCTCGTACCAGAAGTATGTCGCTACAGTCAGGCTCATGCGGGAACGGCCATAAAGATGCGATATGGCAACTCGTACCCGATGGCATCGCGCTCGATCTTCCAGCCATCGAAGGCGGACTCAAACAGCTCCCGACTTCTCGCATGAGGATGGTGGGCAATGCGCGCCGTCCAGATGATCCCCTTCCGTGCAACCCGCTGCATCTCCTTCATCATCCGCACGTTGTCTTCCGGCGAGAGCCACCGGGTGATGCGAATGTTGAGGGTGTAGTCGACGCTCTTGTCCTCGAGTGGCACCTGCCGGACATCGCCGACGCCGAACATGAACGGACCCGGCTTTTTCAGTTTCCGCCTCGCCTGGGCAATCATGTCCGAGGAGATGTCGAGGAAATAGACCTGATGTCCGTTGCGCTCATAGGAGGGCAGGAACCTCCCCGTCCCGCATGGAGCATCGAGGATCACGGAGCCTTCCGGCATCTCGTCGATCCACTGCTCGATGATGCGCTGCTCGCAGATCCACTTCGGCGACTGCTCGCGCTTGGCGTCGTAACCTGCCGCGACTTGGCCGGTGTATTTCAGCGGGCCGCTGCTGACAGGGGGGAGATATTGCATCAACTCATTCATGTGTCGGCCTTCGGCGTATGATACCTATCCTCGATCCATGCGAGAAACTTGTCGGCATCATCAAGAACCTGCTCTGCGGTGCGATCCGAACGCTTGTCGTTGAACCTGACTGCGTAGTTCAAGGCATTGAGGACAGAATGAAACCTTGTCCCCCGGTCTCTGCTGGCTTCTTCACGCTGAGAATGCTGCTCGCGCTGAATAAGGGATGCCGCGTTGACCTTCGCCATCTCAACATTGGAGTTGGCCACTTGCCTCATTGCCTCGGCTAGTTCGTCGCTCATTAGGTTTGTCCCTCAATGGTAGAACTCGCGCGCCCAAGGATGAGCCGCCATGAACTCAGGCTGCGACGGGGAACGATCGCCGGGCGTGAACACGATCCGCGCATTCGCCGGCAGTTCGGATTGCACGCCATTGTCAGGCTTGCCGTTGAACAACCGGCCAGCACCGTATACCCCGTCGGCATCGGTCCAGTGCGGCACGTCCCATTGCCAACCTGCATCTGGATAGGCGGTGTTCAGGCGCTCGGAGATCCAAGCTTGCTCGGCTCCACCGAAGCGGCGATTATAGAACCCCGGCGTTGTTTTGGGGCAGAAATCGCGCCACAAGAACTCTGTCGCACCAACGGTAAAGAGTTGTAGAGACCCCTGAATAAATCCGCGCCTGCCCCCAACCTTGAAGTTCGGATTGGTCCACCAGACCGCAGGCTCATCCCTCTCGACCAGCGGGTTCAGATCGCCCGTCACCACGCAGTCAATGTCCATCAGCAGGACGCGATCGCCTTCCTTGGCGACCCCACCGGGCTTGTGCGCCTGCAATTTCACGCAGCAGGTGCCGGGGGCGTGCTTCTCCGGATCGAGCGGCAACGTCTCCATGAAGTCGATCAGATCCGGGCGATGCGTGACGCAGACCCGCCGATGGGGAACCGTCAAGTTCCGCTCGATCATGCGGTCCCAGATCCGAACGTCCTCCGCCGAGAACTCGTAGGAGCGGCGGCGGGCTGGATCTAACCAGAAGAAGCAAGCGACCGTGAGCATCACTCAACCTCGACAATGTCGAACTCGTAGCACTCTAGCCGTTCGCCACTCTTCGTCGTTCGTACCTGCAGGGTTTCGGGGTGCAGCAGCGTTATGCGTGCTCCCTGCCACCCATGCCCCTCGATCAGATCTCGCGCTTTCCTGTTAGCAATGACCTTCGCATGGCGCCAGCGATCCGGGGCACGCAGTGGAATGGCAACGTTGAATATTTCAGATCTCATGATCCACCGCCATTCATCCGGATCACAGTTCCGCTCAAATATCCCTCGTCTACATAT
>CAZRWP010000016.1:0-3982 GCA_964603945.1 uncultured Pseudomonadales bacterium
TTTAGACCATTCTCAGCTTAGATAATCCGCCTTGTGATATAATTCACCTTACCTCAAGATGAGGGAGCGAAATCGCGACGGACTTGTCAGTCAGCTTAAATGCCCTGCTTGTTCTCAGTTTAATTTTATATTTAACTGGCTTTTTCTTCCCCATTTTTGGAACAAAACAAATAACTAGCGATTTTGATATCGCTCAACAAAACTCTAAGGAGCTATTATGGCCAAAAAGATTATTAACACGCTCAAGCTTAACTTGCGCGGCGGCAGTGCTAATCCTGCCCCTCCGGTTGGACCTATTTTAGGTCAAGCCGGTATCAATATTATGGATTTTTGTAATAAATACAATGATCTGACCAAAGACAAGCGTGGCGAAATGCTTCCAGCTCAGGTAACTGTTTACGAAGACCGTTCTTTTGATATCGAAATTAAGCTGGCTCCGGTTTCAGCCATGATTATGAAAGCCTTAAACATGAGCAAGGGTTCTGGAACAGCTGGCGCCAAAAACGCCGGCCAGCTAACTCAAGCTCAAATTGCTGAAATTGCCGAGGCTAAACTACCCGACCTTAATACAGTTGACGTAGACTCAGCCAAGAAAATGGTCATCGGTACTGCTCGCAGTATGGGTGTTGATGTCCAGGGTGTTGAATACGTTTCCTCAATGACTGAAGAAGAAAAATTCGCCGCCGCGGCCGCCAAAGTTGAGGCCGCTGATTCAGCCGCCGCCGAGGCCGAAGAGGCCGCCGAAGGCGCTGAAGGCGCCGCTGACGCTGAGGATGAAAGCTCAGCCGAAGGCAGTGACCAAGCTGAAACGACTGAGGTAAAGGAGTAAATATGGGTGCCATGAAAGATCTCGTTAACGTTGATTTAACTGAATTATCAGGCGTTGTAACTGTTGATGAAACGGCCGAGGAAACTCCAACCGCAGAAAACGAACAAACTCCAGCTGAGTCCACAGCTCCAGTTAAAGCTCAAGCCAAACAGCGCAGTAAGAAATATGTCGCGGCTCGCAGTCGCGTTGACCGAACAAACAGTTATCCTTTAGAAGATGCTGTTAATCTTATAAAACAAACTTCTTATAGCAAATTTGACGGCACTGTAACTGCTCACCTAAATCTAACCAGGGAAATTAACCCCGTTGAGGTCACTTTTCCTCATACAACCGGTAAAAAACTGCGTGTAGCCGTGGTTGATGATGAAGTTTTAGCCAATATTGCTGAAGAAAACATTGATTTTGACGTTTTGCTGGCCACCCCGGCCATGATGCCAAAATTAGCCAAGCACGCCCGCTTTTTGGGTCCTCGCGGCTTAATGCCAAATCCTAAAAACGGCACCGTAACCAATGATCCTTCTGCCAAGAAATCATCCTTGGAAGCTGGTTCAACTATTTTGCGTCCAGAAAAGAAATCTAATTTAATGCACGTGCGAATTGGCAAAGTCAGCCAAGCAGAAACAGAGCTCGTGGCCAATGTCCAAACTTTGGTTAAAGCAGTCAGTCCGACCAATATCGAGAAACTGACGCTTGCCGCCACCATGAGTCCCGGCATTAAAGTTCAGCTATAAAATTATTTTTGTATACTTTGTATACGCATAAAGCCGGCTCATGTGAGCCGGCTTTTTGTTACACTCTCATGTTAGCCGGATTTTTTGTTACACTAGGTATATGAAAACCGAAACCGTTAAGGCCATTTTTACTAATTTATTATTTGTGATAGGTGTAATTTTACTGATATATGGGTTTATTCAGGGATCATTAACCGCTGTCCGTTTGCTAACCTTTGAAAAGTATCCACTGGCGAATTATGAAGAAAGCCGTTGCGATTTTGATTACGGCTTGCCACAAAAAGAAACTGGTGAGCCGGCCGTTTCTCCAGAAGCCTGGCAGGCAGAACAAGCAGAGCGCCGAGCTAGTTGTCTGGAAAGCCTAGATCAAGCTCGTCGCGTCAAGCAAACCGAACACATAGTCACCTCCATCACCACGCTGGTATCCGGCGCCGTGCTGGTCTGGAGCTTCAAGCGGTTTATTTTTGATAGGTAAAAAAATTATTCCTCTTTTTCAGGGCTTTTATTTTCAGCTTCTGGAACTTGAGTCTCCGTTAATACTAGCTGACGCAGGCGACTCTCCTGAGCTTCTCTTGCTTTAATAATAGCTTCCAAGGTTTGATCAGAAGCATTTCGCTTATAAGCCTCCTCATATGCATCATTCAGTGCATATATTCTTTTGATTTCAGCAAAATACTTACTACGTATTCTGTCTATTTCTGAATTGCTATGCCCTTCCTCTCGGTTGTCCAAATATTTATTAAGTGGATCATCTGACTCTGGACCTTCTGTTGCTAATGTCAATTTATCCTCTACTTGTTCATTCGTACAATTACAATTGTATCGCATTGACCCTTGTTTTGCAGAGATAAGGATCATCCTTGCCCTTAGTTTCCTCAGGAAGGATCATCCTAGGATGATCCTTCCAGGCAAGAGAAGGGGCAAGGATGATCCTTTTATTCAGCAGACTTTAGTTTATGATATAATTCACCTCTGATCCGAAGACAGCACCTTAATTGTGCCGAGGAGTAAATAAATTTTGGCCTAATTGGCTAATTTACTCTCCCCTGCGCTTTAGCTGTTTTCAGATAAAAAGAAATTTAAAAAACAAAAAAACGCCTGGAAAATATCCAGGCGACGACAAGTTTGACGAGGAACGACAAGGCTTTAGCCTTCCTGACGAGTCAAACTTGGAGGAGCCCTATGCCAAGTCAGAAAAAATATGACACAGTTAAAGACCTAACCGACAAGTCAGGTCGTGCTAAGTCAATTATTTTTGCCAAATACACCGGACTGAATGTCGCGCAATTTACAAAACTGCGCCAAGACATTCGTTCAGCTGGTGGTGAAATTGTGGTTACCCGCAATCGCCTGATGAATATCGCGCTCGGCGCACCAGAAGGACTTAAGGATCTGCTTCAAGATCAGCTCTTTACACTCTTTTCTTATGAAGATGCCGTCAGTGCGGTCAAATCACTTTATCAGTACATCAAGGAAAACGGTACCGTTGAGGTTAAAGGCGGATACTTTGAAGACAAACTTTTAACCGTGGCTGAAGTCGATCGCTTATCCAAGATCCCCAGCCGACTTGAACTTATGGGTATGCTCGTTCAGCGTCTGCAAAATCCGGTTTACGGTTTGCGCAACGTGCTGAACGCCGGGCCACAAAAACTCGCCCTGGCTTTACAGGCCGTGGCTGAGCAAAAAAAGGAAAATAACGCGTAAATAATCGCGATAAATCCGCTATTTTAGTTTAGCGGAAAAAGGAGGAAAACATGGCTGATATGTCTGCCAACGTCCAGGAAATCGTGGACAAAATCAAGGGACTCTCATTAATGGAAGTCTCAGAACTCGTAAGCGCCATTGAGGACGAGCTTGGTGTCTCATCTGCTCCAATGATGATGGCCGGTGCCGCTCCAGCCGCCGCTGAAGCCGCCGCTGTCGAAGAAAAAGATGAATTTAACGTCGTTCTGACCGCCGCTGGTGCTAACAAGATTGCCGCCATTAAGGCAGTCCGCACCCTCAAGCCTGACCTCGGTCTAGCTGATGCCAAGAAGTTTGTCGAGTCCGCTCCTCAGACAGTTCTGGAAAATGCCAAGAAAGAAGACGCTGAAGCCGCCAACGCCTTTTTTGAAGCGGATGGCGCCACCTTCTAACTAAATAAAATAAATTTTTATTTATTAAGGCTAAATGTCCGCCGCTCTCACCTCAAGTGAACGCGGCTTCTGCTGTATTGGAGAAATTTTTGGCTTATTAAGGGTTAATTTTTAGAAAAACTACTAGCTTTTTCGACTCTTTCCTGAAGATGCGCCTCTAATTGCTCTAAATCTATCAATATTCTGGAGATCATCTCCGCTCCTGCCTGATTAACTTTCAATTCTTCTTCAAGTTTCTTCTCTAACCCACCGATAATTTTGCCAAACCCTTTGAGATCTTCAATTTT
>CAZRWP010000017.1:0-2931 GCA_964603945.1 uncultured Pseudomonadales bacterium
TTCTGCTGCAGCGGAAAGAGTCTGCAGGTTATGACCGATCCCAGCCATCACGCCCTCCTCAGATCGAGGGCGTCGATCAACGCCTGGGTCGCCTCTACCGACAGAACGCCATGCGCATAGCCACGCAGGATCGCCCGCTTCGTCACCGACTTGGCAACGTCGCCAATGCGGTTGAAACCTTGTGGAACATCTGTTGAGGGAGCGTGCACTTCCCTCTTGCTTCCGGGGGGAGAATGGTGTAACAGCATTTTTGCGTGTTCCTAGGTTCTGGTTCGTGGCGTTCCGCAAATTCGGCGGCTGGATCTGAGGCAGAGATCCCAGCCAAACTCCAATTTCAGACTCTCACCCTCGAAACATCCTGCAATTCAGGGGCTCCACCGTAGGCAGCGGTCGGAGCCCTTAACCGTTTACGCAGAGCGCAGCATCGAGCACGCGTCCTGCAGTGCCCAGATTTCTCGCCTTGGCTTTAGCCCTAGTTTCTTGGCCCGCCGTCTCAGGACCCCTCTGTTGTGGTCCATGCGGGCCGCCATTTCCTCATCTGGTATTCGCGAGTACCAAAGCTCCATGAGCTTCAGGTCGTCGACCTTCCGTGGGGTTCTCATGCTGCCTCCACACGTGTTGCCATTGGCCCTAGAACGCGTTGACGTGCCGGGGGAACGATCCTGTCTACGCTCACCACGCGTGGCGGAACGCGTTTCGGAATGTGCCAGACGCGTTGCTTTTTCCCGTCCACCCATTTCAATTTCGAGCCGCCGCCGATCAGCACGGAAAGCTCGTGGCCCACGCGTTGCCAGGTCAGGACCTTCCAGTTCTCCCAGGCGCACATTTCCCAATACATTTCCATGAGCTCCGCCGGGAACACGTCACCGGTACGCCCGTCATCGCGTTGCAGCCATTCGAGAAACGCGATGGCCTGACGAGCCGCCGGCACCTCTATCGGGGCACGCGATACAGAGACGCGTTTCATCGGCCCCGGAACGCGTTCCGATACGCGTGGAGTAAATGGCGCTACAAACCAGTGTTTCAGTCGACTCCACACGACGTGCGTTACCTCACGCGTTGATCTTCTCTCGGTACGCTCTCGGGGCATATTCAAGGCCCCAGAAGTTCTCCGTTACCCACTTGACGAATTCCTCTGCGATTGCCGAGCGCGCGCCTGTCGCCGCATCTATTGCGGCTTCAAGACCACTAGAAGGTGACATCGACAAACCCGTTTCGTTCTGAAACGCCTGCAATGCCTCCGGCTGCTTGCTCGACCAGAGGACAAAATCTCGCCACGCGAGAGCGTTGAATTCGTCCTGTGTCACGCGGCCTCCTCCAACTCGCCGGCCTGACGCGCTTTCTTTCGGGCCAAGGCTTGCTGCATGTCCGGGAGTACAAATGGTCTCCTGCTCACCGTCGGCAGGTCGTAGCCGCGTCTGGCATGCTCGGCACACCATGGGGACGGGAGGCCGGGAACAACTGGAGCACCGCAGCATTTCATTTCACGCGGCTCGCCAATCACCCAGGCGCACTGGTCCTTCTCGCGATCAAGAATAGTCGTGCGGGCGATTTCGTCGGGCGGCTCCTCGGGGAGAGGGAGTTTTGCCAGTTCAAGCAGAGGGTTCGGTTTCACGATGCGTCTCTTGCTTTTTGGTGGGCGCGGTTTTCGATTTGTGCGCCCCGTTGTGCTGGTTCCTGTTGCAGATCTCGTAAGACCCAACCTATGCAACTTTCCGATTACAGCGTTGCGCGATAAGCCGCCGATCCGTTGTGCGATCTGGCCAGCGCTCAAACCGTCATTCCATAACTTCACGACTTGCTGGGTGCGCTCCTCAGACCATTGTGGAGGATGCGGAAGGCGTATCCCGAGATTGTAGAGTTTCACGCGCATGGCTTCCCGCGAGCGCTTGAACTGCTCGGCAAGCATCGCCACCGTAATTCCAGGCTTTCCGGCCAATTCTTTCAGGCGCGCTTCATCTGCCTTCGACCACTCTTGGCGCCAGACGCTCATGCTCCGGTCCTCCAGAGATGGCCGATAATGGCGTTCCGCGACTTCCCCGTGATCTTGGCAATCTGGCTTGCTGAAAGACCTTCGACCTTCTTCAGGTAGACGACGGTCTCGTGCAGATCCTTGGGCCAGAGGATTTCGGATATCGGCTTCATGCCTTTGGCGCGGCGCTTTCTCTCTTTGAGAGCGCGCTGCTTCTGACGATAACGTTCCGGATTTCTCAGCCGCCACTTCAATTCGTGGACATAGCGCGGACGGCATCCGAGCTCATAGGCAATGCGCCGCGGCGACACACCCTCGGCCAAGCGCGCCTCGATTCTCTTGGCAAGGCTCATTTGGTGCCCTCCCCACCAGAAAAGGGGGCCGTCCCGGACTGGGGTGAACAGGACGGCCAGTTTCTAGGGGAGAAAACGTTGACCCTTGAGGGTCGCACATGCTGCGAGAACATGTGCCTCGGATCGCCAGCCCTAAAGCCGACGAAATCTCGTGCATTCTTTCCCGTAGGCTGCCCGTAATTCTGGCGCCAGCGGGAAAGCAAAAATGTCTTGGCGTCGTACCGCATTTCGTCCCTCGAATTTTTGCGGAACTCGAACGCGATACGGTGGGCTGACGTGTGGGCCGGAGGGGCGCTACTCCCTCTATCCTTGCCGGCCTGCGGGGCTTACTACGGCGACCGCAGCCTGCGTGGCCGCATACCCACGCCGCGGCCCACACGTCAGAACTCGAAGGTGCCGGGTGAGCCCGATGGCCTGGAGATTCGGAACTCACCCGGCTGACTGGGGCGCTACGCCCGCACTTTTCGCGGCGGCCCGGACGCCGTTGACGTGAGTGCAGCAGAACGCTCAGCCCTTGCCCGGCAAGGCCCCGCACTCACACCGCGAAACTCAATTCAGGATGACAGCAGCGCTCCCCAGAGCGCCCTAGCTCCACGCTGCTGCCTA
>CAZRWP010000018.1:0-2538 GCA_964603945.1 uncultured Pseudomonadales bacterium
TTATGTGAGCCTTCGCTGGGAATTGAACCCAGGACCTCATTCTTACCAAGAATGCGCTCTACCCCTGAGCTACGAAGGCGTGGTGTCAGCTTAGTGAGTTAAGCACAAGCATACAACTTGCAGATTTCACCGCAAACATGAGCTTGCTCTTTCAATGCTAACTGCTGAATTGTACCAAATAAAATTACCCGCCGGCATGTCAAGGTCACTGTCTCCTGGAATCTCCAGGTGGGTGGCTCGATTACTAGCCCACGAGCTAATAATACGACTCCTCCCTAACAGTTGCTATCGAGGCAGTTTAAGACCCGATATGCGATGGCGGGTAACATAATCATCTTAGCATAAATTGAGATTCGTCAAACAGTTCTCTCCCCTTGTTTTCCAGAGGAAACCTGACTAATCAGTTTGCGACAAACTTCTTACAAAATTAATAAAAAGCACAACTCTTACATCTAATCCTCAGGAGAATTAAAAATATCTCTAAAAAATGGTCTTTGGCTAATCTAGAGTTCTTGATCTTTGAGCCAGTCTTTGAGCTCTGGACCAATTTTGCTCTCCATGCCGAGTTCAATCACGGTTTTGAGATATTCCAAAACGTTTCCGCAATCGTAGTACTTACCGCCCACAATCGGAACAGCGTGGACAGCCTGACCTTGCTCACGCAGGATATTGATAGCATCAATATAGACTAACTCCTTGCCCTCTTCGCGGCGACGATTTGCCTCTTCAATGGCGTCAAAAATGTCAGGGTTGTAAACCTGGCCAGAAACGATGGCTAAGTCTGAAGGGGCGTTTTCTTTGCCTGGTTTTTCAATTAAATCCTCGACTTTGATGGCACCGTCTTCCATTTGCTCACCGGCGGCAAAACCGTAACGCTTGTAGTCTTCATCTCGACGGGCGGTGACGCCGCCTAAAATAACGGTATTGTACTTTTCATAGGCCGCAATTAGCTGTTTGGCTCGGGATGGTGTGGCTTTAATAAAGTCATCACCCCAGAAAACCAAAAATGGCTCGTTGCCGATAATTTCTCGGGCGTTCCAGATGGGGGTGGCGTTGCCTTTGGGCCCTTTCTGACGCAGATAATAAAAATTGGCCAGATTGCTAATGCGCTGAACTTCCTCTAAATAGTCATATTTCTTGCCGCGCTCTAACTCAGTTTCTAACTCAAAATTGTGATCGAAGTGATCCTCAATACTCCGCTTGTGGTAACCAGTCACGATAATTATTTCCGTAATTCCCGCATCCACCAACTCTTCCACCACAATCTGAATGACCGGTTTATCGACAATTGGTAGCATTTCCTTGGGCATCGCCTTGGTTTGAGGCAAAAAACGGGTGCCGAAACCAGCGGCCGGAATAACAGCTTTACGGACTTTCTGCAACATTTGACTCCTTTACTGTTCTTGTTGGTTCCATTGACATATCGGCTTGTAATTGAAGTTAATCGCAAGCCTGCAATCGGAGCTATCTAGAAAAAGTCTCCGAGAATTCTACTATACCACTCTACTATTCATGATAAGTGATTTTGCTAATGTAAGCCTCACTTACATTTGGTTCACCTCAAGGAAGCCTCACCCGGGTGAGGCTTCCTTGAGGAAGGGTGTTTGTAAGTGAGGCTTACATTAGCAAAATTTCCAGCAAAATCATCAAAATCTCTCACCTGCCCTACTATGGCGAACTCATGCTAAAATAAGCCCTCATGAACTGGAAAAATATCCTGGCAGAACTGAGACAATATCCTCAAGGTGTAATTGAGGAAGCTCGAAAGGTTGATTGGCCGACCAAGGAGCAAACTCTCCGTTTGTCAGCTGTCAGCGGAGTTGTTATTGCTATCGCCACTTTATATGTGGCGGGTCTTGATTTGGTCTTCAGCCGACTGATCCAATTCATCCTGACAAAATAAAGCTAACAAAATAATCAATTTAGACTTATAATCGCCAACTACAAAACATTTATTCATTCACCAATGACTCGGCAGAAAGGTAAAAATATGGCAGATCAAACTCAAGACCCAAATCTGGAAGCTCCAGAAGAGCAGGAAATTGTGGCGCAAAATCCTAATCACATTATTGTTAATCCGGACATTACTGAAGAAGTAAAAACCAAAAACGGCGCCAAGTGGTATGTTTTGCACACCTATGCCGGCCACGAAAACAAAGTAGCCGAAACTCTCCAGCAACGCATTGAAACCATGGGTTTGGATCACTTAATTTTTGAATTTTTAATTCCCACTCAGGAGAAAATTAGGGTACGGCGCGGCCAGCGCGAGACAGTCAAGGAAAAGATTTTTCCTGGCTACATGCTGGTTCGCATGAAACTGACCGACGAATCCTGGCTGGCCGCGCGCACCACGCAAGGTGTCACCGGTTTTGTCGGCGTCGGCAACAAGCCTACTCCCCTCCCCAAGCACGAAGTGGAAGCCATTCAGAAATTCATGAGCCAAGGCGCTCCTAGCTACAAAGCTGATTTCACTATTGGCGAAGCCGTCAAGATTGTGGATGGTCCGTTTAACGAATTCATCGGTTCCGTGGAAAATAT